>JAFGCH010000017.1 GCA_016932695.1 Acidimicrobiia bacterium | reverse complement strand
TCGGCGGTCGACCCGAACCCCTGCGTCTCCGCGGCGTGAGTGCGTTGCGCCTCGGCGATCCAGACGGCGTAGGAGGCGTCGGTACGGGCCCGCAGCCGGGCCAGCCGGCACAGACCCTCACCCAGACCCTCCGGAGAACGGCCCTCCGGCCTCTCCGCCAGCACCTCACAAGCGCAATCCACCTCGGTGCACATGAGACCTATGTACCACCCAGCTACGACACGAAACCCGGGCACCACAGCGGCCCAGTTGGATGAGGCCGGCCCACCCCAGGGGTGGGCTTCGTCAGGAGCTGCTCGATTGCCGCCTTAGCACCCGGTTGCGTCCCGGAGCGTCCGACAGACTTGGGCCATCCGCGCAGCTCCGAGCCGGCTCACGAATCGGCGGAACGACGTACGTGGGAGCGTGTGCAGGTTGTCGAAGTTGGCGACACATGCCGTGGGCACACCGTCGGTCTCGGGGGTCAGTTCCAGCTCCGAGACGACCCCGCGGGTAACCCGTGTCAAGGCAGCAACGACGACGGATCCGATCCGTGCGGCCACAGGGTCACGGGTGAGAATCAGAACGGGCCGATCCCCACCGGGCGTGGCGGCGAACCAGATCTCACCCCGCTGCATCGGCCCAGTCCGACCAATCCTCGGCAGGACCCCAATCGGCTATCTGCGCGAATGCGGCCTCGTCGTCCGTGAGGGGAGTGGCTCTCCACGCCTCGACTTCGCTCTCGGCCCGCAGCCTCACAAGGTGCCGGTGGAGAGCGTCTCGAAGGAGTTCGGAGCGACCGACACCGAGCCGCTCTGCCCACCGTTGGGCATCGGAGGCCACTTCTTCGTCGACTCGAAAGCTGAGCATCGTCATACAAGAACGATATACCGTATGACATGCCACTTCAACCCCCGTGCCACCAGAGGCGAATGCAGAGGACCAAGCACCACATCCAGAGCCATGGAGGGTATGTACTTGGCAGGCAGCATCCCTGTCTTCTGCTACCTCACCCCAGGGCGATGGGGGCCGATGATCGCCCGGCAGCGGTGACCTCGTAGGCGATGCGCTCAAGGCCCCCCAACCTGTAGACAACCTGCGCCGCCGGCACGACAATCAGGCGCATGGGGGCGAGACGCGGGTTCGGTGTGGGCCGCATGCGCTGGTCGATAGGCCCGATCGTCGGCGCCGCCCTGGTTCTCGCAATGGCATGGGCGCTCGGCTTACGGGGCGAGCCCCCGCCGCCGCAAGCCACCACCACCGCCGCCGGCCTTCCCATACCCGACCCGACCACCACCCTTCCACTAGACCCCGCAGCGGGCCGTGTGGACCTCATGGGAGTGGTAATCGCCGTCGAGGCCGGCCCGGGGTGGGACACCGCTCCCACCGGGGATTGCCCCCACCCGGCCGAAGGACCGCGCTTCGACCAGTGCCCCCGCTTGGGCCCGGCGACGCTGGTCCTAGCCGACGGGGCCCGGCTGGACCTGCCGGCCGATAGCCCGGGAGACGCCGCTCTCTGGGAGATGGCGCAGACCGGCGCGCCCGGCTTCGTGATCGCCGGCCTGCAACAGGAGGGCGCCCCGGCCTGGGTGCGGGTGATGCCCTCGGAGCCCCCAGCCGCCCAGATCGGGCTCACCACCGGCCCCATCGTCGGCATCACTACCGACGGCTGGGCGACCACCGCATCGGGGTGGATGTTCCATCTCAACGGCATCCTGCACACCGCGGGGTGTGCCCACCTCCAGCCGTGGACGCTCGCAGGCCCGCCGGCGAGCCGCGCCGCCGACTGGATGGCCCGCACCGAGTTGCTCGACCTCTGGGACGGGCCCCAGGGCACCCGCCTGGACCTGGCGCTGGACTCCGACGACACCGTCCGCACGGTCAATGCCATCACCTGCACCGACCTCCTCGGCCAGCGCAGCGATCCCGACCCGGCGGCAACCCTGGCCGCAGCCCGGGCGTTGTGGGCGACACAGGGCCCAGCGGACTACCGCTTGCGCTACTCCGGCGGAAGCCCCCGGGGAGGCGAGGGCACCTGGGACATCACCGTCCTCGGGGACGAAGTCACCGCCGAGATGGTCGAATCCCCCACCGGCTTCTACCAGTACCCGCCCTACTACCCCTTCCGGCCGCCCACCGTCGACGACCTGCTGGATCGAGTCGAGACGGCCCTCACCACCCCGGGCATCGGGTGCTCCGCCGACAGCCATTTCAGCGCGACCTACGACCCCGACCGAGGCCATCCCACTTCTTTCGCCTACGACTCGCCCTCCTGTCTCGACGAGGAGCGGTCCTGGGAGGTCGCCTGGCTGGAGCCGCGGTACGAGGGCTTCCCCCTGTGCGCCGGTTGGGATGCCATCGACCCGCGAACCGGAGCGCTTGCCCACTACTCCCCACACCCGGTTTGGCCCGGCGGCGACTGGTTGGAGATCGGCCACACCTGGCGCTACGAGATCACCATCGACGGATGCGGCTTCCCCTTCGTGCGTTTCAACGAGCGGTGGTGGCAGCAGGTCGAGCGCACCTACACCCCCGGGACCACCGGCGACGGCCCCGGGCTCGCCGCAGGCTTCGCCGCCCACGTCTACCCCGCCGACTGGGAGGTCTGCATCCTCCCGCTCCACGGGGGGCCTCTGGTCCAGATCTACGGCCACGTCACGCGCGTCGACACCGACACCATCGAAGCCGCCACCCTCGACGGTCAACTCATCGCCGTCTACGCCCCCACACAGGAAGAACCCCCCTACTGCACCGAGTAGCCCCTCCGGGCAGCTGACCACCCCGTGATGGCCGCCTTCCCGACGGATCTCAGAAGCCGACGGCGGCCGGCACTGCCGGCCCGATGACGACGGACCGGCGGGCACGTAGCATGGTGGTCTGGTGTGGCGTCGAGTAGCCCTCGGAACCTTCGGCCTCGCTCTAGGGGTGGGCATCGCCCTGGCCGGTCTGCTGCTGCTCGGCGAGGAGGAGCCGGCTGCCTCTACCGCGGCTGCGACCACAACAACAACCACCGCCCCGGCGGTCTGGTGGGTGGACGCCCGGGAGATCCAGCTGGGCCCGGCCGTCATGGTCCTCGAGGGACTGACTGTGGAGGACGGCGAGGCGGTGCTCGCTTTCGAGGTCTTCGACCTCAACCCGGCGGGCCCGGGGCGCCTGCGCGAGCCCACCTACCACACCTCAATCCAGTTCCAGCGCCTGTCCGAGGAAGCCGCGGTGGCCCCAGAACGGTGGACGCTGCTCACCGTCTCCGGCGAGATCCCCGGATCTACCTTGAGCCCGCGCGGTCGCACCGCCCGCTTCGAGCTTCCCGGTGGAGTCCTCCCCGAGGTGCTCGGGGTGCGGCTCGACCGCTACTGGATCCGGCTCCCCTACGCCTACGAGATGGCCCTGCCACTGAACTCGCCGGTGTACCTCGATAGCGATTGCTCGGTGGGGGTGAGCCGGCTGATTGAGCAGGGCACCTCCACCCTGGTGCAGGTCGATATCGCCCTTCCGGGCGGCTTCGCCCACGGCGTCGACCCGGGAGCGCCTCTGCTGGGGGTGCTCGGGGAAGGGTGGGCGTTCACCAGCGGCCGCACCAGCACCGGCATCCAGGTGGTGCACGAGATGGGCCCGGTGCCCGATCCCATTCCGTTTGCCGTGCGCGCCACCTACTGGGTGCCCTTCGATCGGTCGGTGGAAGTCGACGCCGGAGCGCTGCGCCTTGGCTGAACCTCTGCCTCCTCGCAACACCCCCGGGTCCCCGGCGCCCGACCCCTGGGCCCGGGAGAGCGCTCAGGAGAGCGCCCTGGCCGAACTGCTGCGCTCCCCCCTCGACGAAGCGGCCCGCGATCGGGAAGGCGTGCCCCGGGGCCGAGCGCTTTCCGCCGCTCTCTTCCTGGCGGCAGCGCTGGCCGGTACCGGATTCACCGTGCTGGGTTACCGGTTGGCGGCAAGCAACGAGGGCGGGGCGGCCGCCTCCGCGCCGACCACCGCGGCCACCGCCACCACGGCGGCCGGTCCCGTTCTGCCCGCCGGCTACCAGCCCCTCGGAGAGGGCTACGGGGCGCGGGTGGAGCGAATCCTGCTGCGGCCCGATGCGGCTTTCGTCTCTCTCACCTTTTCCGTGGATGCAGAGCACGATCCCACCGAGACCCTCGGCCACCAGGGCGGGCAGTGGCTGTTGGAGTTCCCCGACGGGACCACCCTCCAATCCTCGGCGGTGGTGTTCGACCCGGTGGCCCGGGCGGCGGCGACCATCGCTTTCCCCCCGTTCGACTCCGACCCCGCTTCGGCCACCCTGCGCCTGGTGAGCGTCGAGGAGATCCACACCGCCGAGTTCTCCGCGGCCGGGGCCGGGTCGGAGCCCGCCCTGCCCGAAGACGGTGGGATGAGCCTGACTCTGGAGCCGGCGACCTTCGCTCTGGAGGGCGGGGGCACGCTGCGTCTCGGGGCCCTCACTCTGGAACGCGGCGCCGGAGCGCTGGAATGGACGGTCGAGGGCGGCGGGGGGAAGGCCTACGTGAACCCCACCGTGACCCTGGAAGGCACCACCGAGGTGGCGCTGATCCTCCACGATCCCTTCTTCGACCTCCGCAGCCGCGCTCTCTCCGACCCGCCGCCCCCCCTGGCCGCCGCCGGCCGGGCGGAGCTCATTCCCCTCAACCCGACGGTCACCGACCCGGGCGGGCTCTTCCGGGTGACTCTCCGCTTCGAGGCCACCTGGACCACCTCGTCGCCCGCCGCCGCCGTCTTCACGCTCGCGGGGGCCGACGTGGTCGACCTCACCGCCTCCGCGTAGGCCAAGGGGCAAGCCCTATTGATCTCCCGCGGCGTACCGGTCCTGCCGGCGCTGGTGGCCCTCGTGCTCGCCGGCTGCAGTGGAGACGGTGGGCCCTTCGCCACCTCCACCACGAGCGAGGCCACGACGACCACCGCCATGCCCGCGAGCACCACGACCACCACGGTCCCCCCCACGACAACACCCGGCCCGGTGTTCGTAGTGGGCGTGCCCGGGCTCTGCCCACCCGATCCCTTGCCCGGCAGCGACGGCGCCAACGGCTCGGGATGCCCGCCCCCGACGGGCTCTCTCCCCGACGGCATCTGGTTCGGCAAGGTGCTGCAGGCCACCCCAGCCGGGGTGCGCTTCGATCCCGGCTGCTTCTTCTTCGGTGACGCCGCGGTAGCAGCAGCAGCAGCCGACGGCATCACCGACCTCCCGTCCCCGCACTACTTGCGCAACCCGCTGCCCGACTCCATGGAGGTGCCGGCGGCCGAAGACGCGGTGGCCTACTCCATCGACAACTCGGGGGACGATCTCGCCTTCATCACCTTCTCGCTCGACGAGTGGCCCGCGCAGAGCGGCGGCTACACCCTGTGCCCGGGCGAGGGCTGCGCCGTGTGGCTTCATGTGAACGGTGGGGTGATCACCGAGATCCTGGAGCAGTACCTCCCCTGAGCCCGGTCGGCGGTCGCCCGTCGAACCTGAGAGGTCTCTGAGGACGACTGGCGGATACTCCTCGAAGGGATACCCTGAAGGTGTCGCCTACGGACGCCGAAGCAAAGGCGAGCACCCGACACCGGGAGACGACATGCCCGATGCCCCGCCCGTGGCAGCCCGCCGATCTGGCCTCGCCGGCTTGGCGCTGGCCGCCGCCCTCGCCCTGGTGGTGGCCACCGCTCCCGGCGCCGCCGCTGCCGGCCACTACTACGGCGAGATGGTGGACTACCCCCTGGTCTTCCCGGTGATCGGGGACGTGCACTACGCCGACTGGTTCTACGCCCAGCGCGCCGACGGCGAGCATCACGCCCAGGACCTGATGGGCACCAAGATGCTGCCCATCGTGGCCGCCTCCTCCGGCCGCATCGAGTACGTGAACTGGTCGTCGAACCCCAACGACCTGCGCCCCCACAAGTGCTGCTCCCTCACCTTGCGCCACGACGACGGCTGGCAGACCTACTACATCCACCTCAACAACGACACCCCCGGCACCGACGATGGCCAGGGCTGGGGCATCGCCCCCGGCATCCGCCCCGGGGTACACGTGCAAGCCGGCGAACTGATCGGCTGGATGGGGGACAGCGGAAACGCCGAGGGCACCTCACCCCACCTCCACTTCGAGTTGCGCGACCCCACCGGGGTGATCGTGAACCCCTACGAGGCGCTGCGCCGCGCCGAGGGCCAGGCTCCCCCCGCTACCTGCTCGGGGGGGAGCAGTACCCCGCTCGACTCGCTCCTCGACGGCACCCGCCTGCTGCGCAAGGGCAGCCGCGGCGCCGACGTGGGCGAACTGCAGGGCTTCCTGAACCTGCGGGGCCACGAGGCCGGGCCGGTGGATCGCATCTTCGGTTCCATGACCGACCTGGCGGTACGCGCCTTCCAGCGCGAGCGGGGCCTGAACGCCGACGGGGTGGTAGGGGCC
Organism: Acidimicrobiia bacterium; assembly: GCA_016932695.1. Taxonomy (GTDB): domain Bacteria; phylum Actinomycetota; class Acidimicrobiia; order Spongiisociales; family UBA11373; genus VGBK01. The sequence continues at coordinate 12,243 of JAFGCH010000017.1, read as the reverse complement.
CAGACCCGAACTGCGGTGCGTCGCATCGCCGAAGGCAGCGCCTTCGCCTCCCTCACCGACCCCAACGGGCGCATCCTGCGACCCGGCGAAGCCCGGGGAGAGGACGTACGGCTGCTGCAGGAGTGGCTGCGGGTGCTGGGCTACGACGCCGGGCCGTTCGACGGCATCTACGGTCCCAAGACGGCAGAGGCGGTATCGGCCTTCCAGACGGCCGCGGGCTTGCGCGCCGACGGCAAGGTGGGGCCCCGCACGCGGGAGGCCCTGGCCGAGGCTCTGGGCATCATGGCCCTGCCCTCCTGCGGCTAGCAAGGTACCCGCTACCGGGATCCGGAAGTCCGAGGGGCCGGCAGACCGGCCCCTCGATCGCGTGCGAGAGCAGGTGGCTCACTTGAGGAAGGGGAACCGCTGCACCAGGCGGGTGCGGCTCCAGCGCTCCCCAAAGCCCCAGGTGTTGCCCGCCGCGGTCAGCGCCAGCACCACCAGCACCAGGGCGTAGACGATGTGGTCATCGACGAACAGGTTGTTCTCCGGCCAGATGGCCACCGACCACATCGAGAGCATCAGCAGGGCCCCCGAGACGGCGGCGATACGCAGGCCGATGCCCAGCAGCAGGGCTAGACCGAGGCCCCCCAGAGCCGCCAGGAAAAGGACGTTGACCCACCCGTCCCCGGCCAGGCTCTGCCAGAAGGAGGCAAGCGGCCCCCGGCTGCCGAAGTTCAGGAACCCGAAGCTGGGCGACCCGCCGTTCAGGGCGGCCGCCCCCTGGGCGAAGAAGTCGATGCTGCCGTCCTCGAGTCGCCCCGTGGAGAACCCCAGGGCAAACATCTTGTCGGCGAAGGCCCAGGCGAAGATGAAGCCCATGGCCAGCCGCAGGGTGGCCAGCACCCGCTGCGCGGCCTTACCCAGTCCGCCCCGTACCTCGACCAGTACCGGTGTGTCGCCGCGCTGTTGGATGGTTACCGCCATGTCGCCTACCTCCTGGTAGTCGGACAACTCATCTCATCTGTATATCCGTTGAGTGGCCGTGAAAACCCGTTGAGTGGCCGTGAAAAGATGCCGCTTCTCACCGAGCCACCCGCCCCGACAGATCCCCCACCCGGGCACCGGCCAGCCCCTGGTAGCCGTCCCGCACCCGGGCCCAGTGGCCTTGGAGCGGGCAGGGAACCGGGTTGATGCATTCCCCGGTGCCGTAAGGGCAAGCCACCTTCTCGCCGGCATGCCGTGCCGGGCGCCGGCCGCCCCGCCCGATCCGTCCCTGCGTCAGGGCCACTCGGCAGCCGCAGATGGGAGCGCTGAAGGGGCAGTCGACCGGCCCCGGGTGATCGTCGAACAGGGCCAGCAGATCACCCAGAGGGACCTCGGCCGCCCGGGGCCCGAGGGCGTAGCCCCCGCCCCATCCCTTCTCCCCCCTCACCACGCCCCGGCGGGAGAGAGTGCCCAGGATCTTGGCCACGTAGTTGGCCGGCGCCCCCGTCTCGGCGGCGATGCGATGCGCCGGCACCGGTTCCTGCCCCCGGTTCGCCAGGTAACAGAGCACGCTGAGCACGTAGCGAGAGGTCTGGCTGAGCATTCCTTACTCTGCGCATAAGTATATGCGTTGAACCCTCCCGGCACAACACCGTCGGGATCCCCCACCGGTGCCGCCGCCCAACCGCGGCGCCGCCCTAACGTGCCGCCCCGTGACTTCCGCCGCCCCTCTCCCCGCTGCCACCCGCCGCCGCTGGCTCGGCCTGGCCGTGCTCAGCCTGGGGGTATCGATGATCATCGTCGACGCCACCGTGGTGAACGTGGCCATCCCCACGATCATCGGCGACCTCGGCCTGCGGGCCACCGATGCCGAGTGGATGAACACGATCTACTCCCTGGTCTTCGCCGCCCTGCTCATCAGCCTGGGCCGGGCCGGGGACCGCTGGGGCCGGCGCCTGTTCTTCATCGCTGGGGTGGCGCTCTTCGTGCTCTCCAGCCTGTGGGCCGCCCAGGCCTGGTCGCCCCAGTCGCTGATCGCCGCCCGCTTCGTGCAGGGCATCGGCGGGGCGATGATGCTGCCCGCCACCCTCTCCTCGGTGAACGCCATGTTCCAGGGCCCCGCCCGGGCCATCGCCTTCGGGGTGTGGGGGTCGGTGATCGGTGGGATGGCCGCCCTCGGACCGCTGCTGGGCGGCTACTTGACCACCGAGCACTCCTGGCGCTGGATCTTCTACATCAACCTGCCCATCGGCGCCCTGGTGGTCCTGGGCGCCCTGCTCCTGGTCCCGGAGACCCGTGACCCGCACTTCCGGCGCGGCGCCGACCCCTGGGGCGTCGCAACCCTCTCCCTGGGCCTGGGAGCGGTCGTCTTCGCCCTCATCGAGGGGCAGCGCTACGGCTGGTTCCGCCCCACCCATGTCTTCTCCGCCCTGGGGGTGGAGTGGCCCTTGGATTCCGTGTCGATAGTGCTGCCGGCGTTCGCCGCCGGGGTGCTGCTGGTCGCGACCTTCCTGGTGGTCGAGCGACGGCGGGGCCGGGCGGGGCGGGCGGTGGTGGTCGACCTCGACCTATTCCGGCTGCGTTCGTTCCGCAACGGCAACGTCGCCGTGGCGGTGGTCAGCCTGGGGGAGTTCGGGCTGATCTTCGCCCTGCCTCTATTCCTGCAGTCGGTGCTGGGGTATACGGCCTTTCGTACCGGCCTGGTGTTGGTGGGCCTGGCCTCGGGGGCCTTCGTCGCCGGCGGCCTGGCAGCGCAGTTGGCCCGGCGCCATGGGTCGCGTCCGGTGGTGCTGGCCGGCATGGCCGCCGAGGCGGCGGGCCTGCTGGCCGCCGTCCCCCTCTTGTCTACCTCGGCCACCGGCTGGACCCTGGCCGGGCCGCTGTTCGTCTACGGCATGGGTGTGGGTCTGGCCACGGCGCAGTTGACCAACGCCATCCTGGTGGACGTGCCGGTGGAAGCGTCGGGGCAGGCTTCGGGCATCCAGAGCACCTTCCGCCAGGTGGGCTCGGCCCTGGGCATCGCCGTGCTGGGCACTCTCCTGGTGGTGGGCCTGGGCACTCGCACGGCTTCGGGCCTGGAGGAGGTGCCCGGCCTGCCCCCCGAGGCGCAACAGGGGATTGCCACCGCGGTGCGGGAGAGCGCCGGGGCGGTGCTGCCTTCGCTGCGGGAGCAGCCGGGCTCAGAGGCTGTGGTGGCCGTAGTCGAGGATGCCTTCGTGGCCTCGGCCCGCATCGTCACCGCCACCGCCGCCGGGTTCATCCTGGCCGGCCTGGGGGCGGCCCTCCGCCTGCCCAAGGACGGGACTAGGCGCCTCCGCTTCTCCGCTCTGCAGAGTGAGGACCCCGAGGCCCTATCGACCTGGCTGCAAAGCCGAACCGGCGAGAAGACGGATAAACCTCTCCAGCCCTTCCGGCGTGTTACCCACCGAGATGACCGTCACGGTTCGCCGGACCCGGGCTGAGAGCATGGCCGCAGAACTCGACGACCCGCCCCAGCCCGATCGGGCCCTGCGCTCCTTCGACGGCTTCTATCGCCGTGAGTACCGCGAGGTGGTCGGCCTGGTCTACGCCCTCTCGGGCAGCCGCATCGCTGCCGAGGACATCGCCCAGGACGCCTTCGTTGCCGCCCACAAGCGCTGGGAGCAGGTAGGCCGCTACGACAAGCCCGAAGCCTGGGTGCGCCGGGTGGCGGCCAACCTGGCGGTCTCCGCGTTCCGCACTCGGGGGCGTGAGGCCGCCGCCCTGGCCCGCCTCAAGCCCCGCAACTCGTACCTGCCCCCCATGCCCGACGAGGATGCCGACTTCTGGAAGGCGGTGCGGTCGCTGCCGCGTCGCCAGTCCCAGGTGATCGCCCTCCACTACCTGGAGGACCGTCCCGTCGCCGACATCGCCGAGATCCTCGGATGCGCCGAGGCCACGGTGCGGGTCCATCTCTACAACGGCAGGGCCGGGCTCTCCCGCCGCCTCGGCATCTCCCCGGAGGAACAGCCATGAACCTGGAATCCCGTGCCCGTCGCGCCGTCGCTTCCCTGAAGGCGAGCGTGGCCGGAGCGACCGCCCCAGCGGACGGGGTCGCGCCCCATCCCCGGCGCGGCCGCCTCATCGGTGTCCTAGCCGTCGGCGCGGCGCTGGCCGCCGCCGTGCTCGTGGTAGCCCTGCTGGTGTTGCCCTCCTCGATCGACCTGAAGGCGGTGGCCGGCCCCGACCTCTCCCCGGCGACCACCACGCCGCGCCCCCTCGACGGCACCACCACCGTCCCCCTCGGCGGCGGGGAGCCGTCTTCCCAGCTCTCGGGCGACTACCCCGGCCACGGCGGGCCGCTCGGTCCCGGCCCGCAGCCGCCCGGCACCATCCCCGGCGGCGGCAGCGAAGGGGACGGCCAGAGCGGCAACAACCCGGGCGTCCCCAACCACAACGGCTCCGAGGCCGACGACTCCGATCTCCCGCGCGACTTCTGGGCCTCCCAGGCTTACGGCTGCTCGGCCGAGGAGAGCCCGGTTGAACTGTTCTTCGGCGGCGGCCGGCCCGGCGAGACCATCACCCTCGACTCGCCCTACGGCTCGGCCGCAGCCGTCGTCGGTGAGGACGGCTACTGGGAGGCGACCATCGCCTTCAGCGGGGCCGTCTACGGGGAGCCTTTCACGGTGACGGTGACGACCGGCGCCGGGGAGATCGCCGAATTGCTCTTCGTGATCGCCGACCCGGCCTCGGGCGAGTGCACCCCGCCGATGGAGTACTGGTTCTCCGCCTACCAGATGTGGGGGTGCTCGATCGAGGATCCGCCCTCCGACCTCTTCTACGGCACCGGGGTTCCCGGCGACACCATCACCCTCGACTCGCCCTACGGCGGCGGCACCGTGGGTGTCGACGAATCCGGCTGGTGGGAGATCACCCTCACCTTCCCCGAGGCGCCCCTCGGGGAGACCTTCACGGTCACGGCGACCGACGGGACGAGCGAGGTGTGGGAGCTGTACTTCACCGCCGCCGACCCGGAGGACGGCACCTGCCTGCCGCCCGAGGACTACTGGTTCTCGGCCTACCAAGGAAGGGGCTGTTCCCTGGAGACGCCCCCCGCCGACTTCTTCTACGGCACCGGGTTCCCCGGCGACACCATCACGATCACTTCGCCTTACGGCTTGGCCGAGGCCGTGGTGGATGAGTGGGGCTGGTGGGAGGCTACGGTCAACTTCGCCGGGGCGCCGATCGGTGAGCCCTTCGACATCGAGGTAGCCGCCCCCGACGGGGATGTCTGGGCATTCTCGTTCATCGCCCCCGATCCCCAGACCGGTTCGTGCTGGGTGTTCAGCGCCTATCAAGGGGCCGGCTGCTCCGTTGACGATCCGCCGACGGAGTACTTCTGGGGCACCGGCGACCCGGGAGGGCTGGTCGCGATCTCCTCACCCTATGGAGGGACCGAGGCGGTCATCGACGAGGGCGGCTACTGGGAGGCCACCGTCCTCTTTGCCGGCGCTCCCGTGGGCGAGGCCTTCACCATCGCAATCGCCGGGCCCGACGGCACGGTCTGGGCCTTCCCGTTCATCGTGGCTGATCCCGATGACGGTACCTGCTGGGGCGCCGTCGAGCCTTGCCCTCCGGGCGGGGACTGCGACGTCACTCCCACCCCTCTGCCGGCCCCGGCCCCGCCGAGCCCGGCCTACGTGGAGTCGGTCGAGTTCCTCTCCGCGAACACCAACCCCGCCCGCGTGTCAGTGGTCGTCGAGGGCTACCTGCCCACCCCGTGCCACACCCCGGCCTGGGATCTCTCCTCCGATGACACGGCCCTACTCCTCGACGTCTATGCCCTGGCCGGCCCGGAGGAGGTCTGCGCCCAGGTAGTGGTGTCGTTCACCGCAACCATCGACCTGGGGGAGTTCGCCCCCGGGTGGTACGTGCTGTACGTGAACGGTCGGGGATACCCCTTCGCGGTGTAGTCGGCGGCGCCCCGCCGCTACTCGCTCCAGGGACCGGCCAGCTCCAGAGATCTCCACATGTGGGCCGGAGCCAGGCGGATGAGGGCCTGCGCGGCGTCGATCCAGACATCGGTCTCGGCTGTGTACCCGCCGGGCTCCTCCACGACCGCGTGCAGATGCACCGTGTCCGGGAACCGCCCGGCGGCTACCTCCAGGTCTTCGAAGCCCACCAGCGACAGAGACCAGGCGTAGGGGCCCTCTTCGACCTCACCGTTCAGATCCGTGGCGACCAAGGTGGTGGCCCCCGAGACCTCCTCACCGGGCATCATCCTCAAGTCGAACACGAGAGGCGGGTCGAAACGCTCCATCACCTCGAACCCGCCTCCGCTATGGGTGTGCGCTCCCCACACCACGACCACCCACGGCTCGGGACGCTGCCCGTAGAAGGAAACTCCGAACTCCGCGGGGTCGGGCGAGCCCAGCCAGATCCGGTCCCATACGCCGCCGTCCCACTCGACCCCGTAGTCCACGCCGACGGTGGCTTCAACGAATCCCTCGGGGCCTTCGACCCTGACTAGAGCGGTGCTCCCATCGGACGGCCAGACGCCCTCCCAGCTGACGCCCCAGGCGGGATGGATGTCGGGGGGAACGTTGGTGGCGGTCGTCGCCGGGGCCGTCGTGGCGGGAGGCGCAGTAGTGGTGGGAGCAGCCGTCGTGGTGGTCGTCGCGGTCGTCGTGGTGGTCGGCGTCGTGGTCGTTGCGGCGCCACCGTCGTCACCGCAGGCGGCGAACCCCAGGGCCAACACCGTCACCAGCATCCCAAGCCGCTTCGCCGCCACCACGGGCACCTCCCTCAGGTGTTGCGGACACCCTACCGGAGGAAACGGGCAGGGCCGCGGCTCAGGCAGCGTGAGCGACTCCCCCTACGCCTCCTCGGGGATGGTCGCCGGCAGGGTGCGTTCCACTTCGGCCAGGGCGTCCACGTAGGTGTCCAGCTCCTGGCGCAGACGGCGGACTTCGGCGGTGGAAACCCCGTACCGCCCCGGGGCGGCGGTCTCCAGGGCCAGGCCACCCATCTTCACCGCCAGGGTCTCGATGCCCGCCACCGTGGCGGACAACTGCGACACCGTCTCTTGGCGCCGCGCCCGGATGTGCTCGATCTCCTCCAACTGCTCCCGCAGTTCCTCGGCCACCGGCGTGTTGCCCGCGGCCCGCAGGCGCCGCTCCAGCGCAGCGGCATCGACCGTGGTCAGGAAGCGATCGGCCCGCTGCGTCCACACCACCGAGTCGTACATGCGGCGCAGCGCCTCGGTGACCCGGGCCCGCATGCCCCCGAACTGGTCCTTGCCGGGCAGGTCGGCCACCGCCGCTTCGAAGCGGTCCCGGGCGGCCAGGGCGGCGGTCATATAGCCCCGGTGCTGCTCGTCGAGGACCGACAGGTCCCGGTCGAACTCCGGCGCCATCAGCGAGCGCACCAGTTCCGGGTCGCGCAGGTGGAGCACCACCGAGGTGAGCCAGGCCACCGCCCCGGCGGCGATCACGAACGGCAGTCCCACGCCCGAGGCCAGGCCGATGCCGGCCAGCGTCCCGCCCGCGGCCAGGCCCCAAGGAGACAGGGTGGCCCGGGCGAGCAGCGCCCCTTTGCGCACTCGCGGGTTCCAGCGGAGGCGGTCTGGCAGCGGCATCAGAAGTTGGAGATCACTTGCTGGAACACCGCCTCGATGGTGAGGGGGTTGGTGGCCTTGTAGAGCCGGGCCTGGGAGGCGTCGGCGATGCTCTGCAGCGTGGCCACGTCGGCGTCGGCCCCGTAGGCCACCGGGAACACCCGCACCACGTCGCGCTCGGTGGAGGAGAGGAAGGCAATCAGCGGCGGTAGCTCGCACCCCGGCTCGTAATCGTCGCACATGCCGTCGGTCAGCAGCAGCACGGCGTTGATCTTGGTGGGGTCGTACTCGTCGCGCACCGCCTGCACCGCGGCCCGGGTGGTGTCGTAGAGGCCCGTGCCCGCCTGGGGGATCAGCCCGGCCACGTAGCCCTCGATCTGTGCCCGGCCCTCCGTGAGCGGAATGGGCGGCACCAACTCCAGGTAGTCGATGGCCCCGTCGAGCTCGGTGGAGAACACCCACAGGCCCACCTCGTCCTCGGGCTTGAACTCGTCCAGGGAGGCCAGCACCGCCTGCTTGGCCAGGTCCAGCTTGGTGTAGCCCTCGCCTCCCAGGTCGCCCATCGACCCGCTGACGTCGAAGACGATGATCACCCGGGCCGTCTTGCGGTACGACTCCCAGGAGTCGACCAAGGCGGCGAGCACCGCCGGCTGGGGCAGTTCCAACTCGGTCTTGGGCTGGGAGGGATTGAGGCCGTTGGCCGTGGAGATGGGCTCGCCGGTAGGGACCGCCGGGTTTCCGGGCCGGAACCCGAAGTCCAAGGCCCGCGCCTGGTTCTCGGGGTTGTCGATCACGAAGGAGCGGAAGTCCAGGGCCGCCTGCCGCTGTAGGTCGCTCACCCAGGCGGCGTCGAGCACATAGGCCGGGTTGTCCGAGTAGAGAGTGCCCTCCTTGGGGTACACCGCCACCAAGGGCACGTTCGGGGGGATGGGGTTCTTCAAGCCGACGTCGCCGGGGTCGCCCCGGTTGTAGGCGATGATCGAGACCTCCTCGATGGCCACCGCCGACACGTAGGAGAGGGGGCGGCCGGCCAGGTCCTCCCGCAGCATGTTCTCCAGGAAGGTCATGGTGGTGTCGCCGTAGTGCACCGTGGCCGCCTCCACACCGCGCACGAACTCCCCCACCCGGGGCGAGCCCACATCGTCCAGGCTGAGTCCGGCGGTCTTCCCGGTGGCGGCGTAGTAGATGGCGGCGGTGGCCGACAGGCCGGAGGTGGAGAAGTTGGGGTTGGTCTTGCCCAGCTTGAACTGGCCCCACTCGGGATGCCCGTAGCTGCCCCAGCCCTCCGGGTCCTGCGACAGAGCGAGCACGTCGGCCCAGCCGATCTCGGCCTCGGGCCAGCCGAGCGCCTCGGCCATGGGGCGGGGCATGCCCAGCACCAGAGGGGTGATCATGATCCGCTCGAAGTCGTTGGCCATGGGCGGCTGCCCGGCCAGAGAGAGCCGGTAGTTGACCACCGCCCCCCAGGCGCTCGAAGCCGGGCTCCACAGCACCGGCGCCGGGGCCCCGGTCCTCTCCTCCGACCAGCCGGTGGCCAGTTCACTGGCCGCCAGGCCGGAGGCCGCCTTGTAGATGGTCACCCGCACGCATTCGCCGTTTACCTCGGGGGAGGTGGCGTTAAAGGCCTCAGCCAGGTCGGTGAGCAGGGTGATCTTCTCCGACGACACGGCCGCCGGCACCTCCACACAACCCTCGGGGATCCCGGAGGTGGTGGTGCCGTCGGCGGCGCCGTTGCCGTCTTCCCCGCCGGTCCCGGCGGCGACGGCCCAGATGATCAGGCCCACCACGATCACCGCGGCTGCCCCGACCAGAGCGTTCAGTTGCCGGCGATCCATGGTTTGCCCTCCTCGCTCACAGGTCGTACCAGGCGGCCAGGAGCATGTCGCGCTCCGCGGCGTCCAGTGGGGCGAAAGGCTGCCCCGGCGTCCCCAGGCCTGCGGGTAGCCCGGCCGCATCGCCCGACGCCGGGCGAAGGCCCCGCGCCGGGAACCGGGCCTGGATCTCGGCGCTCAGCAGGCGTTCGATCATACGCTCGGCGTCGCTGCCCCGGGCCGCCGCCACGTAGTCCACCCAGGGCCCCGGGTTGGGGTAGAACACCTCGAGGCGGCCGACGTCCCACACGTTCTCCAACTGGCGAGCAATGGCCACCTCGGTGGTGATCACCGCATCCGCCCGCGACGGCCCGAACTGCGCCACCTCCAGCATCAGGGCGGCGTCGTCGGCGGCTCGCACCCGCAGCGAGGCGTCGAGGCCCGGCGGCACCCCGCCGGAGTCGACCACCCACCGCCAGGCCTCCATGGCCGAGGCGGAGAGGGTGGGATCGGCCAAGCCCAGCGTGAAGCCCCCCCACGCGGTGCTGCCGCCCAGGTCGGCCCACGGCTCGCCGTAAGCCTCCTCCAGGCAAGCCTTATCTACGGTGCCGGTGCAGGCCGACGTCAGGACCGCCGCCCGGTCGCGCCACACGGCGACGGCCACCGGGCTGGAAGCCACCAGCGGCGCGTCCGCCGGCATCTCGGCCAGGTCGCCGGGAGGGGCGATCACGATCTCCCCTTCGGCGGCGGCGTCGCCGGGCCGGAAGGGGCGCACCCCGGTGCCCAGGATGCCGGCCAGGTCGGCACATACCTCTTCGAGAGCCGGGACGCAGGCCAGGGTGACCTCCCCCGGGGCGGCGCTGGTGGTGGTGCCGGGCCCGCCGTCGTCCCCACCTACGGCGTGCACGATGAGGCCGGCGATCAAGATCAGCCCGCCGACCGCCGCGGCCACGATGCCGGCCCGCCATCCGCTCACTGCTGGGAGCCTCCCGGTTGAGCAGGGATGCTACCGACGCAGGCCCGGCGAGCACCGGCGCCTGCCGGCATCACGGCTTCAGGCGGATGGCGATCACCGGCAACGCGGCGGCTACCTCGGGAAGGCGTTCCGGCGCCACCTTGCCGTCGGGGCCGGCAGGGAGCCGGAACAGGCGCGCCGCCCGGGGGATCTGCTCGAAGTAGGCGGCCAGGCGGGCCGCCGCCTCCTCCCCTGTGACCAGGCGGGCCTCGCCGGGGATCTCGCGCCCCGCCAGCAGAACCTTCACCGCCAGGGGGCCGCGCATGTTGGTCCACCAAGTCTTGCCCTCCGGGCGCCCGGCCACCACCACCAGTTCGTCCCGGCTGAAGCGGGCGTAGCCCACCGGGATGGTGTACTCCTTGCCGGTGCGCCGGCCCTGGTAGGTGAGCAACAGCAGGTTGCGGCTCATGGTGCGGTGCAGCGGGGAGCGCAGCACTCCCTTGGCGATGGCGTTCCCGACGGGCATGGCGCCTCCGTAACGGCTGGGAGCCCGACGCTACGACCGGGTTCGGGAAGAATGCAACCGGGCGGAGCCGTCCGGGGTTCTTGTGGGCGAGGAGGCACAGTGCCGGGAGGACATCGCATCGGGATGGGAGCGCTGCCGGCGGCTCTGGCCGCCGACCGCGAGGCCGCCTTTCCCCACGTGGTCCGGGCCCTCATCGACGGCGTCTACTCGGGCGCCCTGCGGATGACCGGCAGCCGGGCCGATGCCGAAGACGTCACCCAGGAGACATTCCTGCGCGCCTACCGGGCCCTGGGCGGGTACTCCCCGGAGCGTATCCGGGAACTGCGCCTGCGGGAGTGGGTGTGGGCCATCGCCGCCAACCTGGGCCGCAACCGAGAACGCTCCCGGCGGCGGCGGCCCCAGGAGGCCCTGCCTTCTCAGGCGGTCATGGCCGACCCGGCCCCGGGACCCGAAGACCGGGCCCTGGCGGCAGCCGCAGGTGAGGCCCTGGTGGCGTACCTGGCCCGCCTCCCCTGGGCACAGCGCGCCGCCGTCGTCCTGCGCCACGTCACCGACCTCTCCTATGCCGAGGTGGCCGTGGCCCTGGGCCGTCCCGTCGGGACGGTGAAGGCCGACGTGCATCGCGGATTGCAGCGGCTGCGCTCCCTTCTCGAGGAGGAACGATGACCGACATCCCCGCCCGCCTCGCCGCCCTGCGCGAACCCGCCCCGACCCACCTGGTGCCCGAGGTGCTGGGACGCCTGGGCCTCGCCGCCCGCTACGTCACGCTACCCAGTGCCCTGGGACCGGTCTTCGTGGCCTTCACCAACGGCGGGGTGTCGCGGGTGGACCTGGCCGACGACCCCGAGCGGTTCGCCGCGGCCTACCGGCAGCGCTTCGGGCGCGAGGTGGCGGCGGCCGTGGCGCTGCCGCCCCGTCTGGCCGCCGCCGTGGACCGGGCCCTGGCCCACGGCCGCACCCGCGGCGTGCCGGTGGACCCGGCCGGGTTGAGCGAGTTCCAGGCGGCGGTGCTGCAGTTGGCTGCTTCAATCCCGCCGGGCGAGGTACGCCCCTACGGATGGGTGGCCCGGGAGATCGGCCGCCCGGGCAGCGACCGGGCGGTGGGCAATGCCCTGGCGGGCAACCCGGTACCGCTGGTCGTCCCCTGCCACCGGGTGGTGCGGGCCGACGGGCGTTTCGGGCGCTACTCGCTGGGAGCCGACCAGAACAAGCGCCTGCTCCTCGGGGCCGAAGGGTTGGCGGTGGAGGAGTACGAGGCCCTCGCCGGGCGCGGGGTGCGCTACCTGGGGAGCGACACCACCGGCATCTACTGCCACCCCACCTGCCGCCACGCCCGCCGCATCACCGCGAAGCACCGCGTGGAGTTCTGCTCGTCGGCGGAGGCAGCCCGGGCCGGCTTCCGCCCCTGCCG
>JAFGCH010000100.1 GCA_016932695.1 Acidimicrobiia bacterium | reverse complement strand
TGGAAGGACAGGTAGCGCTTCGGTCTCACCGTGGAGGGGTTGAAGCTGGAGACGTCGCCGCGTCGGATCAGGTAGTAGTTCCCCGCCGCCTCCTCCCGTTCGAGGTTGGCGATGGCTCGCTCGAGCGCGGGCAGGGCTGCACGGTGCACCCAGACGGTGACCTCATCCTCCCCGGTCATGGGGAGCGCTACTTCCACCAGCTGCTCGCGAATCTCCCCGATGTCCCGGCCGTAGACATCGCCCCAGGGGCCGCGCACTGCCTCGTCGTCCTCGAGGTGCCCGATGACGGAGGCATACGGGCCGCGCACCCCCTGGGCTACCCCGCAACCCGCCGACTCGTTGAACGAGGGCAGAGGGCCGGCGGGCACCGCCGGCTCGGGGACGAAGGGGCCGGCGGGGAGGGTCGTCCCCGGCGCCGCAGTGGAGGTGGACGTGGTAACGGCAGCCGTCGTCGTGGTTGACGAACCGGCCGTCCCTCCACCGGGGGTCGAACAAGCCGCGACGGTCAATGACGCTGCTAGCCCCGCGGCAAGAATGCGCCATCCCGTTCGTCGCATGTCGGGAAGCCTCCTACCGGCCGCTCCGCCGCATGGTAGGGACGCCCCGGGCTACGGCAGACCCGGGAGCAGGGCGCTTCTCAGCCGCCCGCCGCCCCTTGCTCCAGCTTGGCCGCTCCCTGGTTGAAGCTGCTCACCAAGGTGGAGAACTTCGCGTCGGCTTCCTGGTAGGACTGGTCCGCCGCTCGGGCGTACTCCTCGGCCAGGCCGGGATGGCAGGTGATCTCCACCGCTTCGGCCACCTGCTCGACATCTCTCCAGAGGCCGTTGACCTCCCCAGCCAGGCGAATCACTTCACGGAACTGCTCGATGGCCGCGGCCAAGGCGTCGGCCGCCTCCCCCTCACCGGCCTGGGCCGCCAGTTGCTCGGCGATCCGGAGGGAGTCGGCGGCCAGGGTGATCACGCCCCGCGCTCGGAATGCCAAGGTGGCCAGGGCGGCAGTGTGCAGCCGCACTTCCTCGCGAGCATCGAGCACCCGCTGGTCCAGCGGGTCGCAGGGATCCAAAGGCTTGGGAGCAACCAGGTGCTGCCCTCCGGGGCCACCCAGCGGGATCACCTGGTAGGGCGTGGTGCCTCCGGGCTGGTAGAGACCCAGGCTGGTGGCGCTGCCGTCGTCGCCGAGGACCGCCACCGACTGCGACCCGTCGGGGTTCTGCACGGCGGCGGCATCCTGCGGCCCATCGATGGGCACCTGGAAGTCGGCCCCCGGTTCGAAGAAGTCGTGGACCCAGACCGACCCGTCGGCGGCGATCGTGTAGGCCCAGCGGGCCGTGGCCAGGAAGTCGCGCAGGCCGGCGAAGGTGGGCGTCGGATCGTCTCCCGAGGCCCGCATACGGCCCGTCTCCAGCACCAGGGCAGCGATGTAGGCGGGACCCCGGGGCGGTTTGACCAGCACGTACAAGGTAGGGCCGATGATGGTCGCCGCCAGAACTTGCCCCTGGAAGGGCGGGCTCAGACGCCATCGCTCGATGAGCGCCCCGTCGGCCATGCGCTCGTAGCAGACCACGTTCCCGTTGCCGTCCCCTACCACGAGAGGTGATCCCGCCGCGGCGGCGGTCAGCCCCGGCCAATCTAGGACGGTGGCCCTCTCCCCGGTTCCGGGGTCCAGCGACACCACCGCATCGGGCAAGGCGGCCAGGATCACGCCCTCGGACGAAGCCAGGCCCGAGGTGCAGCCGCCCAGATCCCACTCGCCCACGGCGTCCAGAGTCGCCCCGGCGACCTGAGTGAGCGTGCCGGCGGCGCAGGAGGCCAGCCAGAGCGACCCGAAGGCGTAGTGCACCACGTCGGCCACCGGGTATACCGCGGTGGCCACCACGTCCCCGGTGGCCAGGTCCACCCGGGCTACGGTCCCGTCGGCGAAGGTGACGAAGGCCGTCGACGAGGTCACCGGGACCACCTCCGGTGCCGGCGGCAGCGACGGCGCGACGAAGGCCAGCGCGGTTGTGGTGGTCTCCGGCACGGTGGTCGAGGTAGCCGGGGGTGCGACGCTCGTGGTGGTCGCGCTCGAGGTGGAGGGGGCTGCCGTCGTTGGGGTTATGACCGCCCCACCGTCGTCGTCCCCGCAGGCGGCGAGCACCAATCCCAGCACCAGGAGTACGGCAATGCCCGGGACAGAACGTCTCATCTCCCCTCCCCTCCGAAGTACCCAACCCTAACGACTCGCCCGTCCGCCCGTAGGACCTGCCTACGGCGGGCGAGCCCCGCGGTACCGTCTAGCGTGCCTGGCGCACCGCTGGTGGATGGCGAAGTGGATGGCAAAGAGGAGGTAGCAGTGAGTGCGGGGAGCAACGATCGAGCGGAGACCCGGCAGGGCGAGGCGAAGCCCTACTTCAAGCTGACCGAGCCGCAGGCGGGAACCTACGACCGCTCCGGAGCCTCGATCGCCAACATCGACGACTACCCCCGCTTCGAAATCGCCGAAGGCGTGGTGTTCTGCCCCATCTTCGGAGAGAACCTCTCGCTGAACTTCGTGGTGTTCCCCCCGCACAGCGGCTTCCCCACCCACGCCCACCCGGAGGAGCAGATCAGCATCGTGCGCGAGGGGGAGATGGAGATCACCGTGGGCGACGTCACCAGGACGGTGGTCCCCGGGGATGTGATCATCTTCCCCTCCAACGTACCCCACTCCGGCCGCACCGAAGAGGTGACCTGCCGCCTCATCGACTGCTTCTCACCGCCCCGGGAGGGCCTGCGGGAGGTCATCGCCACCGCCGATCCCGCCCGCTCGGCCGGCATCGAGCACTGGTGGGATCCCGGCAAGGATGCCGCTCCGGCGGGATGAGCGCCCACCGGGCGAGCCTCAGCCCGGTCCTGCAGGAGAGACGTGCGCCGGGGTCGGAGCGGCCGGAGGAAGCGCCGCCGCCAGGCGGCGTGCCAGGCTGAGCCGCTGGTTGTGGCCGATGGAGCCCGGACGCGTCGCCAGACGCTCCAAGCCGCGAGGGTCAACCACGCCGACCTCCCCGAACTGAGCGGGCGCGCCCACCAGAGGCCATTCGGCGCCTACAAAGCACAGCACCGCCATCACCATGATGGGGGGCGCGGAGTACAGATGGCCCAGAGCACGGCGGACCTGCTCCGCCTGTCCCGCGGCGGCGTCTACCAGGCGGGTGCGGTCGCGGCCCCCGACGAACAGGCGGTCGGGCTCCCGGCGGGACCCCGCACCGCCGCGCCGCACCTCGAGCTTCCCCCGGTACCGCTTGGCGTCGATCACGAAGACGCCTGAGGGCCCGACATCCAGGTGATCGAGGTTGGCCCGAGAGCCGGGGAGGGCGCGGTCGTGAAGCACCTCGACCCGACCCGTTTCGGCCAGGCGGTCGAGCCGCCGGCCGAGCCGACGCTCGCCTTCGGCCCCGGTACGCCAGGCGGTGATAGCGGTCGGCTCCTCGGCCAGGGCCAGGATCGCACCGCCCAGCACCGGATGCCGGGAGCGGACTCGGGCTTCGCGGGCGCGCGCCCGGCGCTCGTACACGGCTTGTGCCGAAGCCCCCGCCCGCCCCCGCTCCTCCGTGTCGAGCACCGCCCAGGGATCGGAAGGGGTGGCGGCAGCACATTCCTCACACTGGGCGCGCCGCCCGGCCGGGTCCCACCAGGCCAGTTCCCCCCGGGAGAGCATCCGGCCGCAGGAACAGCAGTTCGCCGGGTAGCGGAGCCAGATACGCCTCGGTGCCGAAGAGACCACGCCTGAACATCGGAAACGGCCGCTCGCGACTTGACCTGGCGCCGGATAGGCCGATCAGTCGGAGCCGGCCGGCGCGCCGAAACTCCCCCTGATCGCCTCGAGTTGTCCCACCAGCAGGGCGTCGCGCTCCGGCCCGGGGGCGGGCAGGGCCCAGGCTCGGTCGCGGGCGGCGGCGAGAGCCTGGTCGGGTACGGCGAACAACTCATCCACTTCGACGCCGTCGAACTGCACCGCCCGGCCCTCCCACACAACCAGCATCCCCACCGCGGTGGCCGCCGCGGCGCGGTAGCCGCGCTCGTGCTCGACTACCTTGCCCGCCAGCGCCACCACCCCCAGCGCCAGAGGCCCATCGTGCTCAATGGCGTCGAGCGAGTCGGCGGCCGCCTTGGTGGCGTAGATGCCGCAGGGTGGCGGGCCGCACGAGCCGTCCGTGTGCGGCACGTCCGCCGGGTCGGCCCCGGACCGGCGACCGAGGTCGAGGCAGCGGGCCATCACCGTGGGCACCGGCCAGGTAACCCTCACCCCGCGTAGCCGGTTCCTGACAATGGCCCACGCCCGGTAGGCAAAGACAGGGGTCGCCGACTGCTGCCACGGCAGCTCCCGACCGCGCCGCGCCGCAGGCCGTGGTGAGGGCGGTGGGGCTGCAGCCGCCATCCCCGGGCAGGCCGGCTGGGCCGACAGGAGCACCGAGAGGGGCAATTGCAGCGGCAGGGCAGGAGGAGGCTCATCGAGGCCCAGGCTCTGCTCGAGATGACGGGTGAAGCGCCGGGCTCGTTCGAGACGCAGGAGTCCGGGAAGAGGCACCGGCGGGGGACCGGGATCGCGTCCCGCCGTCAGATCGCGCCGCCAACGCGTGATCGCTACCAGAGCGGAGAAGTCCACGGGGTTCCCGGCGCCGTCCATCGGAGGGACCGAACATACACCCGACGAACAGGTGTTCGCAACGGGCAGTGGCGCCTTGTTTTCGCGGGCTGACCCACCGTCCTTTCGCGAGCCGGCCCCCTCCCGGGTACAGGCCGGCTCCGGGCCGAACCCGATTGCGGGGTTCCCTTCCGGCCCATCTTGGAGTACAACACAGGTAGGCGCGAGGCCGCGATCCCAACCCCGGCCTCTGCGACAAGCGGCCAAGAGGGTGCGATGAGCAGGCGAATGCCGCAGCCGCCACCCCGGCATGCCACGCTCGTAGGCTGGCGGGTCATCGGCCTGCGGCTCTTCCAGGACGGCCACTACCCCGTGCTGGCGGTCACCACCATCGACCCGGCTACCGGCCGCCCCGTCGTGCGCTGGCAGCCGGGTGAGGCCACCGCCGCCCGCAGCCAGCCCCTGTAATCGGCGGGGACGCGGTCGCCCGGGAGAGGGCCCCGGCTCGGCGGCGCCGGGCGGGGTTAGGATGATCGCGGCCTGCTTTCGAGCGGAGGAGACCGACCAGTGGAGCTGCCCGGCCGCCTGGCTTACCTGCACGATGTCGCCGTCGGCGAGGCCAAACGCCGCGGGCACGGGGCGGTAGATCTCGCCCATCTGGCCGTGGCCGCCCTCCGCCTCGAGGCGGCGACCGTCCAGGAAGCCTTCGGCAAGGATGCCGCCGAGGTGCTGGAGCGCCACCTCGGGCCGAACCGGGAGGAGTTCGGCATCCCCGGCCTGACCCCGGCGGCCGAGGAAGCGCTGCGGGCTGCCGCCGCCTCGGGCGGGACCGTCCGCTCACTGGTGGACATCCTGCGCGAGAAGCTCCCGGCCGCTCCTCCATCTTCGGGGCCACCCCCCGCCGCATCGGATCAGGAGGATGCTCCCCCCGACGCCTTCCGGGGCCGCGACCGAGTCACGGCCGACCGCACCGTCAGCGAGGCCCCCGCCGAGACACCCCCCAAGACCCAGACGGAGAAGGAAGACCTCAACACCCTGCTCGAGGAGCTCGACCGTCTCATCGGGCTCGTGCCGGTGAAAGAGCAGGTCAAGGAGATCACCCAGGTGAAGCGGCTGGCGGCGATACGCCGCCAGCACGGGCTGCCCCCGCTGGACGAACCGTCCCATCTGGTGTTCATGGGCAACCCGGGCACCGGCAAGACCACCGTCGCCCGGCTCCTCGGCCGTATCTACGCCGCTCTCGACGTGCTCCCCGAAGGCGGCCTGGTGGAAGCCACGCGAGCCGACCTGGTGGCGGGTTACGTGGGCCAGACCGCCACCAAGACCCGCGACGTCATCCAGAAAGCCCTCGGCGGCGTCCTGCTGATCGACGAGGCCTACGCCCTCTCGCGCAGCGAATCCGGCAGCGACTTTGGGCCGGAGGCCATCGACACCCTGGTCGCCCTCATGGAGGAGCACCGTCACGATCTCGTGGTCATCGTCGCCGGCTACCCGGAGGAGATGAGCCGGTTCCTGTCGGCCAACCCCGGCCTGAAGAGCCGCTTCGGCCGGGTCATACCCTTCCCCGACTACGGCAGCGACGAGCTGGTGGCCATCTTCCACCTGATGTGCACCACCAACCAGGTTGAGCCTCAACCCGAGCTGGTGGCCAAGCTGCAGGACTACCTGAAGAAGTTCCCCCGCGATCGCGAGTTCGGGAATGCCCGGCTGGTGCGCAACCTCTTCAACTACCTACTCGGGCGCCAGGCCCTGCGCTTGAGCGGTGAAGCCGACATCTCCAAAGAGCGGCTCTGTGAGCTGGTGGCCGAGGACTTCGCCCTGCCGGACCCCAGCACCGATCCCGAGTACCGCCCCGGCCTCTACTTGTAGAGGGCTCTGCAGAACCTATGGGATCAGCCACTTCGGGTCGAGGCCTTGGGCGACCCGGGCAATGTTGGCGAACCCGTTCTGAAAACGGCGCGGCCAGCTGTCGAAGGTAGGGCCGGCGCAGTGCGACGTGATCAGGCAGTTGTCCAGGTCGAGGAGGGGATGGCCGGCCGGAGGCGGCTCCTGAGCCAGCACATCCAAAGCGGCTCCCAGGATCTTCCTCGCAGCGAGGGAGCGCGCCAAGGCCACCTCGTCGATGATCTCGCCGCGCGCCGTGTTCACCAGCAGGGCGGTGGGCTTCATCATCGCGAGTTCGGCCTCTCCGATGAGGTGGCGGGTCTCGGGCAGCAGGGGAAGGTGCAGGCTGACGACGTCGGCCCGAGTCAGCAGGGTCTCGAGGTCGGCGAAGGTCACATCCAGATCCTGCTCCTCCTCCTCCGGGAGCCGCCGGACGTCGTAGTAGAGCAGGGTCGTCTCGAACCCCTGGAGCCGGCGCGCCAAGGCCCGGCCGATGTTGCCCATGCCCACCAGCCCGATCGTCTTCCCGCCGATCTCATACGTGAGCCGTGATGTGGTGAACGGCGACTCCCACGCCCCCCGGCGCACCCGGGCGGCTACTTCGACCAGCTGCCGGTAGGAGGCGAGAATCAGCAAGATGATGTGCTCCGCCACCGAGGGAGCATTGGCCCCGCCGTTGGTGGCCACCGGGATCCCGTACTCCTTGGCCCGAGCGGTGTCCATCTCGTCGTAGCCCGCACTGAGCAACTGGATGAGGCGCACACGGCCGCGAGCGGCGTCGAGCACTGCCGGGGTGACCGCCCCGGCGAGGGCGAGGATGAAGTCCGCCTCGGCCACCGTGGCCAGCGCGTGCTCCGGGTTCCGCCTCCAGTCGGCCACCACCACCTCGAAGCCCTGCGGCGCGTGCCTATCGGCCACCTCGAGTACGGCCGGCATCAGCCGGGGCAGGAGAGCCACCCGTGGCCGGCGAGACGGGCTTGCTTCACTCACACCACCTACGAGCATCGCACCACCTCCGGAAGCTCACCGCCGACGGCCCGCGGCCGCGGCACAGCAGACGGATTGCCCTCTCAGTCTCCCACCGGACCCGTCCGGATGCCAGCCCGCCGGAGAGAAGCCTCCCGGCGGCGGATCCCCGGTGCCGAGCCGGGTCGCGGGGCCGGATCAGACGGTCCCGACGCCGAGCACCCCGGGCAGGTACCCGTAGCGGCCCTTCTCCCAGGTGCCGTCGAGCATGTCCCCCAAACACCGCGTGATCAGGTCGGACACCTCGGGATCCAGGAGGTGGCGGTCTACGGCGACCAGATCCAAGTTGTCCTTGGCGGCGTCGAAGCGCTCCCGCAGGACCTGCAGCATCAGCCCGGCGCGGCGGGACCAGCCGGGGTGATCCGGGTCGGGGTCCCAGGTAGGCCCATCGCCGTTGCCCGCCGCCCAGCCGCGTTCCCGGCTCGCCGTCTCGCGCGGCTGGTCATAGGCCGACCAGCCGCGCATCGGCAGCACGAAGCAGGTCGGCCCCGTGGCCCGGTTCAGCTTGTCGGCCAGGTAGTGGCCCACCCGTTCGACCTCGTCGAGGGTGCAACTCACGATGGTCACGCTCTCGTTGTGCTGATAGGGAAGGCCCGAGCCCTGGTACGACGAGCGCCGACCGGCGAGGTAATCGTCCAGGTACTCGCGCCGCACCGACCCCAGGGCCCCGAAAGCCACCTGGTCGAGGCCACCGGGGGCTACTACCTGCGGTAGGCCCAGATCACCGGCGGCGGTGAGGCGCTCCCCCTCCCAAAGCCGGGGCACGCCGAAGGGGCTGTCGAGCAGGGTGTTGACCACCTCGGCGGGAGTCAGGTCGATCACCGCGGCGATGAGCCCGGAGCGAATGAGGTCCTCCATGGTGGACCCGGCGCCGACGGCGTGGAAGATGGCGGTGTCCCAGCCGCGTCCCTCCAGGTACTCGACGCACCGGCGGGCCGCCGGGGTAGTCGTGCCGTAGGAGGTCACCGCCCCCAGGGGCTTGGAGCCGGCAGGGTGCTCGGGCACCCGCGCCATGGCCACGATGCCGGCGGCGGCGTTGGCCACCGCCTTACGGGTTATAGCGTTGATTCCCTGCTCGACGGTCGGGTTGACGATGTAGATGTCCTTGTTGCCCAGCCAGGCGCTGACGTCGCTCGAGGCCATGTCGGTCAGCATGATCTTGGGGACCCCGAAGGGGAGCGCCCGCATCACCCGGGTGGCGGTGGTGGTCCCCACCGACCCCGCCCAGGAGATGATGCCGTCGCAGCGGCCGGCGGCGCGCATCTCGAGGATCTTCACCGCCCCGGCGTGGCCCACCAGGTCGATGGCTGCTGCCCGTGGGGCGGCGAACACCTCCTCGAGGCCGGTGCCGGTGGCCGCCAGCACTTCGGGCAGTGTCACGTCGGCCCAGTCCACGGCATCGCCCAGGCTCAAGTCCATGACGATCGGTTCGCCGCCGTACTCGGCGACCATGCGAGCGAGGTACTTGATCTCGGCGCCCTTCGTGTTGCACATGCCGGCGCAGACGATCCGAGGCTTGATCACGGTCGGAGGCCCTTTCTCCCGGCGCCGCTCGGGCCGGGGGAGGAGAGGAATGATAAGAGCGCCGCAGGTGATGCCCTCAGCCCGCGGCCGGGCCCAAGCCCCACCTACGGTCGGGTGGAGGCCCCGGCCCGGCGGCTGGCCGCTGGCGGGAGACCGCCCCCGCCTGCCAGACTGGCGGCATGGCCATGAAGATCCGTACCCGCTGGTTGATCGCCGTCGCGGTGGTGGTTGCCCTGCTGATAGCCGCCGGGGCACTGCTCTTCGTCTTTCGCGACCGAGCTACCCCGGTGGAGCAGGATGAGGTGACCGGCACCCTGGTCAGCGGTGGTGGGCGGCCCGGGGACTTCGGGCTGTACCTGTACACCACCTCGGGCTTCGAGACCACCGACGCGCTAACCGGGGCCCGCCACGACTACCCGGCCCAGACCTACCTGACCATCCAGCCCGGCGGCTGCGGAACGCTGGCGCGCTGGCAGGCTCTGCAGGAGCGGTGGGACGAGTGGGACTTCTGTCCCGACGGGAGCATGGCCGGCTGGCAGGGCTACCACGAGTGGTTCGGCGTCGGCAATCTGGAGGTGTGGACCTGTGACCCGCCGATTCCGACGCAGGGCGAGCCGGGTGAGTCCTGGACCGGCACCTGCACCCGGCCCGCAGGTGGCAACGTCGAAGCGGCCGAGGATGTGATGCAGTACGAGGTCGTCGGCTACGAGACCCTGACGGTGGGCGGTGAACCGGTGGAGACGCTGCACGTCCGCACGACCAGTTCCAGCAGCGGCGGCTCCGACAGCTCCGACAGCTCCGACACCTGGATCCTCCCCGGCACCCAGTTGATCGTGCGTCAGGTCACCGACGACTACAGCACGAGCCGCAGCCGCATCGGCTCGGTGCAGTACCACGAGCAGTATGAGCTGAACCTGGTGTCGCTCTACCCCTCGTCCTGAAGAGGCCCCGCCCGGTCACCGCCGGCGACGACCGGGCCCCCGAGCCCTCTACCAGGCCCAGGCTTCGGGCCCCGGGCCGCCGGGCCCCGGGAAGATCTCTTCCAAGCGCCCCTTCGTCTCGTCGCTCAGAGTGACCTCCAGCGCCCGGAGACCGGCGTCCAACTGGTCCCCGGTCCGCGGCCCGATGATGGGCGCAGTCACCACCGGGTTGGCCAGCAGCCAGGCCAGGGCGACGTCGGCGGGGTTCTCCCCCAGGTCGGCACAGAGAGCCTCGTAAGCCTCCAGCTGTGGGCGGAACCGATCCACCTCGCCGCGGATCTCCTCCCCGGCGCGTCGCCCCTCCTGCAGCTTGCCCAGCACCCCTCCGAGGAGGCCGCCGGCTAGGGGGCTCCACGGGATCACCCCCAGCCCGTAGGCCTCACAGGCGGGAAGCACCTCGAGTTCGACGGTGCGCACCGTGAGGTTGTAGCGGCACTGCTCCGACACCAGGCCCAGCAAGTGCCGTGCCCGGGCGGTTTCGTTCGCCTGGGCGATATGCCACCCGGCGAAGTTGGAGCTGCCCACATAGAGGATCTTCCCCGCGGCTACCAGGGTCTCTACCGCCTGCCAGATCTCTTCCCACGGGGCCTCGCGGTCCACGTGGTGGAACTGGTACAGGTCGATGTGGTCGGTCTGCAGGCGGCGCAGGCTCTGCTCGCAGGCGGAGACGATGTGGCGTGCCGACAAGCGCGACTCGTTGGGCCAATCGCCCATCTTGCCGTACACCTTGGTGGCCAGCACCACCCGCTCCCTCCGGCCCCCTCCCTGGGCGAACCAGCGGCCGAGGATCTGCTCGGTACGCCCCTCCCCGGGCCGGCCGCCCCGCTGCCAGCCGTACACATTGGCGGTGTCGAAGAAGTTGATGCCGTGCTCCAGGGCCCGGTCCATGATGGCGAAGGCCTCGCTCGCTTCGGTGCCGGGGAGGTCCCAACCGAAGTTCATCGTCCCCAGGCAGAGGCGGCTGACGCGCAGGCCCAGACGGCCGAGACGGGTGTACTCCATTTCCGCTCCCTATTCCGACTTGGGTCAACGGTACCGCAGGAGCGCCGCGCCGGCGCCTAGGGCCGGGAATGGCCGTCCCCTCCGCCGCTCGGGCCGAAGGAGTAGGTTCGGGCCTGCGTAGCCGGATCCTCGAGCCACCCCAAGGAGGGTGAAATGGAGGCCGTCCCCTTCACCGAGAAGAGCTACTGGCTGAGCACCCGCCCCTATCAGCCCGGCCCGGCGCTGGCCGGGGACCTCGAGGCGGACGTGGCCATCATCGGCGCCGGCTACACCGGCCTCACCAGTGCCTACTTCCTCAAGGAGGCCGAACCGGGCCTGCGCGTCGCCCTGCTGGAGGCCGACGTGGTCGGCTCGGGGGCCAGCGGGCGCAACGGTGGGTTCTCCATGACCAAGATCGGGATGATGCACTCCATCACCGCTCTCCGCTTCGGCAAGGCCCGAGCGGTAGAGGCGCACGAGTACGCCGAGCGGGCGGTGGACCTGGTGCACCGCATGGTGCAGGAATTGGGCTTCGACTGCGACTACGAGCACCCCGGCTACTTGTGGGTGGCCACTTCGGAGAAGCAGCGCCGGCGGCTCTACAAGGAGATCGAACTGGTGCACCGGCTCGGCATCAAGGGCATCTCCCTGATCGACTCGCACGAATTGCGCCAACGGGTGAACAGCCCGCTCTATGTGGGCGGCGCCTGGTGGGAGCCCAACTGCGGCATCCTCAACCCGGCGAAGCTGGCCTGGTGCTGGCGGGATGCGGTGGCCCAACGGGGAGTGGAGATCTACGAGGGCACCCCGGTGCAAACGGTGGAGCAGACGGCGGAGGGCTCCCGGCTCACTACCCCCAACGGCCGAGTGCGGGCCGGCAAAGTCGTCTTTGCCGCCAACGCCTGGTCGCACCAGTTCGCCCCCCTCAAGGCCAAACAGGTGCCGGCTTGGACCTACATCGTCATGACCGAGCCGCTGAACGATCAGCAGCGAGCGGCCCTCCGCTGGCGGGGGCGGGAAGGGGTTGAGGACTTTCGCGACCTGGTGCACTACTACCGGCTCACGGCGGACGACAGGCTCGTTTGGGGAGGGCGCGACGTCGCCTTGAGCCCGGACGGCGGCATGGACCACGACCGCAACGAGGCGGTGTTCGCCGCCCTTCGGGGCGACCTATACCGCACCTTCCCCGCGCTGGAGGGCATTCACTTCACCCACGCCTGGGGCGGCCCGGTGTCGGCAGCACTCGACCTGTTCCCGGCCATCGGCCACGCCGGCAACCCGGATTGGGTCTACGTGCTGGGGTGCGTGGGCCACGGGGTCTCCCTCACCCACCTGCACGGCCAGACGGTACGCGACCTGGTACTGGAGCGCGACACCGACCTGACCCGGTCGTTCTTCGTGGACCGGCGGATGGTCCCGGTGCCGCCCGGACCGCTGCGCCGCCTGGTTACCGGGGCGATGGTCGGCTTCATGCGCTGGGAGGACCGCCGCTACGACGTGATGCCCGACCACCGCTAGGAAGAGCGGGGCCCGAGGCAGTCACTTCAAGATCACGCCGTAGCATGACGGCGCCGCGGTCTCGTGGGCTTCGGCCTGGTGGAGGTGCTCTGGTGCGCAGGATGGCCTGGCTTGTTTCGGTGTTGCTGCTGGTGGCTGCTGCCGGCTGTGGGGGTGATGCCGGTTCGGTGTTCCAGACGACTAGTAGTGACGCTGCTGCGTCTACCACCGGTTCTTCCCTTTCTTCCACGAGTACTACCGGGGTGAGCGGGGATGGGGGCGAGGGGGAGGAACCCGCCTTTGTCGTTCCCGATGAGTCCACGGTCATCCAGACGGCGGGGTGGGGTGAGGTGTTCGACCGCCGCATCGTGGTGCGTCTGACCGACGCTGCAGGGGCGGGCGCTGCCGATGAGGTGGCGGCGGCGGTGGGCGGGACGGTGGTGGCCCGCGTCGACGAGTACCTGCTGGTGGAGATCGAGCTGCCCTCCGGGGGAGAAGGGGCTATCGCCGCGGCGCTCGAGGTTGCTGCTGCCCGGCCGGAGGTGCTGATCGCCGGCCCTTCCCAGGTGGTACGGCCCGATCTGGAGGTCATGGAGCGGCCTTGCGGCCCTTTGGACGCTCTGGTGCTCGAGGGTGAGGGGCGGAGTGATCATTACCGGCTCATTGGGGTGGAGGACGCCTGGCGGCTGGTGCGAGCCTCGGGTGTGGCGGTGACTCCTCCGAAGGTGGGTTTCGCCGACGGGTTCGGCCAGTCCCAGCAGTATCACGGCCTCTGGGTGAATGAGATGGTGGATGCCTCCCCGGGTAGGGACGCTCCCGGCGTGCTCGACGCCATCCTCCCCGACGACCAGTTCGGCTGGACCCGGGTGGAGGTTTTCGGCTCGTCGTCGATCACTTCCAAAGCCAACACCTTCGCCGGGGTTCGCTATCTGATAGGCCGGGGCGCCAAGGTCATCAACCTGTCCCTCGGCGTCAACCAGGCCACCCCGGAGACCGTTGCCCTCTATCGGGCGTTCCTGCGCGACATCGCCGCCAAGCATCCCGACGTGCTCATCGTGGCTTCGGCGGGTAACAAGGCCGCCGATGTCGCTACTCACGTTCCCGGCGGCCTGAACGAGCCGAACCTGGTCACCGTGGGCGGGCTGAACCATCAAGGGGAACGCTGGCAAGAGACTTGGACCGACAGCGACGGGGTCGAGCACACTGCCGGCTCCAACTACGTCACCGGAGGAGACGGGGAGGTCACCCTGGCGGCCATCGCCCAGGATGTGTTCACCGGCATGAACAACAGCGGCGAGCCCGTGGCCCAGAGCGGCACCTCCTTCGCCGCCCCCCAGGTCACCGCCGCGGTGGCCGTGCTCCAAGCCCTCGACCCCACCCTCACCGCCGCCCAGATCAAGCAGATCCTCGTCGACACCGCCGCCACCGAAATCGCCGACCCTGCCATCAGCGACCGGATCACCGCCGTGGACCCCGCCCTGGGCGGCAGAGTGCTGCGCATCGACAACGCCGTGTGGAAGGTGCTGTCGGAACGCCTCGGGGTCACCGGCAGCCGGGAACAGGTCATCGGCCGGGCCCTCCTCCAGGCCCGGGTCCGTCCCAGCCTCGACGATCCCCTCGACTACCGCATCGTGGCCACCGCCCCCCAAGGCGGCGACACCACCATCATCCACATCACCGTCAACGGGCCCGGGGCGCTCAACCCGGGCAGCGAGAACCTCACCACCGACGACGACGTCGCCCGCTGGCGCTGGACCTTCTTCAACACCGGCAACACCGCCCAAATCTCCCTCACCCGCACCGACACCGAAGCCTGCGCCCGAGTGGTGATCACGGCCGATGCGGAGACCCCCGATTCGCCGGGGAGTACGAAGGAACATTCGACTGGGCGATCCCGGAGGCCGGGTTCGAGGCCACCGTCCCCTTCACGGCAACGGTCACCGCTACGGGGGCCATCACCGCGCAGTACGAGTGGGCGGGCACCTACGACTACGGCGGTGGAGTGCAAGCTCAGCTCTCGCTGGAGGGCTCCTGTCAAGGCACCGTCGACGACGATGGAGTGGTGGATTGCCGCGGGGAGTTCCTCGGGCGCACCTCCGTCGCCGGCCTGGTGGTCGACAACCCCGGCACCTTTGTGGTGGAGGCGTTGATCGACGGCACCGGGATGATGACGGGGACGATCGGTGCCTCCGGCGAGACGGGCGGCAGTGGCAGCTTCGATCTGCGCGGCACCCGGGTGAGCGGGTAGCCCCGGACGCAGCGCGCCCTGCCGGCGCCGTCGGTGGCCACCTCCGACCGGGCCCCTCCCGCCGCCACCCTGCACTCGCCGGGCCGCATGGAGTAGCGTTCCCCTACGCCGCGCTGGCGGGGCCCCGACTCATCGGCAGGTGCTCCATGAGACGACTCGTCGCCCGACCGCTGTTGCCGATCCTCGGCCTGGCGCTGTTGGCGGCCGCCTGCGGAGGCGGTGCCGCCCCCACCACGACCACCACTACCCCCGTGGTGACGACTTCGACTACCGCGCCTCCCCCGACTTCCACCACCACTACCACCGCGCCTACCACTACCACCACCGAGGCCACCCTGCCCGCCGGGCCCCCGCTGGCGGTGGAAGGCGACCGCAACGAGATCGTCGCCGCCGTCCAGTTCCTGCTCAACTGCAACGACTTCGGGGACCTCGAGGTGGACGGCGCCTTCGGCCCGGCCACCCGGGCGGCCGTCGAGACCGCCCAGCGCAACCTGGGCCGCACCGTGAACGGCGAGGTCGACGAGGACACCTTCGCCGCCCTGGCCCGTTCCTGCCCCGAGGGACGCCGCCTCGAGGGAGAGGGGGAGGTCGCGGTGGCGGGCAACGCCGCCCCC
The DNA here is from genome assembly GCA_016932695.1 of Acidimicrobiia bacterium. Lineage (GTDB taxonomy): Bacteria > Actinomycetota > Acidimicrobiia > Spongiisociales > UBA11373 > VGBK01. Next base: position 15,007 of record JAFGCH010000100.1, on the reverse strand, counting down.
GACGACCCCGAGGTGTTCTCCATCGCCTTGTTGGAAGGGAGCATCCTCGAGATAGAAGTCACCCGCGGGACTGGGGCGACCGTGGCCTTGATCGGCGCCGACGGGGTCGAGGTGGCCCCCACCGCCGACCTGCGGTGGGAGATCGACGTTACCCAGGACTATGTGATCGAGGTCGCCGTCGCCGAGGAGGCCCTCACCTTCTCCCTCGACGTCCGGGTGACCGCAGGCGAACGGGAGACCGGCGACTGGATCCTGGCCACCAACGGGCTCCTCTACAAGGGCACTCGGCTGGCCCTCGGCACCAATGCGCAGACGGTGATCGACAAGGTCTTCGAGTTCCTCGGCCACGGGGTGCGCAGCGGGTACGGCGAGTTCGACACCGGCTGGTACGCCATCACCGACCCCAACGACATGGGGTTGCGGGGCATCTTCATCGAGGGGTTCGCCCTGCTGTTCTACGGGCCCGACCCCAACAACCCGGACCGGCCGGAGACCTGGGTGCGGCACCGTTTCGAGGGCCCCGGCTCCGATCGCAACGGGAACGCCCGGCCTGAGGGCTATGCCACCACCGCTGAAGGTATCACCGTGGGAGACACCCTGGCCGATCTCAAGGACGCCTACGGCTCCCGGGTGCGGCTCGGCAGCAACGACGAGGAGTTCTACTACCGCTTCACCGACTCAGGCGGCGAACTGTGCTTCTACTTCGACACCCCCGAGGAGCCGACGGACTTCGCCCCGATCGTCGAGATCGCCTCGCAGTGCCGGCGGTAGGGACCGCGGCGTAGTCGCAAGGCGCCCGGGAGTGAATCGGCCGATTCGACTGCAGAGCGCCCGGCACTGCGCCCTCCGGCGACGGCCGCCTCGCCTAAGGCCGTGCCCGATAGAAGGTGCCCTCCCGTAGGCCGCCGCGCCCATCGAGGAGGCCCTCGGCGTTGGAGAAGTTGATGGCGACGTCGGCTTCCGCGCGCGGCGGCCAGGTGCGGAACACCTGGAAGTGCAGCACCCCGTGAGAATGCGTGCGGCCCGAAGCGCCGCTGAGGGCGATCAGTTCCCCGGCCTCGACCTGCTGACCCACCTCCACGAGGGCCCCGTCTCTGGTCAAGTGGGCATAGAAGGCGGCGGTGCCGTCCCCGTGTTCGACGATCACGAAGTTGAGCAGGGAAGTCTGAGCCTCGTCGGAGATGTCTTCCCGCAGGTCGCGCACCACGCCGGCCCGCGTCGCGATCACCTGGGAGCCGATCGGCATCCAGAAGTCGTAGGCCAGTTGCGTCTCGTGGCTGCTCTCCGGGTGGCAGTAGGACTGGAACACCGTGTAGCCCTCCCCTGCCGGGAAGGGCAGCAGGTAGGGGGAATCGGCCGGATCTCCAAAGACGGCCCTCGCCAGGCAAGCGTTGTAGCCCCGGCGATCGGGGCCGGCGGCGCTGGTGGTCGTGGCGAGTGAGGTTGTCGGCGCCGAGGTCGATGTGGTCGAGGAGATGGTCGTCGCCGACGGCGCAATTGGGGCGACCAAGACTGCATCCGTCGTCGACGGGGCCGATGCGGCCGGCGCCCCGGAGCAGGAAGCGGCCGTGACCGCCAACAACAGCATGCCCGGCAATCGCGACTGCCGGCGGAGCACCTGGCCGTTCCCTCTGGAGACCCTCTTCATGCGCAGAGTGTTCATGCTACGGCTCGGATCGGCCGTGCCCGGCGGGCCGGGCCGGCCGGGGCAGAGGAGGAAGATGGCTGGGAGCCCTGCGGCCGTCTTCCCCCAGCCCGACAACGCAGGCCGACCCGGCGTCGCCGAGCGTATCCCCATCGATCCCCGGGCAGTTGGCATCCTGCGCTTCAGCGGGGCACTAGGTTCTCCCCGGTGAAACAGCTCTTCGAACCCGTCACCCCGGCGCGAGGGCCGGCCCTGAAGAACCGCCTCGTGCTCGCCCCGATGACCGACACCCAGAGCCACGACGACGGCACCCTCACCGACGAGGAGTACGAGTGGCTGACGGGGCGAGCCCGGGCGGGGTTCGGCCTCACCATGACCTGCGCCGCCCATGTGCAGCCTCAGGGTCGCGGCTTCCCCGGCCAGTTGGGCATCTTCTGCGACCGGCACCTGGACGGCCTCGCCCGCCTGGCCGCCGGGATCAGGGAAGCAGGCAGCGTGGGCCTGGTCCAGTTGCACCACGCCGGGGTGCGCTCCCCGGCGGAGCTCATCGACACGGTGCCGGTAGGCCCCTCCGCGGACGTCGAGACGGGGGCTCGCGCCCTGAGCCTGGGCGAGGTGGAGCAACTGGCCGAGGACTTCATCACCGCTGCGGCACGCGCTCAGAGAGCGGGCTTCGACGGCGTCGAGATCCACGGCGCCCACGGCTACATCATCAGCCAGTTTCTCAGCGCCGAGGCCAACCGCAGGGAGGACCGCTACGGCGGATCCCCGGAGAACCGGGCCCGGCTCCTCTTCGACATCGTCGGCGGCATCCGGGAACGCTGCGGCGAAGGGCTCCTACTGGCGGTGCGCATCTCGCCGGAACGCTTCGGCCTCCGCCTCGCCGAGCAGCGCGAGGTGGCCCGGAGGCTGTTGCAGGAGGGGCAGATCGACCTGCTCGACGTGTCGCTGTGGGACACCTTCAAGGAACCGCGGGAGGAGGAGTTCCAGGGCCGCCCCCTGGCGGCGCACTTCTCCGACCTCGAGCGGGGCCGAACCCTGCTCGCCTTCGCCGGGAGGATCCGGGGCGGCGGGGATGCAATCCGCTGCCTGGAGGCTGGAGCCGACCTGGTGCTGGTGGGCCGGGCGGCGATCCTGCATCACGACTTCCCCCAACAGGTGCAAACCGACCCCGACTTCCAGGCGGTGGACCTGCCGGTGACGGCCGACCACCTGCGCGCCGAAGGGCTGAGCGAGACCTTCATCCGCTACATGGGCCGCTGGCGGGGCTTCGTCACCGCCGAGGACGAGTAGGCACCGGGCTCGCCGGGCACCGAGCGCTGCCGGGCTGCGGCTCCCCATTGGAACCTGCCGCGGTGCTCCCTCGCTATGCCGCGGCCGCCAGGTGGCGCAGCCGCTGCAGCAGGCGAATCAAGCTCATGGTGTCCAGGGCGCAGTAGCGCAGCAGCGCGGCGCGGGCCGCCGCCTCCTCTTCTGGGGCCATCGCCCCGCTCCGGAACAGGAGCCGCTCCAGCAGGGCGCTGGCGGCGCTGCCCTCGGCCACCTCGAGTTTGTCGTACCCGTGCTCGGGCACCAAGGCGGGCAGCACCCGCTTCAGGCTGAAGCTTCCCTCGAAGCCGGGGTGATACACGTGATCGCGCACCAAAGGCAGCAGGTCTGCCAGCCGCGCCGCGATGGCCAGCAGTTTCGCGCTCTGCTCGGGAACGGATTCTGCGAGGGCCTCGATGACCCGACGCTCGAAGGAGGCGTTGTAGGCGACGATCATCCCGGGAACCCCGCAGGCGGCGACCAGCCGCCGGGCCACCTCGGGCCGCGGGTCGGCGGGGCCGTCGGCCAGGAACTGCCGATGCGACACCGAGCCGTCGGCCGCCAGGTAGTGCAGGCTGAACTGAGCCGGGACGGCGTCGTAGGGATGGCAGCCGTCCCACATGGGGATGGCCGGCGCCACGGTCTCGAAGTCCAGGAAGGCGAGGGGCTCGCGGAAGGCCTGCAGGGCCCGGCCCAGGCCCGGCTCGACCACCGGGCGCCCGGTGTGCACCGCCCGCTGCTGCCGGGCCTGCGGAGGGCTGAGCTCGTGGGAGGGTAGACGGTCGATGGTCTCCAGGCCCCGGGCAATCCACTCGATGCCGAAGCTGCGCACGCGGTAGAGGGTGCTGACGTGGTGCGGGGGCAGCACCCGGCTGCAGCGCCCGTAGAAGGGGCAGGCGTAGGGCCGCGTGCACTGCGGCCCGGGCGCCACGTCGGGAAGCCCCCCGGCCAGCATTGCCGTTTGAGCGGCGATCTCGGCAGGCAGCTCCGCCTGCCAAGCCTCGGCTTCGCCGGTGACGTCCTCGCGGACGAAGAGGTCCTCCAGGTGCGGATAGGCGCATTCCCGGTTGAGATGCATCAGCTCGGCCCCATCGACCGGTACCCCGCAGCGCCGCAGCAGGTGCAACTGGAAGGCGACGTCGGGGAGGTGCTCTTCCTTCACCTTGGTGGTCGACTTGACCTCGATCAGCCGGTAGCTGGCGCCGTGGCGCTCGAGGATGTCGGCCGCGGCGTAAGCCCCGTCGGCCCGGAATGAGCCCTCGTAGATGGCCGGGACGCCTCGAGCCAGCAGGTCGCGGGTGGCGGCGAGGCGCTCCTCGAAGGCGTTGTAGGGCAGGTCGATGAGGTAGCCGCCGGGCACGTAGTCGCGAGCCAGTTCACCCACCCGCGTGCCTTGGTCCAGCACGGCTTGCGCGGCCGCATCGGGAACCAGTTCGGGGGCTTCGGGCTCGTGGACCTCCCACCAGAGGCGGCGATGGCATTGCAGCCCGGAGGCGAAGCGGCTCTTAGAGAGGTGTGTGAAGGCAGCCACGGGCAGGAGGACCTCAGACGGGGTTATGGAGGCGAGTGTACGACCGGGGTACGACTCGCCGGGGCCCGGCCCGCTCAGCCCTCCTCTTCTTCACCGCTGCCGGCATCACCGGTCAGATCGAGAGTGGCGGGCTCGGGCAAGGCCAGGGTGGGCTGCGAACGCAGATCCTCGATGCGCAGCAGCACCCGGTCGATCTGACGGCGGCGGGTGCTGGTGAGCTTCTCGTACTCCTCGTGAGCGGCGTCGAGGCGCTTGCCCAGTCTCTCCAACCCTTCCAGGAACATGCCCCACTGCTTGGCGAAGGCCGCCAGCAAGTCGAGGACATCGCGCGCCGCCTGCTGGAAGGCGAAGCTGTCGGCTGCCTGCCGGATGACGGCCAGCACCCCGATGAGGCCGACCGGGGAGCACAGGATGACCCGCTGGGCCATGGCCTCGTCGATGACTCCCGGGGCGTTGGTGTGGATGAAGGCGTGGACCTGCTCGTTGGGGATGAGCAGCAGCACGCAGTCGGCGGTGCCGTTGGCGGGATCGATGTACTCGCGCTCGGTCACCTCCTTGACCCGGCCCCTGACGTCGCGGAGAAAGGCCTTGAGGGCCTCCTGCCGCTCGGGGTCGGAGCCGGCGTCGAGGTAGCGCAGGTAGTTGGCCAGGGGAAACTTGACGTCCATGTTGAGCCGCAGCCCGTTCGGCAGCGGGAAGGCGAAGTCGGGGATCCCGGTCCCCCCGGGCGCCTGCTTGCGCTTGTGGTAGTTGACGCCCTCGATCATCCCGGCGGCGCGCAACACGTCCTCGGCCATGCGCTCCCCCCACTGGCCCCGAGCCTGCGGACTGGCCAGTGCCGCCTTGAGGCTGGCAGTCGTGCCCTGCAGTGCCGCCGACTGCTCCGCCACCGAGCGAATCTGCTCGGACAGGGTGGCGTGCTGGGCGGCCCGGGCAGCCTCGAGGCCGGTCATGGCGGTGCGCACTTGTTCGAGTTGATCGCCCACGGCGGCCACCTGGCGCTGCACCAGTTCGCGGTCGGAGGCGACCTGCTGGGCCCCCAGGGTGGCTTGGGCGCTGAGCCGCTCACCGGCCAGGGTGGTCACCTGCTCGGTGGCGAGACGGATGGCGGCATCGCGATCCGACGCCGCGGCGACGCGAGCGCTGTTGATGAGGCGCCGCGTCATCAGGCCGAGGACCAGGGCCCCAACGGCTATGCCGACGACGATCGCGATAGGGACTATGACCTCGAGCATTGGCGGCCCCCGGCAGACGACGTCTCCGAACTGGGGCGATTCTACGGGAGCCCTGTGACGCGACCGGGCGCGCTTCACCGGCGGCCGGGCTACCCGCGGCTGGGGCTGCCTACAGCCGTCGCGTCACCCCCGGTCGCCGGCGACAGTCGCAGGAAACCGAGCAAGGCGGCGAAGGCGGCCCGTTTCCCGAGGGCGGGATGATCGGTCAGGGCCGCGGTGGCCGCCAGGTAGTCGGCGAGCCGGAGAGCCCCCGCCTCGGGACCGGCGGGCAGGGCCGGCCCGAGGGCCGCGAGCACGGTCTGCAACCGGCTCGGCCGCCACCGATCCATGGCGTCGTAGAAGGCCGTCATGCCCCCGAGAAACCCGGCCAATGCCGGAGGAAGGGTGCCTGACGTGCCGGGCCCTCTCACCACCACGTCGTTCATCAGGGAGTGACGGCCCAGGTATACCAGGGCCCGGCCCCAGGCCTCGTTGTAGTCCCGTACGCGCTCCCGGCAGTCGGCGCAGTAGAAGGAGCTCCACTTGCTGCCCGAGGGAATCGGCTCGAGCCCGCAGCACCAGCAGAGGTCGAGGTGCTCGTTGAAATCGAACCCCGGCCACCGCTCCTGCTCCGCCCGGTCGCACCGGCAGGCCTGCCGGTACCGCCTCCGGCCCCGGGGAAGCCCGGCCAGGGCGCCGCAAGATCGGCAGATGGTGAAGTTGTCGACGGATTCGAGGCTCATCGGCTGCTCCCTTGCTCGATCGAGAGCAGCCTCCGGAAACCGCAGACCCCTCCGCAGGGAGGGGTCCCCTCTCCCCGCATCGTCCCGGCCTGATGGCCGGCTGGCGGTGGCACCTTGCCCGTCTGGGGGAGGTTGCCGGGCTGTCATCGGGCCAGATCCCTCGAGCCGCTCTCGATGCTTCAGTTGTCGTTTCACCATATCGCAGCCGGGTGACACATTCCTGCCGGCCGCTTCGGGACGTCGGATGGCAGTTGCTCGCCGGTGGGCCCGGCGAGACGCCCCGCCCGGCTCGCCCCTCCCCGGCCTCTCCACCCGGTCCCGACCCACTGCCGGGGCCTCCCCCCGGTAGGATCGCCGCCACTCGCCGAGGAGGGCCGATGATCCGAAGGGCCGTCATGGTGTTGCTGGGCGCGGTGTTGCTGGGCCTGCCGACGGCGGCCCGGGGAGGAGCGGCCACCTGCGGGGGCAAGCCCGTGACCATCCAGGCCGCCGCCGGCCAGACCACCGTGACCGGGACGGGCGGGGCCGACGTCATCCGGGGCAATGCCCTGGCCAACACGATCCTCTCCTACGGTGGGGACGACATCATCTGCGGCCTCGGGGGGGACGACGACATCTGGACGGCTGAGGGCGACGACATCATCTACGGCGGGGGCGGCAGCGATCTACTCAACGCCGGGGACGGTAACGACCGCATCTACGAGGGGTCCGGCCAGTACCGGGACGACATCTACGGAGGCGATGGCAACGACTTCATCCAGATCGGGACGGGCGTCGGCGACCGGGCCTTCGGCGATGCCGGCAGGGATCGGATCCTGGTCCGCGGCGGCACGGGCCACTGGATCGTGGGAGGCGACGGCTTCGACATCCTCCAGTTCAAGCCCCTGGCGGCCGGGGTCACCTTCCAGCTGAACCTGGGCGGCATAAGTCTGGTCTACTTCGGGGCATCGCTCGGGGCCCAGGTGCAGCAGTTGGAGCGTTTCGACGGCACCTCCTTCGCCGACACCATGACCGGCGACTCCGGTCGCAACGTGTTCATAGGCGGGCCGGGACCGGACACCCTCAATGGGGGAGAAGGCAAGGACCGCCTCCTAGGCCAAGACGGCACCGACACCCTCAACGGCAACGGTGGGAACGACTACCTCGACGGCGGCCTGGCCTTCGACACCCTCATCGGCGGCCCGGGAACCGACACCTGCGTCAGAGGCGAGATCTCCGACTGCGAGGTGCTGCTCTTCGGCCCGTGATCGCCGGGCATGCCGGCTACCGGCAGCCGCGCCTTCAGCCCCTCGGGGGGGTGATTGCCCGGCACCCGGGCGGGCCTTCCCTCCACCCGTCCTGCGGATCGGGTAACGCCGGCGTCGCTCCACGCGGCGCGGCCGGCCCGAGTCTCTCGCGCTGCTCCCGCGCCAGCCGATAGACGGCGGCGAAGGCCGGGACCGCCGCCGCGGCGAAACGGGCGTGCCCCGCCGCCGAGGCGTGGAAACCGTCGGCGGCGAACATGGCCTCCAGGTCGGTGCCCGGGGGAACCGGCTCCCGAGCCTCCATCTTCACCACGCGGGGACGGGCCGCCGCAGCTCGGGTGCAGGCCCGGTCGAAGAGAGCGGAGCGCTGGGTGAGGAGGGGTCGCAGGCTGGGGGCCAGCCGGGGAATGCCGCCCAGGTCGCCTACACCCACCAGCAGCACCGCCGCCGAGGCCGCTTCCAGGCCTGAGAGGATGGCTTCCAGCGCTCGGGTGAACCGGCGTCGCGTCACCCCGCGAAAGGCGTCGTTACCCCCCACGGCGACCACGGCGATGTCGGGCTGCAAGGCCACCGCTTCCTCCAGTTGGGCTGCGGCTACCTCCTGGGCCCGGGAGCCCCCGACTCCCAGGGAGATCAACTCGACCCGGTGGCGGTCGGCGTAGTCGCGCAGCACACGACGCAGCCAGGCGTCATCGAGGTCCTCCAGGCCGGGAGCCGTCAACGAGGAATCCCCCAAGGCCACCACCCGCAGGGGCGGCGCCGCCGGGTCGCCGAAGGTGCCCGACATGTCCTGGTTCGCGAACGACGGGAGATCAGGGCGATGCACCGTGCGCCAGACATCGCGCGCCAGAAGGGCGGCACAGGCCAGTGCCGCTCCGGACACCGCCACCCCAGCCACCCGGTGACGAGGCATGCGGCATCGTAGGGTCGCCCCGGTACGACGGCTCTGCCCGGGGCGCCGTGACGCCTCGCCTCACACCACGAAGGGGATGAGCGCCTTGCGGTCCGGGGGGAAGTCGGGGAACGTCTCCCGGTACCAGCGCAGGTTGGAGAACGCCCGCGGGCCGATGTTCGCCGCGGTGAAGAGGGCAAACGCCAGGCCGGGGAGGGACCAGGTGGCCAGGGCGAACCCGAACCACTCGACGATCTCCCCCAGGTAGTTGGGGCAGGCCACATACTCGAAAAGCCACCCTCGCGGCACGTGGTACCCCGTATCCCCCGGGCGGCGCAGGGCGATCAACATGCCGTCGGCTCGATAGTTGACGGCGAACCCGGAGAAGAACACCACCGCTCCCAGTATGAAGCGCGGGTCTCGCAGCCAATCCGGCTGGTAGGCGCCCAGATGGGACACCCACCGCCCAACCACATACACGTTCAGGCAGTTGAAGAAGAACGCCAGCGACACCACCGCCAGCGGCATGCGCTTGCCGCGGGTGCGCAACCGCAGCGGGAAGATGAACGTGCGGTACGTGTAGTGGAAAAGCCACATGCCCCCCAACACCAGGGGGACCAGGTCGAAGCGGTTTCGGCCGAGCAGGAACACGGCGCAGAAGCCCAGCACCGCCGGGAGCTCCATGAGCACCCAAGCCGCCCGGTTGGGCATGGTGGCCCCCCACCCCCGGCGGGTGAAGCGACCGTAGGGAGCGGAGACGAAGACCAGGGCGAGCAGCGCCGCCCCGGCCAGGATCATCTCCGTCCAGGTGGTCCAGGCGTGGATGCCGGCTTCGGTCATCGGCCGGTTCCCGGGACCGCGGCCGCCGTGTCCCCGGGCAGCATCCCCCGCGCGGCGAACCAGCGGTAGGCGTCGGCGATGCTCTCTTCGGTCGGACGGGGCGAGTAGCCCAGCTCCCGGGCGGCCTTGGAGTGGTCGACTACCCGCCCTACGCGCAGCACCGTGAGCGACTCCGCGGTGTACAGGGGCTCCCTTCCTCCGGCCGCCGCCACCAGGCGCAGAAACGGCACCCCCAGCCGGGCCACTCCCAGCGGCAAGACCGGCCGGCGGTGCCGCCGCCCGGTGACCGCCGCCGCCATCTCGGCGAGTGCCGCGATCGGCCAGAAGCGGCCGCCCAGCAGGTAACTCTCTCCCCGGCCGCCCTGCGTCGCGGCCCGCACCATCGCCTCGGCCACGTCCCTCACGTCCACGAAGTCGAAGCCCCCGCGGACCAGGGCGGGCAGGGTGCCCCGGTGGAGACGCAGGAGGAACTGCCCCATCCGAGACGGCTCGAAATCGAGAGGCCCAATTACCCCGGTGGGATGGACTACAACCGCGTCGAGGCCCTGCTCGATCTCCACCCGTACCCGCCTCTCCCCTTCGGCCTTGGAGCGGTCGTACACCGGATGGCGGGGCGAGTCGGGCCTCACCCGTGGGGCGGACTCATCGACCGGCCCCTTCCCCGCCTCCAGGTCGAACGCATGCACCGTGGAGCAGGAGACCATGCGCCGCACCCCGCTCTCCCGCGCCGCCCGGGCGGCGTGGGCCGCCCCGTCGACGTTCACCGCCCACACCCGGCCGCCCAGGCCGCCCCGGATCGACACCACCCCGGCGAGGTGATAGACGACCTCCGCCCCGCCGAAGGCCGCTCGCAGCGAGGCCGGGTTGAGCACATCGCCGGGCATGGCCTCCACGTCCAGGCCCTCCAGCGCCCGGGCTTGCCGGTGCACCATCACCCGGACCCGGTCGCCCCCCTCGAGCAGGCGGCGCACCAGGGCCGCCCCTAGATGGCCCGAGGCTCCGGTCACCACCGCCTGCATGTCGTGCCTCCCCAAGGCCGGCCGGAGAGCCGGCCCAAGGCATCGACTCTACCGGTGGAGGGCCGGCGCTCGCCCAGCCCGGCCGACACCCCCGCCGCGACGGGCCTAGCCGCTCATCATCTCGGCGACCCAGCCCAGGCCCAACCCCTCCAGCGTGGCCCGCGTGGGGTTGCCCGTGGCCGGGTCCCATCCGGCGAAGCGGTAGTAGGCCTCTCGCGCCACCTGCCAATCGGCCTCGCACAACGCCTTCCCGTTGGAGGCTCCACCCTGCAGAGGCTCGTCGAAGAAGCGGCGGGGCAACGTATCGTGCTCCCGGGTGAAGCCCTCGCGAGCGTTGTAGGCCCGCTGCAGGTTGAGGGTGCGGGCACCGATGGTGAGCAGCCCCTCCAGGTCGAACTCCCAGCCGGTCACCGCGGCGATGGCGGCGGCCAACTCCTCCATGCCCATCAGCTGCCAAGCCGGCCCGAAGACGAACTGGCAGGCTCCTGCTGCGTTCATCGCCTGGTAGGCGCACTGCGTGCGCAGCGCGTAGTAGGCCTTGGCCTCGTTGAGCGCGTCTTCGGGCTGGGGGTCGGTGAGGCCCATGTCGGTCATCCGCTTCCCGTACTTGTGGGGGCTCTTCTCCAGCAGATCCGCTTCGTAGTAGGGGTCGTGCTCCGAGGATTGGTGATCCGCCCCGTAGGGGTTCACCGCGTACACCAGCCCCAGGGACACCTTCACCTGGGGCATGTGGGCCGGAGCCTCCTGTTTCTTCGCCGTCATCACGAAGCGGTCGGCGCCCCGGCCGATGCGCTCCGCCGCCCGGAAGGAGCCCTCCGCCAGCACATCGCCGAAACCCTCCCGGCGCAGGGTGCGCTCCAGCATGGCCACCACCGCCGCCCCGTCACCCCAGCGCAACTCGAGGCCGCCGGTATCGGCGGCGGTGATGAGGCCCTCCTCGAAGCACTCTATGGCAAAGGCCATGGTCGCCCCCGCCGAGATGGTGTCTACCCCATGCTCGTTGCACAACTGGTTGGCGTAGACGACCGCCCCCAGGTCGGTTACGTCGCAGTAGGAGCCGAACACCGCGATCGTCTCGTACTCCGGCCCCCCCGAGGCGGGGAGGAGGGCGCGCCCCGCCCACTCCCCCTCCACCACCCGCTTGCAGCGCACCGCACAGGAGTAGCAGGTGTCCCGACCGTCTTTCATCTGGGTACCCGCCGCCGCCCCCCTCAGGAACTCCTGAAACAGCGTGGTGCCGGAGAGGGCCGCCGCCCGCTCCTCGCCCATCGATCCGCTGCGCCAGTTCCGGGTGGGCAAACCGCCGGTGGCATCCTGGCTCTCCACGATGCCTGCGGTGCCGTGACGGCCCAGGTCCTCGATATCGCCATCGCCCACCACGTTGGGCTGCGAGGCCTTCATGATGCGGCGCAGGGCCTCAGGGTCGGCCATGGACAGCCCCTTCTTGGAGGCTCGCACCGCCACCGCCTTCAGGCCCTTGGCTCCCATCACCGCCCCCAGCCCCCCGCGCCCGTTGGCCCGATTGGCCATGTTCATGACGGCGGCGAAACGCACCCGCTTCTCCCCGGCCGGCCCGGCCTGCGCCACCTGCAGACGCGGCTCCCCCAGTTCCTCGGCCAGCAGGCGGTCCACCTCGGTGGTGGTCTTCCCCCACAGGTGGGAGGCATCGCGTAGCTCGTACCCGCCGTCTTTGATCCACAGGTAGACCGGGCGGGGTGAGCAACCGTGCACTACCACCGCGTCGAAGCCGGCGAACTTCAGCTCGGCCGGGAAGAAGCCTCCGGCTTCGGAGGAGCCCACGCCGTCGGTCAGCGGCGAGCGGGCCACCACACTGCAGCGCGACTGGCCCGAGATGGGAGCCCCGGTGAAAGCCGAGACGGCGAAGGTCAGGGTGTTCTCTGGCCCGAACGGGTCCGCGCCCGGCGGGCTATGGCGCAGCAAGTAGTACAGGCCGAGCGCGCTCCCGCCCAGGTAGGTGCGGTAGAAGGCCTCAGCAGGTTCTTCCACACTCAGGCTGCCCGCAGTCAGATCGACGTGCAGCACCTTGCCGGCATACCCGTGCATCGGTTCACCTCCGGCGATGGCCTACTGCGAGGAGCCCGTCGCGGCTCCCCGCCTCTGTTCATCCGGCGAGTACGTACTCCTCCGTGAGCGACGTGGTGATGCCGCGTCGGGCCAGTTCCTCGTAGAAGGGCTGCGGCGGGACACAGGCCTCCGGTGGCTTCACCCCGGCACCTTCGATCCGCCCCTCCGCCAGCCAGCGGGCCACGATCGCCGGTGGGCAGCCGACCACGATGGTGCCCCCGGCCGCTCCCAGCTTCTCCGACGGCCAGGCGGTGGTATCCAGGCGGAGGCGCACCGGTCGGCCGTCGCGCTCCCCCTCTGCCACCGTGGCGATGTCTTTGAAGCCGACGTGCCGGGGCGGCTCCGGCTTCAGCTCCTCGAGCAAGTCGACCAGCAGCCGCCGGGGCACCACCCCCTCCACCCCTCCTACCGTCCGCGGCCGGGTGTCGGCCAGGCCCAGCGAGGCCAGGAACTGCAGCTTGCGCAGGGCCCCTTCGGAGAAGCCGAAGAAGTGGATCTTGAACTCACACGCCTCGATCCCCTTGTGCGCCAGGCTCAAGGGGATGGTGGCCACCTCCGAATGCAGCGACAGATGCGCCTTCTGATACCCGATCGGCTCCCGGAAGGGGAACAGCTCCTCCTCCGACAGCGGCTCGACTTCCATGAACTCGCCCTCGCGGAACACCATCGGCGGCAGGGTGATCTCGTCGAAGATCGTCCAGATCGAATACGGCCACTTCAGCGTGTCCGCCGGGTCGGTGGTCGCCCCGTTGTAGATGATCACCGACCGCACCCGATCCAGCCGCTCCCCCAGATCACCCGCGTGCACGTTGGCGATCCCCGGGCAGGAGCCCAGCCCCAACACCGCGGTCAACCCGGCAGACCGGAACTGCTCGTCGAGCAGTAGCTGCTTGCGGGTCGTGTGGAACAAGCCGCCCAGGTCCACATAGTGAGCCCCGGCCCGCAATGCCCCCTCCATGACCGGCAAGTTCACCTCGTACTGGGCCGAGTTGACCACCACGTCGGCGCCGCGCAGGTAGGCATCGAGCGAGGCGGGGTCCCGCACGTCGACCACTGCCGGCTCGAAACCGTGCTCCCCTGCGACGGCCGCCGCCCGGCCCCCGTCCAGATCCCCTACCACCACCTCATCCGGCCTGTCCCAGAACGCCAGATCCCGAGCCACTACCCGCCCGATGATCCCCGCCCCCAGAAGTGCGACGCGCACGGGCGCCTCCTCTCAGTGCTTGGCTTCCTTCAGGGATTCCTCGAACACCATCAGCGTGGTGGCCACGTCCTCATCGCTCAGTGCGGCGCACAGGAAGAAAGGTTCCAGGGCGTCGTCAACCGGGAGCACCCCACGACGAATCATCCCGTGCATGATCTCGCCGTACATCTCCTCGTCATGATGCACCGCGTCGCGGAAATCCCGCGGCGGCTTGTCGGCCAGGAAGAGCCCGAACATTCCCGGGACGCCCTGGATGTGCACGGTGACTCCCTCGGCGGTGCAGATCGAGGCGAAGCCCGCCATGAGGGCCTTGCCCTGCTTGTCGAGCACCTTGTAGGGCTCGCCGGTTGACAGCCGGGCCAGGGTCGCCGAGACCGCGGCCACGCCTACCGCATTGCCGGAGTAGGTGCCCGCCTGGCCGATGCCCCCCTTCGCCCAGGCCTGGATCACCTCGCCCCGCCCGGCGATCGCCGCCACCGGGAAGGCGTTCCCCATCGACTTGGCGTAGGTCGCCAGGTCGGGAGTGACCCCGAAGTACTCCTGGGCCCCGCCCAAGCCCATGCGGAACCCGGTCTTCACCTCGTCGAAGATGAGAACGGTCCCGTACTCGTCGCAGACGGCACGCAGGCCCTCGAGGTACCCGGGTTCCGGCATGATGCCGAACGCGTTGCCCAGCATCGGCTCCACGAGCACCGCGGCGATCTGATGCCCCATCCGCTTGAACAGCCTCTGGACCAGTTCCAGGTCGTTGAAGGGCAACACGCGCACGGTGCTGCGGATCACGTCGGGGATACCCGAAGAGCTGGCCCAGAGGGTGGGGCTGTAGCGGGACCCCAGGTGCCCGGGGGGGCCGCCGGCGGTGGAGAACATCACGTAGTCGTGCACCCCGTGGTACTGCCCCTCGAACTTGAGGATCACGTCCCGCCCGGTGAACCCGCGGGCGAGGCGCACCGCATGCATCGTTGCCTCGGTACCGGTATTGGTGAATCGCAGGTACTCGACCCACGGCACCGCCCGCTTCACCGCCTCGGCGGCTTCGATCTCCCTCCGCTGGGTCAGGGCGAAGACCGTGCCGCCGCTCACTGCCTCGGCCACCGCCTGCACCACCGACGGCTCTCCGTGGCCCAGGATCACCGGACCGAAGCCGCAGTGGTAGTCGATGTAGCGGTTCCCGTCCATGTCGAACAGGTAGGCACCTTCACCGTGGTCGACGACCAGGGTGTCGTCCTCCCCCCAGTAGCGAAAGCCGCTGGACACCCCGTTCACCAGGCTCCGCTTGCCG
>JAFGCH010000099.1 GCA_016932695.1 Acidimicrobiia bacterium | reverse complement strand
GGTGACGAGGAAGAGGGAGCATCGAGCAGTCGGCGGGTGCCCTCTCGGCCGCTCACGGTCGTGACGTTGCGGGTCAGAGCCCGGGGGTGACCTCGGAGGCAGAGCCCGCAGCGGGGTGAGGTGGGATCCGACGATCCCACATGCCCTCCGGTCTCCCCACGCGACCCAGCGAGAGGAGTCGACGCGTGTGCGGAATCATGGGCTATGTGGGTCCTCGAGAGGCGGCCCCCATCCTGGTGGACGGCCTGCGGCGGCTGGAGTACCGGGGCTACGACTCGGCCGGGGTGGCGGTGTGCGATGGCCGGCACCTGGTGGTGCGCAAGGCCGAGGGCAAGTTGGCTCGTCTCTCCGAGATGCTGGACGTGGACCCGGTGCCGGGGTCGTCGGGAATCGGCCACACTCGCTGGGCTACCCACGGGGCCCCCAGCGATCACAACGCCCACCCGCACACCGACCCCAGCGGCGAGATCGCCGTGGTGCACAACGGGATCATCGAGAACTTCCTCGCGCTGAAGGAGGAACTGCTCGCCGCCGGAGCTACCTTCACCTCGGAGACCGACTCTGAGGTACTCGCCCACCTGGTGGCCCAGGAGTACGACGGCGACCTGCTGGAGGCTACTCGGAGGGCCGTGGCTCGAGCCAAGGGGGCCTACGCCCTGGTGGTCACCAGCAGCCGGGAGCCGGGGAGGATCGTGGCGGTGCGCATGATCAGCCCCCTGGTGGTAGGCCTGGGGAAGGGCGAGGTGTTCCTGGCCAGCGACATCCCCGCCATCCTGCACCACACCCGGGACATCATGGTGGTGGACAACGGGGAGATCGTGGACGTCACCGCCGATGGAGCCCACCTCCAGACCATCGACGGTCGCCCGGTGCAACGCGATCTCCTGCAGATCACCTGGGACGCCGCCCAGGCGGAGCGGGGCGGCTATCCGCACTTCATGCTCAAGGAGATCCACGAGCAGCCCCAGGCGGTCACCGAGACCCTCACCGGCCGCCTCCTGGACGGCGAGCCGGAGACGGTGGTCCTCGACGACGTCCACTTCCCGCCGGGCTTCGCTCGGGCGCTCGACCGCATCTGGGTCACCGCCTGCGGCACCGCCCTGCACGCCGGCCTGGTCGCCAAGGAGGTCTTCGAGGGCCTGCTGCGGGTGCCGGTGGAGGTGGCCTATGCCCACGAGTTGCGCTATCGGGACCCCTTGATCGGCCCGGGGTCGCTGACTGTGGCCATCAGCCAGTCGGGGGAGACCGCCGACACCCTGGCTGCGGCCTACCTGGCCAAGGAGCGCGGCTCCCGCCTGCTGGCGGTCACCAACGTGGTCGGCTCCACGCTGAGCCGCACCGCCGACGACCTGCTGTACACCCGGGCCGGCCCCGAGATCGCCGTGGCCTCCACCAAGGCCTACATGACCATGCTGGTCGGGGAGTACCTGCTCGCGCTGGTGCTGGGCCGGGAGCGGGGGACCCTGGATGCGACCGCGGCCGCTGCCCTGGTGGCCGGCCTGCGGACGCTGCCCCGGGTGGTGGAAGAGACTCTGGCCCGGGAGGAGGATATCAAGGCGCTGGCCGCCGGGTTCAACGGGCACGACCACGTCTACTTCATCGGGCGCGGCCTCGACTACGCCGTGGCCATGGAGGGGTCGCTGAAGATGAAGGAGATCTCCTACATCCACTCGGAGGCCATGCCCGCGGGGGAGCTGAAGCACGGCACCCTGGCCCTGGTCACGGAGGGCACCCCCGTGGTGGTGGTGCTCACCCAGACGGCGGTGTACGACAAGACGATCTCCGCCCTGCAAGAGGTCAAGGCGCGCCGCGCCTTCACCGTGGCGGTGGCCTACGACGACGACACCGAGATCGCCAAGCATGCCGACCGGGTGGTCCGTATCCCGCGGGTGCCGGATCTGCTGGCCCCGGTGCCGGCCATCGTGCCGCTGCAGTTGCTGGCCTATCACGTGGCGGCGGCGCGGGGGCACGACATCGATCAGCCGCGCAACCTGGCCAAGAGCGTCACGGTCGAATAGCGACGTGAGAGCAGGCATGCGCATCATCGGCCTCGGTGTGGACCTAGCCGACATAGAGCGCGTCGGCCGCCTGTTGGGGAGGTTCCCTCGCTTCTCCGAGCGCTGCTTCACTCCCCATGAGCGGGAGTACGCCTTCGGCCACGTCCGCCCGGAGCGCCGCCTGGCCGCCCGCTTCGCCGGGAAGGAAGCGGTGATGAAGAGCCTGGGGACCGGGTGGCGGAGGATCCGCTGGCAAGACGTGGAGATCACCGGGGGCGGCACCCCGCGGGCCATCCTGCGGAGCACCGCCGCCGCCAGGGCGGCGGCGCTCGGGGTCACCGAGGTGCTGATCACCGTGACCCACACAGACTCGGTTGCCCTGGTGATGGCGGTAGCGGTAGGGGAGGGGTGAGGCCGCGCCTCTGCTTCGCCGTTGCAGCACCTCCCGACTGGGTTCACTCCCGCCTCGGGTAGGGCTGGTGGTGGTGGGTGTCGTGGTGGTGTTTGCGGCATAGGAGCCGCAAGTTGGAGAGGTCGGTTTTGCCTCCGTCGGCCCAGTGTTGGATGTGATGCGCGTCGCACCAGCGGGCGGGTACCTGGCATCCGGGGTGGGTGCAGTGCTGGTCCCGGAGTTCGAGGGCTTTTCTGAGGGCGGGGGGGATGATCCGGGTGGCCCG
>JAFGCH010000098.1 GCA_016932695.1 Acidimicrobiia bacterium | reverse complement strand
TGGTTCGGGATTTCATGCTGCTCGGTTTGTGGGGGACGAATACCCCCAACCTGCGCGTCGCCTTGTTCGAGAACGAAGCCACAGGCCGGGTTCGGGGAGAGGTTCGCTTTGCCGGTCGAGCGCAGATCAAGCGCTATCGTCCGGATGAAGATCGCGCCCGGGAGGCTGCGCTGGCGCGGTTGATGTTGTCGCAGTTCGGCCCGCTGGTGGAACCGAGCCTGTTGCGAGCGCTGGGCACCTTCGCCATGGCCGCCGAGGAGAGTCGCGGTGGCAGCCGCGTCCAGCAGATCGGTACCGTGGCCTTCTTGCGCCAGAGCCTGGAGGTCGTGCGCGAGACCGTGCGCACAGGCGTCCGGGGGACTCTGGTCGACCTGGCGACGGCCCTCGAGGTGGTGGTGAACGATTCGATCGACTTTGCCCAGCGCGGCCTGGATCGCGTCGAGCGCCGCAGCCCGCCCTCCGACGAGGTGCCACCCACATAGTTTCGGGGAGGGGGGTGGCCGGATTTCGGCCACGGTGGCCGGATTTCGGCCACGGTGGCCGGATCTCGGTCACCCTGAGAGGTGCCACCCTAATGGTCCGCGGCGCCCGCTGGCCCAGGTTCCGCTTTGTTCCCAGCTGGTTGCAAAATCGCGGCTCCCGCCGCCCCCTCTTGGCCCGCACCTTGCTTCGCCCACCGCCATGGCCAGACCCATCCGCCACATGCCCAGACCCTACACCCTCTTCGAGGTCACCATCCGCACCGTCCAGTCCCGCTTCCTCCTCAGGCCCGCCCCCCTCCTCAACTCCCTCATCCTCGGCGTCCTCGGCCGCGCCCTGGAAAAACACCCCGCCATCCGCCTCTTCGCCTTCAAGGTCGCCTCCGACCACATCCACCTCATCCTGGCCGCTCCCGACGTCAACTCCCTGGCCGCCTTCATGAACTACGTCGACGGCAACATCGCCAGAGAGGCCGGACGCCTCTACAACTGGCGCGACAAGTTCTGGTCCCGCCGCTACCGCCCCATCGCCATCCTCGACGACGCCTCCCTCGTCGGACGGCTCAAGTACCTCCTGGCCCACGGCTGCAAGGAGGGCCTGGTGGCCAGCCCCCTCGACTGGCCCGGGGCCAGCTGCGAGCGGGCCCTGCTCTTCGGGGAGAAGCTCGAGGGCATCTGGTACGACCGCACCGCGTTCTACAAGGCCGAGCGCCGGGGGCAGAACGTCCGGCTGGAAGACTTCGCCGTGCGCTACGAGGTGCCGCTCGCCCGGTTGCCGATGCTGGAGGGCAAGAGCGAGGCCGAGGCCCGGGCCTTCTACCGCAACCTGGTCTCGGAGATCGAGGCCGAGACGCGGCAGCGGTGCCTGGACAGCGGGCGGGAGCTGCTGGGGGTGGAGGCGGTCCTGAGCGCCGACCCGCACTCGACGGCCCGGGCGCCGAAGCGCAGCCCGGCGCCGCTGTGCCACGCGGCGGGCCGGCGGCTGCGGCAGACCTACCGGCGGGCGTACCGGGCGTTCGTCTCCCTGTACCGGCGAGCGGTGGAGCGGCTGCGGGACGGCGACCCGGAGGCGCGGTTCCCGGAGGGGTGCTTCCTGCCCCCGCTGCTCTGCCCGCCCCACCTGGTGGAAGCCGCCGCACCCGGCTAACGGGCTCCCCCGCGGTCCTCAACCCCACCGAATCGGCACCCCGCCATGGACCCGTCTGCCCCGAGGGCCGTCTCGGGCCCCGCAAGGGGGCCCTTCGGGGCCTCGACCGACCCAACAGCCCTCGGCGGTCCACAGAGAACCGTCCCCTGAGCCCGCGATGACCTGCTGCTCGGCAGGCCGAGGCCCCTCACCCGTCCACTCACCTCACCATGAGGGTGGCACCTCAACGGCTGCTCGGCAGGCCGAGGCCCCTCACCCGTCGACTCGCCTCACCATGAGGGTGGCACCTCAACGGCTACCAGGAGAAGCGCGCGCGGGTCCAGAGGAGCGAGCCGCCGGCCGCCGGGTCTCCGAACTTCGTGTACCCCTTGCCGAACTGCAGCAGGGCCCCGAGGCCCAGCTCCAGCCCGTTGCCGAAGTTGTACTTGAACTCGGGGTACAGGATGCCCGAGAACCCGGAGCCGAACAGGGACAGGTACTTGCTCTCCCGCTGGCCGAGCGCCTCGTTCCAGCGGTCCTCGAAGTAGCCGCTCACATCCCACATGGCAAACAGGCGCAGCAGGGCCTTGTCGTCGTCGAACTTGAAGTCGACGATGACCACGGCGTAGTCCCCGATACGCGGCCGCAGCGTCTCGACCGCCCCGCGGTCACCGCAGTAGCGCGACGCCGTCGCCTGGTCCTCGCCATGACCGAACATACGATCTAGCAGGCAGTTCAGCGGGTCGTCGCTCTCCAGCCGACTTCCGCGCACCGCGTAGCCACCCGACAGGAAGTCGCCGGCGCCGAACTCGTCGGACAGGCCGTGAACCCACATCAAATTCACATAGAAGTGGGAGCCGAAGGTGTAGTCCAATCCCAGAGTCCACTTGGCGAATGGCTGATCGTCGATCACCGTGGGCTTGCGCCCACCGAGGCGGTAGTCGTACTCCCCGCCCGGCACCGGGATGCCGGCGATGACCACGTCGCCTTGGAGCAGGGCGATCTCCACCCGCTCGGGTAGATATACGCCCAGTTCGAGCCGATAGCCGAGGCCGCCCCAGGAGTCCGAGATCCAGTCGAGCGGGATCTCGCCGGCCA
>JAFGCH010000016.1 GCA_016932695.1 Acidimicrobiia bacterium | reverse complement strand
GGGTGAGGGCAAAGCCGCGACGGAGCTCTGGTTACAGCTCGCCCTCACCTCGCCCGCCTGCGGCGAGCGCACTCCTCCAGCGTTTGCGGGAGAGGCCGTGAAGCCCTGAGGGTCCCGGAATGGTGGAGGTGAAGGGATTTGAACCTTCTCCGCCCGCTGTGCACCCGGCCCGTAGGCCACCCGCGAAGCCGCAAAAGAACCGGCAGGCAAGCCGGAAACCCTCGCCCCCGCCAAGACAAAGCCGCCGCCGGCAGGCGGCGGCCCTGAGGGTCCCGGAGAGGTGGAGGTGAGGGGATTTGAACCCCTGGCTTCCTCCGTGCGAGGGAGGCGCTCTGCCGGGCTGAGCTACACCCCCGGGCGGCAGGGAGTGTAACGGGGCTCGGCCTCTTCTACTCCCCGGCCAACTGGCGGCGGAGGCGCTCCTGGACCACGGTGTTGGTCAGGTCGGCCCGGCTCCGCTCCACCAGGGCCCGCGCTACATCGGTGGTGCGCCGCAGGCCGCCGGTCATGCCGTCGGGGTAGTCGAGGTCGGCCAGCAGGTCGCAGATGGCGTTCATGCCCTCCAGCAGGCGCTCTCCTTCGGCCAGGTCGCCGGCGCGCATCGCATCGAGCAAGCGGCGGCGCATCTCGCCTACAGCCTCACCCAAGCCGTTCAGGTAGGGACCGGGCTCCACGCCCAGGTCGTTCGGCAGGGGCAGGGGGTTCCCTTCCAGCAGGGCGGCGGTGAGCCGCGCCTCGGCGTACTCCTTGGATGCGTCGCCCAGGAAGCCGGCGTAGCGCACGTCGGGGTGGGAGGCCACAGCGGCCTCAGCCCGGCGTAGCAGCCCCTCCGCCTCGTCCATGAGGGCGGCGGCCGCCTCCCGCTCCCGGCGGTGCAACGCCCGGATGGCGTTGGCCGAGAGCCGGATGATGCGACGGGAGTGCTGGTAGCCGGCCTCCCGCGCCACGTACTTGTCGTCCAGCACGGGGCGCACCGCCTCCGACAGGGGCCGCAGGTCGGGTGACAAGCCACGCCTCCTAGTAGCCGGCGGCGCCGACCCGGTCGCCCCCGCGGGTGCCCAGGTAGCGGGTTTCCGCCTGATGCCGCTTGATCTGCAGCAGGACCGCGATGTAGACGGCCAGCAGCACGTCGCAGACCAGGGTGGCTGCCAGCAGGAAGTAGGACCCGGTGAGCACGGCGCCTACCAGAGTGCCCACCGCCAGCACCATCAGCGCCACCAGGGCGAGGCGGCGACGGGCGAGCACCTGGCGGCGCCGCTCTTCGGGCGAGATGGCATCCCTCGAGTCGCCGGCGGCGGGTCGATTCACGAGATCACCCTCCTGGAACGGTACGAAGCCTAGGGCCGAGGCCGGGGGAATCTCAGCATAGGCCGCTCCGGTGCTCCGACGGCTCTCCGGCGGCCAGTTCGCAGGCATGGCGCAGCGCGGGCCCGATGACCGCCAGCGACTCCTCTACTCCTTTGACCGACCCGGGCAGGTTCACGACCAAGGCGGTGCCGGCGATTCCGGCGATGCCGCGCGACAGCATGCCGTGAGGGTTGAATCCGAAGGTGGCCGCCCGCATGGCCTCACTCAATCCGGGGGCCTCCCTCTCGATGATCCCGCGGGTGGCCTCTGGGGTGAGGTCCCGAGGGCCGAAGCCCGTGCCCCCTGTGGTCACCACCAGGGCCACACCGGAGGCCAGGAACGAGCGCAGGCCCGCCTCCACTTCGGCCACCCCGTCGGGGACCACCCGCACCTCGACGGCGAACCCCCAGGCGGCGAGCAGTTCCGCGGCGCGGGGCCCGGAGTGATCCTCCGCCTCCCCCCGGCTCACCCGGTCGCTGACGGTGAGCACGCCGGCCCTCATCGCCGCCACTCCCCCGAGCGTCCCCCGGACTTGCGCAGCAGGCGCACCGGCCCGATCTCCGCTCCGCGGTCGAGGCCCTTGACCATGTCGTACAGGGCGATGGCCCCCAGGACCGCCCCGGTCATGGCCTCCATCTCCACGCCGGTGCGCCCCGTGGCCGCCACCCGTACCTCGAGGCGCGCCCCGACCTCGGCTTCCTCGATGTGGGCCTCCACTGCGCTCAGCCCTATGGGATGGCAGAGGGGCACCAGGTCGGAGGTGCGCTTGGCCCCCATGATGGCGGCGAGGCGCACCACCGCCGGGGCGTCACCTTTGGGCAGCTCGCCGGCGAACAGGGCGCGTCGCGTCTCGGGTGCTAGGGACACGAAGGCCTCGGCCACTGCCTCCCGCGCCGTCTCGGGCTTGCCGGAGACGTCCACCATGCGAGCCCGGCCTCGGTCGTCCAGATGGCTCATGCCGCTCATCCCCATGCCTCCTCCTCCGTCGGCCGAAGACCGTCGGCGTCGGCCCGGGGCACTTCGTCCTCGGGCCGCGGCCGCGTCACCGCCGGCACCCGCAGTGGCGTCTCGGCCGGCGGATTCACGACCCCGCGACCATGCCCCGCAGGAACTCGCGGTAGCGGGCGCCCCCGGCAGGATGCCACAGGCCCAGCGCGGTGCTCGCCTCCAGGTAGCCCGACGGGTTGCCCACGTCCAGCAGGTCCTCGTCGGCCACCCAGCCCAGGCACCTCCCCGTCTCCCCGAGGCGGGCGATGGCATCCGTCAGTTGGATCTCCCCCCCGTAGCCGGGGCTCAGGCCGGCCAGCAGGGGAAAGACCTCGGGAGTGAACAGGTATCGGCCGACGAAGCCCAGGCGCGATGGGGCCCGATCCCGGCCCGGCTTCTCCACCGCCCCCTTCACCTCAACCACCCGCTCCGCCAGCGTCGCTCCCACCTCCGCCACCCCGTAGCGTTCGAGGTCCTCATCGGCGAGGGGGCGGAGGCACACCACGGAGCGGCCGTCGGAGGCCTCCGCCATGGCCGCCAGGTGGTCCCGGCCGGGCACGACCAGGTTGTCGCCCAGCAAGCAGAAGAACGGGCGGTAGTCCACCGCCTCCCGGGCCTGGAGGACGGCGTGCCCCAGGCCCCGAGCCTGCTCCTGGACGACCCAATTCAGGGTGATGCCGGCGAAGCCTTTGAGCTCCTCCAGGCCTTCCATCCCCTCGAAGTGGCTGTAGAGGAGGTCGTCCACTCCCGGGCTGACCACCACCACGAATTCGGTGACCCCGGCGCGCATCCCCTCCTCGACGATCCACTGGATCACCGGGCGATCCACCACCGGCAGCAGGGCCTTGGGCACGCTGCGGGTGGCGGGGCGCATGCGGGTGCCTCGCCCCGCCGCCGGGATCACCGCCACGGGTACTCTCACGACGCGGCCTCCTCGATGGTGTGCTCCCGGCCGGCGAACAGGCGGCGGATGTTCGGCAGATGGCGCCAAGTGATCAGAGCCACCGCCGCCCCGGCCAGGCCCAGAGTCCACCCGCGATGGCCGAACCAAGCCAGCGCCGGCACCAGGCCCAGTGCGGCCAGCAGGGAGCCCAGCGAAGCCTTGCGCGTGAGGGCCACCACCGCTACGAAGACCCCCAGCAGGATCAACAGCGCCCAGGGCTCCATCCAGGCAACCATGCCCCCGGCGGCGGCCACTCCTTTACCCCCTTTGAAGCGGTGCCAAATGGGGAAGCAGTGGCCGGCCACCGCGGCCAGGCCGGCGGCGAAGCCGACGACCTCCCCCCCGGCCCAGCTCCCCAAGGCCGCGGCCGCCACCCCTTTGGCCAGATCACCGAGCAACACCAGCGCGGCCTGCTTGCGACCCACGGTGCGCAGCACGTTGGTCGCCCCGGGGTTGCCGCTGCCGGTGCCGTAGATGTCCACGCCGAACAGACGCGAGACGATCACCCCGAAGTCGATGCTGCCCAACAGGTAGCCGGCCGCGACGGCGGCGGCGCTCCAGAAATCGCCCAGCGCGACCGCGATCCGAAGGTCCACGCCGGGGAGTCTAGGTGGCGGCCCCCGGCAGTCCCCGGGCGCGCGAGGGCCTTCTCGGCGGGGGTGACCGGCGCTACCTTGACCGGTGTACTGGTTGCCCCGCCCCCCGTACCTGCGTTGGGCGGCCGCGGCGCTCCTTGTGCTCGGCGCTTTTGCCTGGGACCGGCGCGCCCCCGCCCTCGAACCCCACCCCTTCGCCGCCCGAGACCTGCAAGCCGGCGAGGCCCTCGACGCTTCCGCCGTCTCCTGGCGGGAGACACCCGCCGGGCTGCTGCCGTCGCCCGACCTCCGGGGAGCCGCGGCGGCGGTGGACCTGGCCGCCGGGGACCCTCTGGTGCCGGCGTTGCTGCGCTACGGCCCGGAGGTCCCGCAAGGGTGGTGGGAGATCCCGGTGGCGATCGGCCCCCACGCCGGCCCGGGCGATGAGGTGATGCTGCTGGTGGCCGACCCCCCGGTGACCGTGCCGGGCCTGGTGGTAACCCCCCAGCGCGGAGATGCCTACTCCTTGGACTACCGCCCGGCGGTGGTGGCCGTGCCGGCGGAGTCGGCCGCCCTGGTGGCCGCGGCCGCGGCCGCCGGCACCCTGGTGGCGGCTGTGGCTCCCTGAGAGGGCCCGCCGCCGCAGCGGGGCCGCCCGGTTAACGTTCCGATCCGTGCTGACCGCTGCCGTGTGGGGCTTGATCCAGGGCCTCACCGAGTTCCTTCCCATCTCCTCGAGCGGGCACCTGGTCCTGGTGCCCGCCATCTTCGGCTTCGACGCGCCCGGCCTGGCGGCCTCGGTGATGCTGCACGTGGGCACCCTGCTCGCCGTGGTGGCCTACTACCGCCGCGACCTGCTCAAGCTGCTGCACCTGCGCTCGGATCCCGAGGCGCGCCGCATCCTCCTGCTGCTCGCGGTGGGCACGATCCCTGCGGCCATCATCGGCCTCACCCTCGACGGGCCCATCGAGGCGATCTTCTCGGAGCCCTGGCTGGCCGCCGTGGCCCTCATGGTGACCGGGGTCGTTCTGCTCTTCGCCATGCTGGTGGGGCGCGGCCTGCGCCGCCTCCCCGAGGGACGCTGGACCGACGGCCTGGTCGTAGGACTGGCTCAGGCCTTTGCCCTGCTCCCCGGCATCTCCCGCTCCGGGATGACCATCACCGCCGGCATGGCCCAGGGCTTCTCCCGGGCCGAGGCGGCCCGCTTCGCCTTCCTGCTCTCCATCCCGGCCATCGGCGGGGCAGCTCTCCTCGACGGCATCGACCTCGCCCGGGCCGGCGGCTTCAGCTGGGACCTGGTAGTGGGCATGGCGGTCGCCGCCGTGGTGGGGTACCTGGCCATCGCCGTCCTGCTGCGGATACTGCTGCGCGTGGGCCTGCTGCCCTTCGCCCTGTACTGCCTGGCGGCCGGCGCCACCGCCTACTTGCTGGTCTGACCGCCCCGCCGCCGGCAGCGGCTCAGAAGTGCACCGTGCACCAGGGGGCAACCGGCCACGAGAACATGAGATGGGCCCGAGTCACCGCCGCTGCCTCGCCCTGCACCCGGCCCAGCCAGGCCAGATCGGCCAAACGCGAGTCACCCAGGTAGGCGGAGGCCAGGTCGGCAGCCGACAGACGGACTTCGGGCTCCCGGTCGGTCCTGACGCACTCCGCGCCCGCCGGGCCGCCTTTCAGCAGGAAGCGCCCGCCGCTCTCCGGGAGGAAACCGTCGCTCACCTCGAGCACCAACTCGCCCTCCACCCCATACCGCCGGGCGGCCAGGGCGGCGGCCACATCGACGAAGCGCAGCCAGATG
The DNA here is from genome assembly GCA_016932695.1 of Acidimicrobiia bacterium. Lineage (GTDB taxonomy): Bacteria > Actinomycetota > Acidimicrobiia > Spongiisociales > UBA11373 > VGBK01. The sequence continues at coordinate 74,709 of JAFGCH010000016.1, read as the reverse complement.
TGATCGGTCCGCAGCTGCTGCATCCTCCGCGGCGCAACGAGCAGGAAAGAGACCGGATCGCGCAGGGGGCGGGCGTAGGCCCTGATGGTGGCCACCAGGTCCATGCTGAGGAAGTACCCCCACAAGGCCCGGTAGGCCTCCCCGTCGAGTGCCTGCAGATCGCCGACTCGCACCTCGTTGCGGGCGTGACCCTGCTCCCAGTTCTCCTTCTGGCGATAGAGGGCGTAGCCGGCCACCTCGCCGTCGCGCTCGTAGGCCAAGTAGCGATGGGCGGTGGCGCCGTCGCGCCAGTGCTCCGGGTCGTAGAAGTAGAGGTCCCAGTCGGCCTCCCGACGAGCCAACGCCCCCGGAATGCCCGCCACCATGCGAGCGTAGGCCGCAGGAATCATCTCCCGCGCCTCCCCGTCGCTCACCTGGCGTAGCCGGCCCTCCGGCGTCCGAGCATCGGCGAGGGCCGCATAGGGGCGCTCCAGGGTGAGGTCGCAGCCTTCGATGGCCACCCCGTAGCCGAAGCGGCCGTATATGGAAGACTCGGCCGCCCACAGCGCCGAGACGGCCTCACCGCGTTCCCGGGCATCTGCCAACAGACGGCGCATGACGGCGGTGAGCACCCCGCGGCGGCGGTGAGTGGGGCGAGTGGCCACGGCAGTCACCCCGCCGACGCTGAGCGCGGCCCCGCCGGGTACCGTCATCTCGTAGGTCAGGGCTCCTCCGGTACCCACCATTTCCTCGCCGTCGAACGCGCCCAGATACCTGTCGAACTCGGCCCGCTTCTTCCAGACCTCCGCCTCTTCGGGACGCGGATCGAAGCCGAAGGTGGCGCCGAGCGTCTGCTCCCACGAGCCGAACTCCTCCGGTGATATGCGGCGCACGTGGAACGGTGACGTCTCCATGGCGGGCGCCACCCTACCCGACCTCAGGGGTATTGCCCGAAGCAACGCCCGGGCATAGGTTGCCCGCGTGAAAGCCACCACCCTTCTCATCGCCCTGCTTGCTCCCCTCGCCCTGGCCGCAGCCGTCGCCGCCGGAGCCGACGGGGGCTGCATCATCACCCCCACCGGCATCGACTGCAGCGCCGAGGGGACCTCCTCGACCAGCGGAGGCACTCCCGGCACCACCATCCCCGGAGTGCCCTTGCGGTACCTGGCCACCACCGAGCATCCCGACACCGGGCTGTGCTGGTTCTGGTCCCCCTACCCGCCGGGCCTCGACTCCTGGGACTCGGCCCACGACATGAAGATCCTGTGGACCCTGTGGGCGCTCCCCGAGTGCCCCGACCCCACCCTTCCTCTGGTGGTGCCGGGCGACTCCTGGATCGAAGCCCGGGCTTGGGAGGTGTTCCGCTCCTTCCCTCTGGCGGCGCCCCGTCCCACTCTGCAGCCGGGAAGGCACGGCATCACCGGGCTCCCCTCCTTCCTGAGCGCTCCGCTTCCCGCCACACTCGACCATCGCGAGACCCTGCCCGATAGCCGCCTGCTGCAGGTCGAGGCCGAGGTCGCCACCGCCGTGGTCGATTGGGGGGACGGCACGCCCGCCATCGCCTACGACCCGGAGGCCCTGCTGCCCTACCCCCACGGGCAAGCCCGGCACACGTACGCCCTCAAGACCTGCCCGGCCGCCTACCGGGCGTCACATCCCTCCGGAGGCAACTGCCACCCCCGCCTGGAGGCCTACCCGATCACCGTCACCTTCCGCTGGACGGCCCGCTACCGGCTGGGGAAGGGCTGGCATGATCTCGGCCATCTGGACCGCACCACCACCGTGGCCTACGACGTGGACGAGGTGATTGGGGTGCTGCGCCCCTGAGGGACCGAAGGCCCCTCAGCCTTCGACACTGCACAACGAGTAGTCGGGGCCGAAGCCGAACCGCTCCTGGGTCAGGGCCGAGATGTCTTCGCCGATCACCGGGGTGACCAGATCCAGGAACTTGGGGCACCCTTGGATAGGGCCTCCTGCGGAATCGCGGGTCGCCTCCAACGCGTCCATGACGAGGAGGAAGGCTTGGTGCCCGTAGGCCTTCTCGAAGTAGTCCCAGAAGCAGGCCCCGGTGGCGTAGTACTCCCCGTAGGGACCCGCGCCGGGGTCCGGCCCGAGCGCCACGTAGGGGATGAAGGTCTCCTCGCCGGTGAACTCGTTGATGTCGACGTATCCGGCCTCTTCGCACCGCATCAGGTCCTGATCGACGTACCAGTTGGTGCGGTCGCGATGGCTCAGGTAGACGGCGAGGCCCTCGTTGAGCCAGGTGGGCAGCCCTCGGACCATGTCCATCATCATGTGAGTCGTCTCGTGGGCCTCCGAGCACCGCCCCGAGAACACCGACTCCCAGGAATGCTGCGGGAAGCCGCCGCTGAGGATCCCCTCGTAGAAATGCAGCGACTTCGGCAACACGTGGATGATCGAGCCTCCAGCGGCGAACAAGGACCGGTCCTCGGACTCGGCGAACCGCCACAGCAACGGGACGGTGTGTGCCGGCAGGGTCATGCCCAGGTAGGCCTCCAGGCTGGGAAGGCAGATGCCCATGTCGGCCAGAGTGAGAGCAGCCAACGGCTCCCAGACGGCGGGGACGACCACCAGGTACCGGTCGAGCTGCTTCATCACCTCATGCGGGTCGTCCCAGGCCGCCCGGGCGTCGTAGGGAGTGCAGAACCCGTGTTCCGGATCATTGTGCGTCCTGCACCAGTCGTAGGCCTCGAGCACTTCGACAGAGGGCTCGGCCGACATCAGGCTCACCGTTACCGCCTGCTCCCGGGAGTGGATCTCCTCGCCGTTGCGGCGCACCACGGCGCGCACGGCAACGGTCTGGCCTGCGGTGACCCCGAAAGTCGTGAAGCTTGACTCGGGGTCGTAGGCATCCACGCACCAACGCGGGGGCACCTCGGGCAGAGCAATGCGGGCCTCGACCCCGTTGGCGGCGATGAGGGCCTCCAGCCCGGTGGCCGGGGACGCGCCCAGGTTGCACACGGTGGCCTCGAAGGACCCCAGAGGCCGGCGACCTTCCCAGCGCTGCACGATCTGCCAGACGACGGGCGCGGCCGACTCGACCGGCGGGACTGTGGTCGATGAGGAACTCGGCGGGACAACGGTGGTGCTCGTCGTCTCAACCCCGGTAGCGTCGGTCGGCGCCGACGACGAGGTCGTCGCCGGCGCCGTGGTCACCGGCGCGGTGAACACGCTGTTCCCCCCGCTCCCGCACGCTGCCGTTATCAGGACCGGCAGCAGCCATCCGCACACCCGGCGCACCGTTACCTCCTCCTTCGCAGGCTAGGTGATCGAGATAGGACGGGTAGGCTCCCGCCGCCATGCACGAGACCCCGATCCGGGTGCGCTGGAGCGAACTCGACCCCTACGGCCACGTCAACCACGCCGTTTACCTCACCTATCTGGAGCAGGCCCGCATCGCCGCCCTGCAATCTATCGGTTGGGGCATGGCCGCCATCGAGAGCCTCGGCTGCCGGGTGATCGTGGCCCGAGCGGACCTGCGGTTCCGCCGCAGCGCCGGGGCGGACGATGCGCTGGTGGTGACCTCCGAGATCGTAGAACTGCGGTCGGCCAGCAGTCGCTGGCACCAGGAGATCCGCCGCGGGGACGAGGTGATCCTCGAAGCCGGGATCACCGGGGCCTGCACCGACCTCGCGGGTCGGCCACGCCGCGTCCCCCCCGACCTGCAAGCGGCCCTGGGGCGCCTGGCAGCGCCGTTGGGGCCGCCTCCCGAGCGTGCCCCGGGGGCAGCGGCATCCCGTTTCCGACACGGCGAGACACCGGGTAGCGTGTGACCCCCATGTTCGGCCGCAAGCGTGTCAAACCCATCGAGTTGCGTCGCCTCGACGAGCTCAAGCCCCTCCTCGCCGACGGCAAGCCGGTCCTCCTCGATTTGATGCAGGTCAACTGCCGCAGCTGCAAGATCATGGACGGCATCGTCAACGAACTCGCTGAGGAGTACGCCGGCAGCGCCTACGTGGTCAAGGTGGACGTGGCGCGGGTGCCGGAGGCGATCCAGGCTTTCTCCATCAAGGGCACCCCCACCTTCGTGCTGCTCGGCCGTCCGGCCGCAACGGCAGCCAAGAAGAAGGCCAAGCGCCGCGTCGAACCGGCCGCGGGGACCGCCGATCGCGGCCCCGTGGCCCGGTGGCGCGCTTCGGGGCTGGTGCGTAAGGATCAGATGGTCCGCGCCATGGAGAGCGCCGGAGCCGTCCGGGCGGAATAGGGCGGCGCGGCGCGCCTCTCCCCGCTCCGCCGGGAGAGGCTGTCAGTAGTCGTAGAACCCTCGACCCGTCTTGCGTCCCAGCAGGCCCCCCTCCACCATGCGCCGCAGCAGCGGCGGAGGGGCGTAGAAGGGGTCCTTGAACTCCTCGTAGAGCACCTCGGCCACGGCCAGAACCACGTCCAAGCCGATGAAGTCGCAGAGAGTGAGCGGCCCCATGGGATGGTTGGTGCCCAGCATCATTCCTTTGTCGATGTCCTCCCGGGTGGCGAAGCCCCCCTCGTACATGCGGATGGCCGCCATGGTGTAGGGGTTGAGGAGAGCGTTGACGATGAAGCCGGCCCGGTCGGAGGCCTGGATCACCTCCTTCCGCAGCACCTCGGCGGAGAAGGCACGGCTGCGAGCCAGGGTGTCCGCCGAAGTGAGGACCGAAGGGATGACCTCGACCAGCTTCATCACCGGCACCGGGCTGAAGAAGTGCAGGCCGATCACCTGCTCCGGCCGCCGGGTGGCGCGGCCCAGGCGCACGATGGGAATCGATGAGGTGTTCGAGCCCAGGATGGCATCAGGGCGGGCCACCACCGCGTCGAGACGGCGGAAGACCTCGACCTTCACCGCCGGGTCCTCGATCACCGCCTCCACCACCAGGTCGCGATCGGCGAGCACCTCTAAGTCGGCGCCGAAGTTGAGGCGCTCCAGCGCCGCATCCCGTTCCTCGGCGGGCAGTTTCCCCCGGTCCACAGCCCGGCCCAGGGAGGCGGCGACCCGCTTGCGCCCGGCGGCGGCGAGCTCATCGGTGACCTCGACCACGGCGACTTCGAGCCCTGCCCGGGCGCATACCTCGGCGATCCCCGAACCCATCAATCCGCCGCCGACGACTCCTACCCGCTCGACGTCCATCTCTCGCTCCTCCATCGGCTGTCCTCCCCGAGCCTATCCCGCGGTCCCCGGGCGCGCCCGCCCGGTAACCTGGCTCCATGGATTACGGCCCGCGTCCCCGCCCCATCTTCTTTGGCCTGGCCCTCATCACCGTCGGAGTTCTCTTCCTTCTGCGGGAGATGGACATCCTCCCCGATATCTCCCTGTGGACCCTCCTGTGGCTCGGCCTGGGGGGCTGGCTGTTCGTGGGCACGCTCGCCGGGAACCGCCGCGGCTGGTTCTGGCCGCTCACCCTGCTGGCCATCGGCGGCTTCATGCTGGCCCGCGACCTGGGCCACCTCCCCCGCCGGTTCGCCATCTGGCCTGTGGTGGTGATCGCCATCGGCCTCTCCCTGGTACTGGAGGCCGTGGTGCACCGGCCGGCCGACAGGGACTCGGGCCCGAGCGGAGAGGTCTAGGCCGGCAGACGGCCCTCCCGGTACCATCGGGCGCCCCATGACCCTGCCGGCCCCCAGCCCCGCCTCCACCCATCTCGGCCTGACCCGAGCCGAGGTCGCCGAACGGGAGGCGGCCGGGCAGGTGAACGCGGTCCCCACCGGGCCCAGCCGCACGATCGCCCAGATCATCCGGGCCAACGTCTTCACCCTCTTCAACCTGCTGCTGGGCGCCCTGCTGGTGATGGTGCTCGTGGTGGCCCCGATTCAGGATGCCCTGTTCGGGATAGTCCTCATCACCAACTCGGCCATCGGCATCTTCCAAGAGATCCGGGCCAAGCGCACCCTCGACCGCCTCGCCCTCCTCAGTGCTCCCCGGGCCCGGGCGGTGCGGGACGGGCGAGAAGTGGACCTGCCCGTCGACCGGGTGGTCCTCGACGACCTGCTCGTGCTTCGCCCCGGCGACCAGATCGTGGTGGACGGCGAGGTTGTGTCGTCCGACAGCCTGGAGGTGAACGAGTCGCTGCTCACCGGAGAATCCGACCCCATCCTCAAGAAGGCGGGCGACCAGGTTCTCTCCGGCTCCTTCGTGTCCGCCGGCGGGGGCCGCTGCCGGGCCACCCGGGTGGGACCGGAAGCCTACGCCACCCGCCTGGCCGAGGAGGCCAAGCGCTTCACCCTGGTCCGCAGCGAACTGCGCAACGGCATCAACCGCATCCTGGCGGTGATCGCCTGGGTCATGCTGCCCACCGTCACCCTGCTGGTGTGGAGCCAGGTGCAGCTCGGGGAGCACGTCGGTATCAAGGAGGCACTGCGGGGGACCGCGGCGGGCATCGTGGCCATGGTGCCCGAGGGCCTGGTGCTGCTCACCTCGGTGGCCTTCGCCGTCGGCGTGGTGCGCCTGGGAAGGCGCCGGGTCCTGGTCCAGGAGCTGCCGGCGGTGGAGGGGCTGGCCCGGGTGGATGTCGTCTGCTTCGACAAGACGGGCACCCTGACCGAAGGCCGCCTGGCGGTGGAGTCACTCGACGTGCTCGATGAGCGGCACGACCCGGCTCCGGCCCTGGGGGCCCTCGCCGCCTCCGACCCCAACCCCAACGCCACCTTGCAGGCCATAGGCGAGGCCTTCGCCGCGCCCCCCGCCGGCTGGCGGGCCACCCGCACCGTCCCCTTCTCCTCGGCGCGGAAGTGGAGCGGGGCCGCCTTCGGCAGCGCCGGCTCCTGGGTGCTCGGCGCTCCCGAGATGGTGCTCCCCGACGATCCCCTGGTGATCGCTTCCCTGGAGGCGGCGGCTGCCCAGGGACGGCGGGTGCTGCTCCTGGCCCGGGCCGAAGCGGATCTCGATGGCGACGGCCTCCCTGCCGGGCTGGAGCCCGTCGCCCTGGTCGGCCTCACCGACCGCATCCGCCCCGACGCTGCCCAGACGCTCCGCTACTTCGCCGCCCAAGGGGTGGCCGCCAAGGTGATCTCGGGCGATCATCCCCAGACGGTGGCTGCCATCGCCGCCCAGGTGGGCCTGCCCGGAGCCGACCGGGTGGTCGATGCCCGCACCCTCCCCGAAGAAGGCGAAGAACTGGCCGACGCCCTGGAGCAGGGCACCATCTTCGGCCGGGTGACGCCGCACCAGAAGCGAGCCATGGTGGCCGCCCTGCAGTCGCGGGGCCACGTGGTCGCCATGACCGGGGATGGAGTCAACGACGCCCTGGCACTGAAGGACGCCGACATCGGCATCGCCATGGGATCGGGGGCCGCCGCCTCCCGAGCGGTGGCCCAGCTGGTGCTCCTCGACGGCTCCTTCGCCACCCTCCCCTATGTGGTAGCCGAAGGCCGCCGCGTCATCTCGAACATCGAGCGGGTGGCCAACCTGTTCCTCACCAAGACGGTCTACGCCTTCTTGCTGGCCCTGCTCGTGGGGGCCTTTTCCCGTCCCTTCCCGTTCGTGCCCCGCCATCTGACGCTGGTGGGCTCCCTGACCATCGGCATCCCGGCCTTCTTCCTGGCGCTGGCCCCCTCGGCGGCCCGGGCCCGCCCGGGCTTCGTGCGCCGCGTGGTCAGTTTCTCCCTGCCCGTCGGGGGCCTGGCCGCGGCGGCCACCTACTGCGCTTACGAGCTGGCCATCTTCGAGGACATCGGGCTGATCGAGGCGCGCACCCTGGCCGCCCTGGTGCTGGTCTCCATTGGCCTCTTCGCCCTGATCATCAACGCCCGGCCCCTCACCCCCTGGCGCCGCCTGCTGATCGGCTCCATGGCCGGGGTCTTCCTGATCGTCCTGGCTAGTCCCGGGTGGCGCCGGTTCTTCGAGCTGGACCTCCCCCGGCTGCTGATACTGCTCGCCGGGGTCGGCATCGTCGGCCTCACCGGCGCCATCCTCTACGGGTCGCTGCGCGCCGTGGGGTGGATCCAGCAGGTACCGGGACTGCTGCGCGCCCCCACCGCGGGAGGCGGCGCAGGCCCGGTGCTGCACCGGGCCCTCGCCGGGCTGCGCGAGCGGGCCCGCCGCATCGGCGAACCCCTGGAACCCGAGCCTCCGCCCGGGCCGCCCGACACCCCGTCGGCTCCACCCCACCGGGAGGGGTAGATGCCCGTCCCCGGTACGATCCCCGAGCCATGCCCATCGAACAGCGCATCATCAGCATCACCGACGAGGCTCTGCGCCGCGTCCTCGAGGTGCGTGCCGAGGAGGAGGACTCTGCCGAGCTCGCTTTGGGCCTGGCGGTAGCCGGTCCGCGGGGCCGAGGCTGGGAATACCGGCTCACCCTCATGCCGCTGGCCGACGCCGCCGAGGACGACGCCGTCGGCCGCTACGGAGAACTGCCGGTGGTCATTCCCCACGCCAGCATCCCGCTCCTCCAGGGAGCCGGGCTGCGCGCCGACGGCGAGGGCCTGGCTCTCGACAACCCCAATCGGCCCCCGGCCGAGCCCTGGTGGCCGGGAGATGACGCCCCGCTCGAGGCGCGGGTGTCCGCCGTCCTCGACCACGAGATCAACCCGTCCATCGCCGGCCACGGCGGTTTCGCCCAGCTCGCCGAGGTGGAGGGCAGCGACGTCTACCTGAGCCTCGGGGGCGGGTGCCAGGGATGCGGTATGGCCCAGGTCACCTTGCGCCAGGGGATCGAAGTGGCTCTACGCCATTGGTGCCCCGAGGTCGGGGCGGTGCTAGACGTCACCGACCACGCTTCCGGGGAGAACCCCTACTACTGAGCGGGGCTCACGCCGCCGGCAGGGTGACGGTGAAGATGCTGTGCCCGCTGCGATAGTCGTAGCTGAGGTCGCCGTTCATGAGGCGGGCGAGCTGGCGGGAGACGGTCAGCCCCAGACCCACCGACTCGGTGCGCCCCACTTCCTTGTGAGCCCGGCGGTAGGGATCGAAGACCCGCTCCCGCTCGGTTTCTGGGATGCCGCGGCCGTCGTCGATGACCGAAAGGGCGAAGTGATCGCCGAAGCGGTCTACTCGCACCGTGATGTGGGGGCCGCCGTAGCGGTCGGCGTTGGCCACCAGGTTGCGGAAGATCTGGCGCACCCGGACCGGGTCGGCGAAGACCTTGGCCTCGGCCTCGTGACGCACGGTGGTGACCTCTTTGCCCAGGCGACGCGCCACCAGCACCGCGTCCACCTGATTCCACAGGTGGATGGCGTCCCGGGTGACGGCCACCTCGTTCAGGTCCAGCCGCGACGCCACCAGCAGGTCTTCGACTAGGTCGGCAACTTCGGTGGCCTGGTCGCCGATGAGGTCGATGAAGGTGCGCACCTCATCGGCTTCCAGGCGGTCGAGACGATCCCGTAGCTCATGGGAGAAGCCCACCACCGCCGTCAGCGGGGTGCGCAGCTCGTGGCTGACCGTCGCCACGAACTCGTCCTTGGCGCGCACCAGCTGGCGCAGATTGTCCGAGGCCCGGGCCTGCTCGGTGATGTCGTGGGAGACCCCGATGACACCCACCACCCGGCCCTCTTCCCACATCGGGGAGAAGTGGGTGTCGAAGATCAGCTCATCGACGCTCAGGGTGCCGCGGAAGGTCTCTCCCGCCAGCGACCGGCGCATCGCCTGCACTATCCCGGGCGACCCCCGATACATCTCGAAGAGGGAGCGCCCCACCGCCTCCCCCGGCGCCAGGCCCAGGGCTCGCAGGCCCTGTCCCTCGGAGAAGGTGAATACCCCGTGCTCGTCGACGGCGAACACCACGATGGGAGCGCCGGCCATCACGGTGCGCAGCCGGTCCTCGACCCGGCGCAATTGGTCGCGCGCTCGGAGATGATCGGTGAGGTCGGTGAAGGCCACTACCACCGAGGAAACGTCGGGCCGGCCCTCGATCGCGGGGACCACCACCCGGAGGGTGCCGGTGCGGGTCCCGCCGCCTCCGTCCCCCAGGTCGACTTTGATCTCGTGGTGGGTCCGGCCGTGCCAGACGGCATCCGCCTGGGTGATCACCGCCTCGAGATAACCGGGGCCCAGTGCCCCGGAGGCCAGTGCCCGCGTGAAGTCCTCTGCCCCCGCCGCCCCGAACAGGGCGCAGGCGGCTTCGTTGACGCGTCGCACCGTCACCCCTGCCACCGCCAGGTGGGCCTGGTCGGGTCGAGACTGGAGGAAGGCGGCGAGGTCGCTGGTGCCCTCGGCATGCCAGCGCTCGAATTGAGACACCAGGCCGGTCAGATCCACTTCCCACAGCGGGATCGGAGAGCTCTCGAACAAGTTGCGGAAATGGGATTCGCTCTGGCGCAGCCGGCCCTCGGTGCGCACCCGGTCGGTGAGGTTGGTGACGTGGAGGAACAGGTAGCGGGGACGCGCCGCGGCATCGTGCACCAGGGACATCCCCAACAGCCCCCAAGCCAAACGCCGCTCCTTCAGGCGCAGCCGCACCTCGCGCTGGATGGTCCACGACTCACCGGCGAGCAGGTGAGCGACCGCCTCGGCGTAGTGCCCGGCATCGTCGGGTTGGAGATGGGAAGACCATGGCGTCCCTACCAGCTCCTCACGGGGATGACCGAGCAGATCGCACAGGGCCTGGTTCACCTGAAGCAGGGCCCCGTCCAGCTCGAGGACCGCCATGCCGCTCGAGGCCCCCTCGAAAGCGGCCGCGAAGACCCTTTCGGCCTCGTGCAGCCGGCCCGCGGCGCGGCCCTGCTCCCCCAGCAGATGCCGAGCACCTGCGCCCAGCAAGCAGGCCGCCGACCCCACGAACAGGACGACCAAACCTCGGATCGAAGCTGCCGCCGGGCTCGGCGGGGCCTCGGCGAGCAGGAGAGCGGCCGCATAGGACCCGCCGACTACCACCGGCACCGCCACCGCCCGGCCCCCGGCCAGGACCAGGGGATAGGTGAAAGCGAGCACCCCGAACCACACCTCCAACTGGCCGGGCACGGCCCCGGTCAGTTGGCCGAACAGCAGCAGCACCGCCACGCCCAAGCCACCCCGCAGCAGGACCCACCACTGCCCCCACGGCTTCACCAGCCCGGCGAGCGCCAGCACCCCGAGCAGCGCCAGGATGCCGCTGCCCGACCAGACCCACACCCCGCGGTCGCCGAGAGCCCACAACAGCGTGGCGTGCCCGGCCAGGCCGGCCAGTGCCAGCGGTTCCAGGCGCGGCAGGAGGGGGCTGGCGAAGGACGAGAGGCGCTTCGGCGTGATGGACCTCCGGCAGATGCTCGCCCTGCTATCGGCAGGGTCACCGGCCGCCTGAAGAGGGTGAGGTCAAGAGCACCCGGGGGATCGCGGGGCCTCCGGCGCGCCCCGTCGCCTGGCCGCCAGGACCTCCCCGGCGACCCCGTCGAGGCACTCGACGAGCCACCGGTAGGCCGCGGTGCCCGGACGGAAGTCGGCTTCGGCCATCCCCTGGATGCGCCCTTGCTCATGGAGATCCTCGGCCCGCGACCGGCCGCCGGCCGGGGCCGCCGGGTACACCCCGAAGGTGCGCCCTCCCCGATCGTTGAGCAGGGCGAAGGCCGGAACGTCGCTGAAGCCGTCGGCCACGTAGATCATCTGCGAGAAGGGCACTCGGCGCTGCTCCTCGGGCAGCGGTGCATTGACGTCGATGGCGGGATCGCGGTTGGTCCCCTTGTTGATCTCGAAGATCGCCCGCGTCTTGGTGGTCCCGTCGACCACCAGGCCCTGGCGGGTGATCCGCCGGCTGCCCCAGGCCGCCGCGCCATGGAGGTAGCCGGGGAGCGCGGTGTGCTCGAGGAGGGTGTTGGCCCAGATCCCATCCAGGTAGGGGGCGATGGGGCTCCCCTCGATCATGGGGAGCAGCCCGGTGGACACGGCGTAGTGCTCTACCACGATGCCGGCAGAGGCGAGAGCCGGGTTTTCGGCAACGCGTCGGCGCGTGTAGGCAAGGAACTCGGGGATGCCGGGACTGGGGCAAAGCCGGCCGCCCAACTCCCGGAGGCGGGCGTTGTCGAGGCCGGGGAGTACCCCAGCCTCCACGTACGTGAGCAGGTGCACCAAGTAGGCCGTGTCCCGGGAGATGATCTCGCCCCGCTCCCGGTGGAAGGCGGGCAGGGCCTCCACCTCGGCCCAGAAGGTCTGCGGGTCTACCCCGTAGTGCTCGAAGAGGGCATCCTGCTGGTTGCCCACGATCAAGGTGCTGTCGAAATCCCAGATGAAGGCGATGACGGTCTGAAGAGGCGGCGGAGGCATCCCGGCCAGAGTACCCCGAGGAGCCGCCGAGATCGATCAGGCCCCATCGCCGGGGCGAGCGGCGGCGGCGCCGGATAGGCTGGCGCGTCGAGAGGGACCATGGCCGAGTTCGAAGTCCGGGCGGTCGAAGCGGAGACGGTGCGCCCGCTGCGCCGAGCCTTGCTCCGACCCCACCAAGAGGTGGAGGAGCTGGTTTACGCCGGCGACGACCATTCCGAGGCGCTCCACGTGGGCGGGTTCCGCCACAGCCGGATGGTGGGCATCGCCACCATCATGCCCCGGCCCATGCCGGGGCGCCCCGAGCGGGCCGCCTGGCAGGTGCGCGGCATGGCGGTGGACCACGGGCATCGGGGCTACGGGCTGGGCGGCTTGCTCCTCAAGGCCTGCCTGGAGCACGCCGCCGCCCACGGCGGCCGCCTGGCCTGGTGCAACGCCCGAGCCGGATCCTTCGGCTTCTACGAGCGCTACGGATTCCGCCGTGACGGCGACCCCTTCGAACTCCCCGAGATTGGGCCGCACTACCGCATGTTCATCCTGCTCGAGTCCCCCCACTCCAAGGCGGCGGCGCCCTCGCCGTCGCGGGAATGACCGCCGCCGGCACGGCGTTGGGCAGGGCACACCTACCGGGAGACGGCTCTGACTCCACCTCTACGCGTCCTCGCCATCTCGGGCAGTTTGCGCGGCGCGTCCTTCAACACCGCCGCCCTGCGAGCCGCGACCGACCTGGCTCCGCCAGGCATGGTGCTGGAGGTGATGACCCTCCACGGCATCCCCCACTTCGACGCGGATGTGGAGGCGGCCGGGCTGCCCCACGAGGTAACCCGCCTCCGGGAGGCCATCGCCGCGGCGGACGCCCTGCTGGTCGCCACGCCGGAGTACAACTGGTCGATCCCCGGCGTGCTCAAGAACGCCCTCGACTGGGCCTCGCGCGGCGGGGAAGCCTCCCCGCTGCGGGGCAAGCCGGCAGCCATCCTGGGGGCGGGCGGCCGCTTCGGCACGGTACGGGCGCAGACGCACCTGCGCGAGATACTGCGCCACAACCGGGTACGGGTGGTGGGCCTGCCCGAGGTGCTGATCGACTCCGCCGAGAGCCGCTTCGATGCCGCCGGGCACCTGGTCGACGAGCGCTTCCGCTCCCAGATCCGCCGCCTGCTGGAGGCACTGCAGCAGGAAGCTGCCCGCCACTGACCCCCGGGACGCGGACAGGCCCGGAGACACTTCAGCGTCGCCGCCGCCGCCAGAGGACCAACTGACGGATCTCCGGGCCCGGTGGTCCGGGTTGGAGTCGCCACCTACCCCGAGGTCGTCCCCGGGGAGCGGCCACCCCTGTGATGGCCGCTTAGCGCCCGGCCACCTCCGGGGTCCTGTAAGAACTGCCTATCACTGTTGGACCACCTCCTTTCTCCGTTGCCGGGAAGGCTAGCGGGGCCCGGGCCCAAATGGCCCCGCCCATCGGCACAACCGCGCGAGGCTTGCTACCTTCCGAGCAGCGTTTCGTCCTCTCGGAGGCTCCATGCCCGCCGCTCGCCGGCTCACCCTGCTGCTCGTGGTAGCCCTCTGCGCTGCCGCCTGCGGCGGCACCGGGACCTCGACCACCGCGGAAGCCTCGACGACCACCACGACCCAAGCCCTAACGACCTCCACGACGAGCACGACGAGCACGAGCACCGCGGCGCCCGACACCGGCCCCCTAGCCCCCCTGCTGGCCGATCCGGTCGCCGACCCGCTGCGGGACACGGGGTCTCACCAGATGCGCTACCGCAACCCGCAGCAAGACGAGGTGGTGTCGCAGGACACCCTCGACGGGACCGGCACCCGCCTCTCCCTCCGCCTTCCCGATCCGATGCCGACCATCACCGGCCTCAACAGCGATCAGATGCTCCTTCAAGTTTCGTTCACCGAAGGCCCCTATGCCCCCGATTACCAAGCCCTGGTCCTGTACGGGCGGGGGTTGGGGGGCTGGAACCCCTACGTGGTGATCGACTACGCCTCGATCCTCGCCTACTTGGAGACCACCACGGACTACCAGGCCCGCCGCGTCGAGCACCTCGCTGCGCTCGAGTTGGCGCCCAAAGTGTTCGACTGGACCGGGTCGGCGCACTTCATCGCCGGGGTATCCGTCTTCCCGGCCGATGACTACTTCGGCGGGGGGGAGCCCGTCGCCGCCTACACCGGCGAGATCGAATGCACCTTCACCGGAACCCTGGAGTGCGAGACCGTCTCCGACGACGGCATCCTGCGCCCCGGGGATGAGGGCGAAGACATCGCCGCCCTGCAACAAACCCTGGCCGAACTGGGCTACTACGGCGGAGCCGGCGGGGGCACCTACGACGAGGAGACCGAGGAGGCGGTGGGCCTCTTCCAGCGCGACTACCGCCTCGACGTCGACGGCAAGGCGGGCCCGCAGACCCAGCGTCTGCTGGAAGAGGTGGTCTCGGGCGAATCCGACATCGTGCTCGCCTCCCGGCAGGGTGTCGGCGAGGTCGCCTTCGGCACGCCTGCAGCCGAAGCCCGAGCCTCCCTGACCCTGCTGTTCGGCACCCCGGATGACTCCACCGGCTGGTTCTCCAGCCCGTGCAGCGGAGCCGACTGGCAGGAGATCACCTGGGACGGCTTCACCGCCATCTTCACCGACCGCAACGGTTCCCGGCAGTTCGACGGCTGGGAAGTCAACGACCTCCAGGACCTGCCGGACTGGCTGTTCTTCGCCGGCGGCATCCGCCCCGCCTGGCGCTGGGCCGACTTCGAGGAGATGGGGGCACGCTTCGACCTGGATCCGGACGGCGTAGCCTTCTGGTACCACGAAAACCTGAGCTACAACAACGGCCGCTTCGCGAATCCGCCCTCCGATCCCCCCGCCGCGAGCGCTCGCATCCGCAGCTTCGGCACCGGTACGGGCGCCTTCGTCAGCTGCTGAGGCGGCCGCGACCGCGGTACCCCGCCGCCGGGCGGGGCCCGCCGAGGGCTCGGGCTCAGGCCTTGGGCGGCGGCACGGGGACGCGGGCCGGCTCCGGCCGCGGCTGGAAGTGCCGCCAGCAGTACTCGTTCTTGTTGTAGCGGGAGATCAAGGTGGTGCACCCGGGATAGGCGCAATGGCGACCCCCGTCGTAGACCTTCTTGGGGCGCCTTCCCGCCACCTGCTTGATCGAACTCACCCCGTTACCTTGCCACGCTCCGGTTGCTATGGCAAAGCGAGACGAGCCCGCCAGAACCCCCGCTCCACCCCGGTAGCGGAGGCAGATGACGCCGCCCCCGCCGGGGGGTAGGGTCGGGCCTATGAAGGCCATCGTGCTTTCCGAACCCGGGCCCATTGAGACCGCGCCGCTGCTGGCCATGAACGTGCCCGCACCCGTCCCCGGCGGGGGCGAGTTGCTGCTGGAGGTGACCGCCTGCGGGGTGTGCCGCACCGACCTGCAGTTGGTCGAGGGCGACCTCGAGGCCCGCCGGCTGCCCATCATCCCCGGCCACCAGATCGTCGGACGCGTCGCCGCCCTCGGCTCCGGCGTATCGGACTGGGAGATCGGTGACCGCGCCGGGGTGGGCTGGCCGGCCGGCTCCTGCGAGGTTTGCGGCTTCTGCCGCAGCGGCCGCGAGAACCTCTGCGAGCAGGCTACCTTCACCGGCTGGGACCGCGATGGGGGCTACGCGGAGCAAGCCACGGTGCGCGCCGACTGGGCGGTACGCCTCCCCGAGCGCTTTCCCGACCTGGCGGCGGCACCGCTGCTCTGCGGCGGGGTCATCGGGTACCGCTCGCTGCGGGTGAGCGGCATCCGGCCCGGGGAGCGCCTCGGTCTGTACGGGTTCGGTGCCTCCGCCCTGCTGGCCATCCAGGTGGCGACCCACTGGGGCTGTGAGGTCTACGTCGCCACCCGCTCTCCCGGCGAGCAGCAGCGGGCTCGCGACCTGGGAGCGGTCTGGGCGGGCGGCTACGAGGAGCCACCGCCGGTGCCCCTGGACGCCGCCATCACCTTCGCCCCGGTGGGTGAGGTGGTGCTGGCCGCCCTCAAAGCCCTGGACCGTGGCGGGGTGGTGGCGGTCAACGCCATCCACCTGGATCGCATCCCCGAGTTCCCCTACCGGCACCTGTGGTGGGAGCGACAGATCCGCAGTGTGGCCAACGCCACCCGGCGCGACGCCCAGGAGTTCATCTACCTGGCGGCCCGCATCCCGGTCCAAACCGTGGCCGACGTCTTCCCCCTCGAGCAAGCCAACACCGCCCTGGCCCGGCTCAAGCGAGGCGAGGTGAGCGGGGCGGCGGTGCTGGTCACCGGTTGATCCGGCCGACGCGGTGACGGGCGATTCCCTAGGGTTCGCCCATGACCCCCTTCATCGTCTCGGGCATCCTGGCCGATGTGGCCGGGGCGGCTCTGGTGGTTGCCGGTGCCGTCACCGGCAACCCGGCCCTCTTGGCCCCCGGCATCCCGCTGCTGATCGCCGGAACCGTCTTCTGGCTGGTGGGAGCCAAGACCGGGGCCCTGACCGGGGGAACCAGCCTGCGCTCTTTGCTGCGCGGCGCGGCCGCCATCCCGGAGGGCCTCCCCGCCCGGGCGCTCGTTCGGGCCATCGGGGAGACCGGCTGGACCATCAACGAAGCGCCGGCCTTCTCCTTCGACCTTGAGGTCCACCGCGAGGGACAGCCGCCCTATCCGGTGACCGTGAAGCAGATGGTTCCCCGCATGCTGGTGGGCGCGGTGCTCCCCGACCATGAGGTGTCCGTGCGGGTGGACCCGGCCGATGCCTCCCGGGTGGCCATCGACTGGAGCGAGATGCCCCGCGCCGCCGGCGCTACAGAGACGGACGACCCTCCCGCTCTCCTCGCCGCCATCCCCCCGGAACGGCGGGGATCGGCCGCCGACCTGCTGGCCCGGGGGCGCCGGGGCACGGCGCGTTTGCTCGGCATCCGGGATTTGGGCGACGCGGTAGAGGCCGGCCTGATGACGGCCACCGACCCCCGCGCCGGCGCCCGGTTGGCTCTGCTCGAACTGGAAGTGAAACTGCCGGGGCGCGACCCCTATCAGGCGAAGGTGGTGCACTGGCTTCCCGCCGACCTGGTCGGTCGGGTGGGGCCGGGCCGGCAGTTGGCGGTGGCCGTCGACCGCGACGATCCGGAACACGAGGTGGCCGTCGACTGGGAGGCGGCACCCGAGTAGGCGCCCGGGCCTTGTGGAAGGGCCCGGCCGGGAGGATCATCCCGTTGATGGACACGGCGGCGCCCACCCGCTACTGGCACCTCCGCGAGGACGGCCGGGTGCAGTGCGACCTGTGCCCCCGGCAGTGCTCGCTGCGGGAGGGCCAGCGCGGCCTCTGCTTCGGCCGGGCCCGCCGGGGCGACGCCATCGTGCTCACCACCTACGGCAGGTCGAGTGGGTTCGCCGTGGATCCCATCGAGAAGAAGCCCCTCTTCCACTTCCACCCCGGCAGCGGGGTGCTCTCCTTCGGCACCGCCGGCTGCAACCTGGCCTGCCGCTTCTGTCAGAACTGGGACATGTCGAAGGCGACAAACGACGACATCCTGGCGGCCGAGGCTTCCCCTGAGGCGATCGCCGCGCGGGCCGTCCGCCTGGGCTGCCGCAGCGTGGCCTTCACCTACAACGATCCCGTCGCCTTCCACGAGTACGCCGTAGATACCGCCCGAGCCTGCCGCGCCCGGGGGATCGCCACAGTGGCGGTGACCGCCGGCTACGTGAACCCCGAGCCCCGGGCCGAGTTCTATGCCGTGATGGACGCGGCCAACATCGACCTGAAGTCCTTCGACGACGGCTTCTACCGCCGCTACTGCGGAGGGCGCCTCGCCCCGGTGCTGGAGACCCTGGAGTACGTCGCCCGCCACACCGCCACCTGGCTGGAGGTGACCACCCTGCTGATCCCGGGCCTGAACGACTCCCCCGCCGAGATCAACGCCCTGAGCGCCTGGGTGGCGGAGCACCTGGGCCCCGACACCCCCCTCCACTTCAGCGCCTTCCACCCCGCCTACCGGATGACCGACCGGCCGCCCACGCCGCCTTCCACCCTGGCCGAGGCCCGGCGGCTCGCCCGCCGGGCCGGCCTCCGCTTCGTCTACACCGGCAACGTCGTCGACCCCGAAGGCCAGTCCACCCGCTGCCCGGCCTGCGGGGCCCTCCTGGTGGGCCGGGACTGGTACCGCCTCACCGCGTGGGGACTGACCTCCGAGGGACGCTGTGCCGCCTGCGGTGCCCCATGCCCCGGGATCTTCGCCGCCGCGGCCGGGCTCCCTCCCCCAGACCGGCCCGCGACGCGGTGATGGCCGGGCGCTTCGCCGCGAAGGAGGCCGAACCGGCCTACCTGGCGGCCTGGCACTCGGGGGCCCTGGCCGCCAAGGCGGACGCCGCTCTGGAGGAGTTGCGCGCCTGCCGAGCCTGCCCGCGCGACTGCGGAGTGGACCGTCTCGCCGGCGAGGCCGGAGTCTGCCGGGTAGGACGCCATGCCGTGGTGGCCAGCGCCTTCCCCCACCGCGGGGAGGAGGACTGCCTGCGCGGCCGCCGGGGATCGGGCACCATCTTCTTCGCCGGGTGCAACCTGCGCTGCGCCTTCTGCCAGAACTGGGACATCTCCCAGCAGGCCGTCGGGAGGGCCTGCCCCGCCGAGGACCTGGCCGCCCTGATGCTCGCCCTCCAGGACCACGGCTGCCACAACATCAACCTGGTCACCCCAGAGCACGTCGTCCCTCAGGTGATCGAAGCTCTGGCGCTGGCGGTGCCCCGAGGGCTGCGGCTGCCCCTGGTGTACAACACCGGAGCCTACGACGGGCTCGCCTCCCTGAGCCTCATGGACGGCCTAGTGGACATCTACATGCCCGACTTCAAGTTCTGGGAGCCCGCGACGGCGCGCCGCCTGGCCCGGGCCGCCGACTACCCGCGGCGGGCCCGGGAAGCCGTTGCCGAGATGCACCGGCAGGTGGGCGTGCTTCGCCTGGGCCCCGACGGCCTGGCCCGACGCGGGCTGCTGGTGCGCCATCTGGTGATGCCCGGCCTGGGGACGGAGAGCGCCGCCATCTTCCGCTGGCTGGCCGAGACGCTCTCCCCCGACACCTACCTGAACGTCATGGCCCAATACCGCCCCGATCACCTGGTCCCGGGCTCTCCCCGGTACGCCGACATCGATCGCCGCCCCCTGCCGGAAGAGGTCGCCGCCGCCTACGAAGCCGCCCGGGCGGCCGGGCTGTGGCGGTTCGACGAGCGGCACTGAAGGCCGCGATCCCGCTCTGCTCCTCGGCTGAACACCACCAAATCGTCGGGGAAGGTCCTCCGGAGTCCGATACTTGGGCTATGACGAAATCACCGCGGCGCCGGCTCGCCGCCGGGTTCGTGCTCGCCCTGCTCCTGGTCGCCGTTCCGGCGGCGGCCGAGGACGACCCCACACCGCGTCTCACCACCATCCCCTCCTTCAGCGAATCACCCGGTTGCGGGGGCCCCGACGGCATTCGAGGGCCCTTCGCCCTGCAAGCCGGCAACCTGCCGAACACCGAGCCGGTGCTCGGTCCCTGGGGCGACTTCTTCGGCCGGGACATAGCCGCGGTTCGGTCCCAACTGGTGCGCACCTACCTCCCCTCCCCCACCGGGGACGTCGGCGTTTGGGTGCATTCCCGTGTCGCTCCGGCACTGGCCGCGGTGATCCGCAACCTCGAACGTGAGGCGGCCGGCGGCCGCACCTACACCATTCGCTCGTGGGACACGTGGTCCTACCGAGCGGCCACCATCCCGCCGGGCCGCTACCTCTCGTTCCATGCCGTGGGGGCAGCTATCGATATCAACGCGACCACCAACCCCTACCGCCTCGACAACGTGCTGATCACCGACATGCCGGACTGGTTCGTGAAGGCTTGGACCGACGCCGGCTGGTGCTGGGGCGGCCACTGGCAGGAGAAGAAGGACCCGATGCACTTCTCGTGGGAAGGCCCGCCGGCCACGCGGGGCTACCGTACCCCGGCCCCGTTCCCGCCGCGTACCTCGCCCGCGGCCTTCACCCGCACCCTCTCTTTCTCCACCGCCCTGGGCCCGGCGGCAACAGACGGGACGCGGCTACTCGCCGACCTAGATCGCGACGGGGCCGCCGACGCCGTGGAGGTCCGGCCCTGGACCCCGGCCGGCCACCTGGGCGTCGAGGCTGCCCAGGCGATGCACGGTTTCGAGACGTGCACCACCGCCGAGAGCACGGGATGGCCGGTTCCCGCCGGAGCCGCCGTGATGCTCGCCGACGACGGCGACGATGGGCGCCCCGACCTCTGGGTGGCAGATGCCTCCGGCGCCACGGTCGTACTGTCGATTTACACCTTCGCCTCAGGCTTCACCCTCCGCCGCGGCCCGGTTGCCACCGTCATCCCGGCAGGCACCGGTCTGGCTTTCCTGGTGGGCGACCACGACCGGGACCGCCATGCCGACCTCTACGTCCTACGACCGGGAACCCCGGCGGCCCTCGAGATCTGGCGCGGGCGTCGCTTCACTTCAGCCCTGTCGGTCGCCCTGCCATTCACCGGCGGGGAGGGCTGGCGCTACGCCCTGGGCGAGCGCGACGGCGACGGCATACCCGACCTGTTCGCTCTCGAACCCGGCGACGACCCCGTCGTCCACATCGTGCCGGGGGCGTCGGGGTTCACCGGCCCCGACGAGGCAATCACCCTGGAAGGACCGGCCCGCGACGGCGGATTCGCCGTCGAGGACCTCGACGGGGACGGCCGGGGCGATCTGTACTTCCTCGATCGCGATGGAACCCTCACCGTGCACCTCGGCGGCAAGCGCGGGGCCACCACCGACGACCGGCTGATCTACTGGTTCTTCGCAGGTCACGACCCGCACTGGACGGCAGGGGCGGGCTGCATCCGCGACGCCGGGGGCACCTTCGGGGCTCTCGCCGCGGCCGGCACTTCGACCGGGACCGTCGCGGCCCATGTGGACCCGGCCTCCGGCGGCTGGGTCCTGCGCGGGCGGGACGCCGAGGACGGCCCGTGGGTTCAGGATCTGGCCGGTGAGGTGCGGGGCCTGGTCGCCCTGCTCACCCCGGACGGGGAACGTCTGGCCGTGCTCCACGTCGCGGACGGAGCGCCGGTGTCGCTCTTCACCCCCGAGGGGGCCCTCGTCCGACGCATCCGTTTCGGACGGCAACTGGCAGACCCCGACGGGCCGACGGCCCTCGTGGTGGGCGGGTCTCCCGCGCTCGGCGTCACTGCGACGGGGCCGACGGGCCCAGTCTTCGCGACCCGCGACCTCACCGGCGCTCTGCTCGCCGAGGTCCCGCTGAGCCTGACGCCGATCGCGGCCGCGGCCTACGACGCGGATGCCGACGGCAACTCGGAGATCGTCCTGCTGGGCACAACGGCCGGGGACACGCGCCTGCAGGTGCTGAGCCTCGACGGCCGAATACGGGCCGAAGCGTCGCTTCCTGCCGGCGGGCAGGCCGAAGCGCTGGCCCTCCTGTCCGGAGGGCGGCCCGCCGTCCTGTGGCGGTCGGCCGAGACCGGCCGGACCCGGGTCCTGGTCTACTCCGCCGGCCTCGTACCGGCGGCCACTTACCGCATGCCGCCGGACTCCGGGATCATCCTCTCTGCCGTCGGTGGCAACTTCGTGGCCGCTCTCCGGGCGCGGCGCAACGGCACCGTGTGGATCGTGTCCCGGGATGCGGCCACCGGAGACCTGCGCTACCGGGAGGGACTGCCCGCCGGCTTCGACCCCTTCTCCGCCGCAGCCGGCACCGACGGGGCCCTGGTGCTGGCCGCCCAGCGCCGGGGGGACGGAGCGATCCTCCTAGACCGCCGGGCCCCCGATGGTGGCTCGCTCTCTCAGGAGACCTACCGCCCGGGCTAGCCGGGGCGGTGCGGGTCGCCCCGCTCCCGCTCGGCCCGGCGGCGGCGCGCCAGGCCGGTGAGAGTCCCCACCACGGCCCCGGCGCCGGCGCCGATCAGCACCAGCACCCAGGGCGAGGTCCCTCCGGCAGAGGTTGCCGGCACCGTGGTGGTGGTTGCGGGACCCGACTGGGCCGGGGCTCCGGCGGCGGGAAGCACCAGGGCCAGCAGCACGGCCGTGAGGAGCACGAGCACGACGCGGCGGGTCATAGCCCCATTCTGCCTCGCCGACCGGCGGTAGCGTGGGCTCGGCAGCAAGGAGGGACTCTCATGCGCCTCAGCGCCCGCAACCAGCTCCAAGGGAAGGTCGCCGAGATCGAGCACGGCACAGTTATGTCGACGGTGCGGGTCGCCCTCCCCGGGGGGCAGACCCTGACGGCCGCCATCACTCGAGAGGCCGCCGAGGAACTGGGCCTGGCCCCCGGCGACCCGGTGATCGCGGTGATCAAGGCCACCGAGGTGATGCTGGCCACCCCGTAGCCGGCCCGGCGCAGCGGCGCGCCCCCGAATAGGATGAGCGCGCTCCCGCTCCCACCCGCGATCGGCCGGAGGGCTCCCATGTCAGCCAAACCCGTCACCCTGCAGCAGCGCATCGAGGCCACCCCCGCCCAGGTGTTCCACGCCTTCATCAATTCCACCGCCCTGCGGGAGTGGCTCTGCGACGCCGCCACGGCCATCCCCCGGCAGGAAGGCCGCCTCCACCTGTGGTGGGCCGGCGGCTACTACGCCACCGGGGAGTTCACCAAGGTGATCCCCAACGAACGGGTCGTTTTCACCTGGCAGGGGCGGGGAGACAAGGCCGCCTCCCGCGTCCGGGTCGACCTGCGCCCGGACGGTGAGGCCACGATAGTGGAGTTGACCCACGGGGCGGGAGGGAAGGGGAAGAAGCCGCCCAAGAAAGCCAAATCGGTCCGCCGGGGCTGGGAGACGGGCCTGGAGAACCTGAAGTCGGTGCTCGAGACCGGGCACGACCTGCGCTTCATCCGCCGCCCCATGCTGGGCATCCTCCCCGACACCCTGACCCCCGAGGCCGTCGCCCGCCTGGGCGTGCCCGTCGACCGGGGCATCCTGCTGGGCGGGGTGGTGGAGGAGATGGGCGCCCAGGCCGCCGGGCTCCAGAAAGGTGACGTGATCGTCCGCATCGGCGGCGACAAGACCCCCGACTGGGCCGGCCTGCAGGAAGCCCTGCTCGGCCATGAGGCCGGAGACGAAGTCCAGGTCACCTACTACCGGGGCGCCGACAAGGCCCGCACCACGATGACCCTGTCGGGCCGGCCCATCGATGAGCCGCCGGCCGACCCGGCGGCGCTCTCCGCGGCGATGACCGCTTCCGGGGAGGCCTTCCTGGCCCGGCTGACCGAGGCCTTCGAGGGTGTCGGCGACGAGCGAGCCGCCCGCCGCCCCGCCGACGGCGGCTGGAGTGCTCGCGAGGTGCTCTGCCACCTCATCGTCGGCGAGCGAGCCACCCACGACTACATCACCCAGTTGGTCGGAGGACAGGAGCACTGGATCGACGACTGGCCGGGCAACCTAGACATCGCCCATGCCGGCCTGCTCGCCGTCTTCCCCACCCCCGGAGGCCTGCTGAAGGAGCTGCGGCGCAACCGCGCCGAGACCTGGGCCATGCTCGCCGCCTTGCCCCAGGATTTCGTCGCCCGTAAGGGGTCCTACTGGCGGCTGGCCTACGGGATGATGGAGGGGCGCCTCCACGACGAGGGGCACCTGCAGCAGATCACGGCGGCCCTGGCCGGCGAATAGCCCATCCCCGGCCTGCCTTGGAGACGGCGCCCGTCGGGCCGGCGCCTCAGCCGCGGAAGAGGCGCACCACCAGGACGAAGCCCGCCGCCACCAGGGCGGACATAGGCACGGTGAACACCCACGCCCACACCACCCGCCGCGCCACCCCCCAGCGCACCGCCGAAAGGCGCCGGGTGGCACCGACCCCCACGATGGCGCCGGTGATCGTGTGGGTAGTGCTCACCGGGATGCCCAAGGCGGTGTTCATGGCCAGAGTCACCGCCCCCGCGGTCTCGGCGGCGAAGCCGTGCACCGGCTTGAGGCGAGTGATGCGGGATCCCAGGGTATGCACAATGCGCCACCCCCCGGTCATGGTCCCCAGGGCGATGGCGGCGTGGGCCGACAGCACCACCCATAGCGGTATGTCGGGCAAGCCCCCATCCGGGGCGGATGCCAGGAATCCCCCGGCCACCAGCACCGCCGTCATGATGCCCATCGAGTTCTGCGCGTCGTTCCCACCGTGCCCCAAGCTGTACGCGGCGGCCGAGACCAGCTGACCCTTGCGGAAGATGTGGTCGACCCGATCCGGTCGCGAGCGGCGGAAAACCCACATGAGGGCCACCATGAAGAGGAAGCCCAAGACCATGCCCAGCAGCGGCGACAAGACGATGAAGACCAGGATCCTGATCCATCCCCCCGCCCGCAGCAGCCCAGCGTAGGCCCCGTCGGTGATGAACTGAGCGGCGATCGCCCCACCGGCGAAACCCCCGGCCAGGGCGTGCGAAGAGCTGGAAGGCAGCCCGAAGTACCAGGTGATCACGTCCCAGACGATCGCGCCGACCAGGGCACTGAGCAGCACCCAGAGACGCCAGTCCTCGGTGACGCGGGTCACGTCCACCAGGCCTTCCCCGACCGTCTTGGCGACACCGGTGCCGAATACCAGAAAGGCGATGAAGTTGA
Organism: Acidimicrobiia bacterium; assembly: GCA_016932695.1. Taxonomy (GTDB): domain Bacteria; phylum Actinomycetota; class Acidimicrobiia; order Spongiisociales; family UBA11373; genus VGBK01. The sequence continues at coordinate 50,014 of JAFGCH010000016.1, read as the reverse complement.
ATGCCGCCGCCCAGACCACCGCCAACCCGGGCCGCAGGACGCGCGTAGACACGATGGTGGCAATGGAGTTGGCGGCGTCGTGCCAGCCGTTGGCGAAGTTGAAGATCAACGCCGCCAGGATGATGGCTACGGCAAGAGTGGTGGTCGCGTCCAAGAGAACCCTGGCCCCGTGCTCAGGTGTGCTTCACCGCGACGCTCTCCAGGCTCTCCGCCAGGTGCTTGCAGCGGTCGATGGCGTCCTCCAGCTGCTCGTAGATCGAAACCCACTTGACGACCTCTATGGCGTTGGGCTCACCGGTGAAGAGCCGGTGCAGAGCTTCGGCGTAGAGCACGTCGGCCCGCTTCTCCAAGCGGCGGACGTTGCGGCCATGCTCGGTGACCCCGTTGCGGGCCTTGAGCTGCCCGAAGGCGGCTTCGACCTCCACCAATGAGTCGGCCAGGATGGCGGCGATCTCGGGGACATCGGGGCGCAGCGGCACGGCGTGGACGAGATCCAGGCGCCGTGCCAGGCCGTTGATCTCGTCGATGATGTCGTCGGCCCGAGTGGTGAGCAGGTAGATGTCCTCGCGGTCGATGGGGGTGATGAAGGTGGTGTTGAGCTTGGCCACGATGTCGGCGGCCAGCTGGTCGCACTCCTCCTCGATCGCCTTGATCTGTTCGGCGTACTTCACCCGGTTCTCGTAGTCCGCCAGCAGTTCGACGAACAGGGCCGCCCCGGAACGGATCTTCCCCACCAGGCCGCTGAGCAGCCCGAAGTACTTCTCCTCGCGCGGGATCAGACGGACCATGGCCCTCCCTCGACGAGACGCTTTCGAGGGCACACTACCCGGTCGGCACTGTCCCCCGTCCGGTGAGGTAGGGGCGTCCGGGCTCGACCCGCTAGCCCGTGTTGCGCAGCCCGGTGGCGATGCCGTTGAGGGTCAGCAGCAGGGCCCTCTCCAGGGCGGGGTCGCCGGCCCCCTCGGCCCGGCGACGAGCCAGCAGCGCCACCTGTACGTAATGCAAGGGGGCCAGGTAAGCGTGGCGCACCTCGAGGGTGCGCTGCAGGGTGGGGTTGCCGGCCAGCAGGCGGGGGCCGCCGGTGAGGTGCAGGACCTCGGCCAGGGTGCGGTCGTGCTCGGCGGTGATGGTCTCGAAGAGTGGGTGCAGTCCCGGTTCCACCAGGTGCTCCACGTAGCGGGCGGCCACCCCCAGATCGGTCTTGGCCAAGGTCATCTCGACGTTGCTGATGAAGGTGCGGAAAAAGCGCCAGCCGCAATGCATCTCGTCTAGGGTCTCGCCCCAGCCGGCGGTGCGGGCGGCGGCCAGGCCGCTCCCCACCCCGTACCAGCCGGGCACGATCTGGCGGCTCTGCGTCCAGCCGAAGACCCAAGGAATGGCCCGCAGCCCCTCGAAGCAGGCGGCCTCCCGGCCCGGGCGCCGCGCGGGCCGGGATCCCAGCTTGAGGGCCTCCAACTCGGCCGCCGGCGTCGCCGCGAAGAAGTAGCGCATCAAGCCGGGATGCTCCACCAGGCTCCGGTAGGCGCGATAGGCCGCTCGGGACACCTCATCCATGGCCGCGGTCCAGCGCTGCAGAGTCTCCCGGTCGTGGCGCGGGGTGCGGTGCAGCAGCGAGGCCTCCAGGGTCGCCGCCACCGCTATCTCCAGGTTGCGCCGGGCCAGGCCCGGCAGGGCGTACTTGTCGGAGATGACCTCGCCCTGCTCGGTCACCTTGATGGCGGCGTCCACGGTGCGGAAGGGCTGGGCCAGGATGGCCTCACCCGTGGGGCCGCCGCCCCGCCCCACCGTGCCGCCCCGGCCGTAGAAGATGCGGAGCCGCACCCCGTGGCGTGAGGCGACGTCGTGGAGGCGCCGGGCCGCCCGGTGCAGCTCCCATTGGCCGGTGGTGATGCCGGCGTGCTTGGAGGAGTCCGAGTAGCCCAGCATCACCTCCTGCAGGCCGCCCCGGGCGTCCACCAGGCGCCGGTAGACGGGTTCGGAGAGCAGCGTGTCGAGGATGTCCCCGGCGGACCGGATACCCTCCAAGGTCTCGAACAGTGGCACTACCCCGAGCCGGGCCTTCCCCGCCTTGGGGTCGATCAACCCGGCCCGGGCGGCCAGGACGACGATGGCGAGCACGTCATCGGCGCCTCCGGTCTCCGAGACCAGGTACGACTCCACCGCCCCCTCCCCAAAGCAGTCCAGAGCGCCGGCCACGGTGCCCAGCAGGGCGAGGGGGCCGTCCCCGGAGGTCTCGTCCAGGAGCCCGCCCGAGCCGGGGACCGCCAACTCGGCAAGGAGCCGCCGCGTCCGCCCCTCCCGGTCCAGCGCGGCATAGCCGGCGAAACCCGGGAGCCGGGCCACCTCCTCGTGGTGACGGGCGGCGTGGTCCCGCAGATCGAGCGTGGCCAGGCCGAAGCCGAAGGCAGCCACCCGGCGGAGAAGGCGAGCGGGCGACGCGGCAGCGATCGCCTCGCCGCCGTGCGCCCGCAGGGAACGGCGCACGAGGTCGACGTCGGCCAGCAGGCCGCGAGGCCCTTCGTAGGCCGCGCCGGTGGCCTCGCCCTCCACCAGCCGCGCCCGGGTGTGCTCCAAGCGCGCCGCTATGAACCGGCACTTCAGCCGGTACGGTTCGTCGCCGTAGCGAGCGCCGTAGCGAGCCTGAACCTCGGGCAGGACGGCGGCATCGGCCTCGAGCGAGGCGGCCAGCTCGGCAGAGATGCCCACCACGGTGGTGGCGGAGGACAACTCGGCCCCCAATGCCTCGACGGCGCCCCGCAGCAGCCCCAGGCCGTGGTGGTGCTGGCGGGCCAGCACCTCCCGGGTCACCTCCGGGGTCACCGCCGGGTTGCCGTCGCGGTCGCCCCCGGCCCAGGTGCCGAAGCGCAAGGGCGCCGCCTCCGGCGCGAGGACGACGCCCAAACGGGATAACTGGCGGTCGACGTGACCCGTCAGGCGGCCCGCCGCTTCGAACAGCGACCCCAGCCAGTAGGTCGCCTGGCGGGCTTCGTCGAGGGGGGTGGGCTGGGCTCGGCGCAGCTCGTCGGTCTGCCACAGGGCGGCGATGGTGGCCGCCAACTCCTGGTCGAGGTCCTCGGCCTCTGCCGGGGGGAGCCCACCGTGACGGCGTTGCTCCAGCAGGGAGGCGACGGCCGCCAGCTTGGTGAGGGTGGACCAGCGCGTCGCCTCGGTGGGGTGGGCGGTGAGCACCGGGCGCACCTCGAGGCGGGCCACCACGTCGGCGATGTCGGCGGCCGGGATGCCGGCCGCCCGGATGCGGTCCACCGCGGCCTCCAGCCACCCGGGACCGGCCGCCAGCAGGTCGGCGCGATGGGCCTGCTCCACCACGTTGGCCAGATGGAAGTCGAGGGTGAAAGCCCGCACCAGGGCGATGGTGGTATCGAGATCGAGCCCGCCGAGGAGGGCCTCCAGGGTCTCCGGCCCGCCGCGGCCGAGGGACTCCGCGGCGGCGATCGCCGCCAGCCGCCGCACCTCGTCTACCAGAGCCGGCAGGTGGGGGCCCACCTGGCGCGCCAGCGTCTCCCGCAGCAGGCGCTGCACCAGCGCCAGATCGGTCCGCATGGCGACAGTGTCGGCAGCCATCTGCTCGGGGGCGGGACCGGGCAGCAGGGTCACGACGGGGAGAGTAGAGGGAGCCGGGGAAGGGGGTGGTCTTGACCCAGCGGCGCTCCGCTTGCATAATGCAAGCATGCCGAACGTGTTGATTCGGGATCTGCCCGAAGACGTCCACCGCGAACTGATGCGGCGCGCTCACCGCCAGGGCCGGTCGCTGCAGCAGTACCTGACGGCCCTCTTGACTCGTGAGACGGCCACCCGCACACTCGACGATGTGCTCGATCGCGTTGACCGGCTCCAGGGAGGCCATCTCAGCCTCGCCGAAGCCGTCGAGGCTCTCCGTCAGGTACGCGAGGAACGGTGATCGTCCCCGACGCTTCGATCCTCGCTGCGGCGGCGGTAGACAGCGGAGAGGCAGGTCGGTTCGCCCGCGACCTGCTGCGCCGACATGGCGAGGCGGCGTGGCCCGACTTCGCGGACGTGGAGACGGTCGCCGTCCTGCGGAAGCGATGGGCGGCGAGGGTTCTCGACGAGATGGACTTCCTGGTGGCCATCGACGCCCTGGCAGCTCTCCCCTTTCCCCGATACCCGGCCCGGCCGTTCCTCGGGCGGGCCTACGAGCTGCGGGCCAACCTCACCCCCTACGACGCCGTCTACGTGGCGCTGGCCGAAGCGCTGGATGCCGAACTGGTCACCGCCGACCGGAGACTCGCCGCGGCTCCGGGAATCCGCTGCCGGGTGCGGGTGGTGCCGGACTGAGGTCGGCGCTCCGCCCTAGCCGCTCCAGCCCTCAACCAGCTGCAGGCTGCGGAACCCCGGCGGTTCCTCCCACTTGACGAAGAAGCCGTCGGGGGCCAGCCACCACTCCGTGTCGATGAGGCCGCCGATCAGTTCGCCGCCGGCCACCATCTCCAGATGCAGGGCGTCAAAGGCCCCCGCCGGGACCTCGATCGATTCCACCAGCGCCGCCAGCGACATCGCGAGGGTGAGGCCCATGGTCGCGGTGAAATCCCCGTAGTCACCGACGATGTCCGTCTCCAGGTAGATGGTTTCGCCCGGCAGCTTCAGGAAGTCGAAGACCACCGGCTCGGCGGGGTACTCCACCTGCACAAAGTCGGTGACGGCCTGGGTGCTCTCCGCCCCCGCCCAGCGCATCATCCAGGGCTCGGGGATGTCGAAGTACATGGCGGCGCCGTCCTGTCCCACCTCCACCGTGCCGAACTGGAGGCGCATCCAGGTGCTCCCCTGCCACTCCGCCGCGTAGTCGAAGCGGGCGGGCAGTTGCACCGTGCGCCCGTCGAAGGTGACCGCCTCATAGACCGCGGTGGCGCCGTCGGCAGGGACGAAGGCCTGCCAGGACACCCCCCAGACCGGATGGGTATCGACCCGGCAGCGTGGTCTCGGTGGTGGGCGGTGCGGTGGCGGTGGTGGTCGTCTCGACCGACGTCGTGGATGCCGCGGTGGTGGTCGTGGTGAGCGGCACGCCGGTCGTAGTACTGCCGGGGCCGGGAGCGGTCGTCGTAGTGGCTGCTTCGCCTCCTCCACAACCGGCGCACACCAACACGAGCAGGCAGGCCGGCATCAGCCGCGATCTCATCGCATCCTCCCCGGACGGACTTCCTCGGCCGTCAAACTGCTCCGCCGTGGAGTGGGAGCGCCGCCGCCGGAGTGATCGCCCGCCGGCTCAGATGTCGGCGTCGAAGGTGTCGCAAGCGTTGGGGTCGCCGGTGTCGTAGCCGACCCGGAACCAGGTCTGGCGCTGCACCGACGACCCGTGGGTCCAGTTCTCCGGGGTTACCCGCCCCTGCAGATGCTCCTGGATGCGGTCGTCGCCCACCGCGGCGGCCGCGTCGAGCGCCTGGTTGACCTGCTCCTGGGTGATCGGCTCCAGGTAGCCGGTGGCCACGGCGTGGTAGGCCCACACCCCGGCGAAGCAGTCGGCCTGGAGTTCGGTGCGCACCGCCTCTCCCTCGGCGCCCGCGCCCTGCCCGGCGCTCTGCAGGATGCCGACGAGGTTCTGCACGTGGTGCCCGTACTCGTGGGCTATCACGTAGGCCTCTGCGAAAGGACCACCCTGGGCGCCGAAACGGTTCTGCAGTTCATCGAAGAACCCCAGGTCGATGTAGATGCTCTGGTCGTTGGGGCAGTAGAACGGGCCCACCGCACTGGTGGCGTAGCCGCAGCCGGTGCTCACCCCTTCGGTGTAGAAGGTGGTCGGCGCCATTCGGTAGCCCTGCACCACGCCGCCCCAGTAGGCCTGCACGCTGTTCACGTAGCCGACGATACGGCAGTCGTCGCGGGCGTTGGCGTCGGCCCCGGTCCGGCACTCTTCCGACAGGTCGTTCGTAGCCTGCTCCCCCACCGTCTCGCCGTTGAGCCCCGCCATCAACTGCGACGGGTCGCCCCCCATGAACAGGGTGACGAGGACGGCGATGACGGCCAGAAGGCCGCCCCCGGCGGCCACTCCGGTGCGGGTACTCATCCCGCGGCGATCATGCACCTGGCTGGTGTCGAGGCGGGCATCGCGTCGGAAGGTCATGGGTGCACCTTTTGATGATGCGGCGGCGTGGCGCCGCCGGCAGGCACTGTATCGCCCCTGCACCCGAAGCATCACCCAGCGGACGGTTGCGCCCCGCGACCCGGCGTTACGGCGACGACGCCGGCTCCCGGTCATACTGCCCCCGTGACCCGTCTCGCCTTTGCCACCCTCGCCGTTCCCGGGCTACCCGCCCGCCAGGCGGCCTTGCTGGCCACCGGCATCCGCGTCTTCGGCGGCGCGCTGGCCGAGGCCCCCATCCGGGTGTTCGTCCCCGAAGGTCTCGACCGGGTAGAAGGAGACGTCGGTCCCGACCTGGCCCGGCTGCGGGTCGATCTCCTGCCCCTGACCATCGAGAGCCCGGCGGGCGAGGTGCCGTTCGGGCGCAAGGTGGCGGCGGCAGCGGCGGTCGAGAGCGCGTCGGCCGACACCGCGCTCCTCGCCTGGTTGGACCGCGACACCCTGGTGCTGCGCGAGCCCTCGGCTTTCCTGCTCGCCGCGAGCGCGGCCCTGGGGTACCGCCCGGTGCACCATCGGCTCATCGGCACCGAATGGGGCCGGCCGCCGGACGGTTTCTGGAGCCGCATCTGGCAGGTGTGCGGAGTTCCCGAGGACCGGCAGTTCCCCATGACCACCAGTGTCGGCGAGCGCATCTGCCCCTACCTGAACGCCGGTCTGCTGGTGGTGCGCCCCGAGCGCGGCCTCCTGGCCGCCTGGGATCGGGGGCTGCGGGCCGCCCGGCAGGATCAGGAGCTGGGCGCCTGGTGCGAACACAGTGAGCGCCACTTGCTGTTTCTCCATCAGGCGGTGCTCACCGCGGTCGCCCTCGCCACCCTCGATCCCGCGGAGATGGCCGACCTAGGCCCCGGCTACAACTACCCCCTCCACCTCCACGGCGAGGTGCCCGCATCGCTGCGTCCCGGCCTCATCGATGACCTGGCCACCGCGCGCTTCGAGGAGGTCCTGTTCGACCCGCAGCAGCGGGAGGGGCTCCCGATGAGCCCCTCCCTGCGGCGCTGGCTCGCGTCCCAACTCGAGCCGGGCCATTCCTAGTGAGACGTATCAGCCCGTTCCTACCAGATCCACCTCGGTGACGGCGTAGGTCGCCATACGGGGCTCGGTACTACCCCAGCCGCCCAGCCCGGCGGGTTCGGCCACCAGCACCCGGATCACCGCCGGGTCGTCAACGGTGGCCACGAGGAGCCGGCCGTCGTAGGCCAGCACCCACTCCCAGTTGGGGGCCCAGATCGCCCGGATGGAGTACTCGGGGCTCACCTCAGCCGACCACAGGGTGCGGGCAGCCCCATCCGCAGAGACCAGCGCCAGTTCCGCCTCATTGCCCCCGGTGCGGGCGATGATCTGCTCACCCGCCGGGGTCACCGTGGCGCCCTGGGCAGAGGGCGCCGCCGGGGGCTGCCCCGCGGGGACCTCCTCGACTGCCCCGGTGCGCACGTCGACGATCTTCTGCCACGCGACCACCAGCGGTTGATCGACGGGCCAGGAGAACATCGTCACCTCGAGCCGCCCGTCGGGCAAGAAGGCGAGCTGGGGACCGGTATCGGACCCCGCGTCGGACAGGCAGAGCACATCCTTCGACTCGGCGCCCGAGGCGGCGATCACCCGCACACAGCCGCTGTCGATCTGGGTCTTCGGGTCGCCCACCATGGCGAAGTACGCCACGGTGCCGTGTAGCGCAGGGTCGGGCTGGTCGGCCAGAGAGGGGAACTCGGGAGCGGGCCGGCCGAAGGCGATCAAGTCCCTGATGAAGAAGAAGCCCACCACCAATAGCCCCAAGACCAGAGCTCCCACGATGTACGGCCACAGGGGCCGTTCGCCGGAATGGGATTCATCCGCCATTGGCCGACCTCCCGCTGATAGGGCACCCGCCTCGAGAACCGTGCCCCGGCAGGGTACGGGCCCCCGGGATGAGAGGGCCCTCCGGATTGTCCCGGATGGCGGCCCGGATGGCCGGCGACCCGAGCGGCACGCCGTGTTGCCGCGACCGCTCAGCCCTGCAGCAGTCGATCCAGTTCTCGCACCAAGCCCGCCGATTGCGGCAGGTGGGCACCCAAGGCCTCCGTCATCGCCCGGATGCGTTGCCGCCCCAGATCAGTCAGGGATACGAGCACTCCTCGACGGTCCCCCACGACACCGCCGTAGTCCCGGCTCACCAGCCCCTTCTTCTCCAGGCGGTCCACCACCTTGGTGACCCCGCCGCTGGACAGCCCGGTGCGCTGTTGCAGGTCGCCGGGTCGCTGCGGGCCTCCAGCAATCGCAACGGCCTGCTGCTGCATCTCGACGGCGCCCGCGTTTGGAACGCCCTCGTGGCGGCAGCAGACGTGGTGCGCTTCGACGCCTCCGACCTCATGTACCCCCCGGTGGGCACCGGCAGCTCTTTCGAAGCCATGATCTCCTACACCACCACCGGCCGGCTGAGCGCCGCCCGGCAACTGGCCCAGTCGGGCTACGAGGAGTAGCCGGCTCGGGCTGTGGCCTCCCCGTCGCGGGCCGTCACTCGAAGCCGAGCCGGGTGTAGGAGCCGGTGTCGCCTGGGGTGAAGCTGGCGTGCAGCGCCGGGCGGGCGGACAACTCCATGATGGTCACCGCGAAGGAGAACATGCTCACCCGGGCGTGGAACCCGGGGCCGGTCTTCAAGCTGCAGATCGGGTTCTCCGGCGGATCCTGAGAGGCCAGGATCCGCTTCAGGATGTCGAGGCGCGGGGCAGAAACGGCCTGCTGCAGTTGGCGGGCCACGGAGTCGAAGCGGGCCTCGCTGTCGATGCGGTGCGGGCTCTTCTCGGCGCGCGTCGACGTCTCAGCGCAGCCCGGCCGGGTGTCCGTGTTCGCCAGGGGCAGGTTGGCGTGCCAGACGGCCCCACCGATCGTATCCGACCGGTACGGGGTGACCTGGTTCGCCGAGCACTCCAGATCGACGATGCGTTGCGGATCGCCGACCAGGTAGTTCTGCCCGCAGGCGTGGGGGATGCGCCGCAGGAAGGCTTCGGCTGCCCCCGGGTCGGGCTGGGCGAGGACGCCGCGCACCACGCAGGCGACCGGCAGCCCGTCGAGCCGGCTGTTGCAGTCGATGAGGGTGTTGCAGCAGATACCTAAGCCGCCGGCGTTCACCCCGTTGAGCCCGATCATCCCGGCGTTGGTCAGGACGAGGGCCTCCGGCTCGGCTCCGGAAGGATTCAGCCGCAGGATCACCTGATAGCCGTCGCGGAAGGACTCGAGGTCCATGTTCTGCGCCAGCCAGGCCGGCTCCCCCGGGCGCGGATCGAGGCCGATGCTGGTGCAGTGCCCTTCCGTGATCACCTCTCGCCCCGCCCAGAACTCGTCGAGGTACTGGAAGGCGAGCATGGTCTCGTAGGGCTGCCCCGCCCCGGCGGCGATGCCCCGCACCTCTTCGAGCAGGCCGGGGGTGTGCCGGCCGATGGCATCCGGGAAGCCGGTGCCTGCCAGGAAGCGACCGATGGCCTCGTCGGCATCCATGGCGAAGTCCTCGGCGAGCGCTTCCTTCCAGCGCTCCAGGAGTTCGGCAATGGGCCGGCGCAGGCTCTCGCCGTGGACCAGCCCACGCTCGTAGGGGCCGCCCTCCAGGAGGAGAGGCGCAATCTCCATTCGGTCGGCCGTGCTCGCCACTGCTCTCGCCGGGAGCCTACCTCTGGACGAGTCCCGGGCTAAGGACGAGGATGGGTTGGTGGCGCACGATCCTGCCGCAGAACTAGCCGCCAAGCGAGCCTCGCTGGAAGAGCAACTCGAAGTGCTGCGCCGACCCCCGGAGCCGGGGTCGATCGGCTTCGGCAAGCGCGTGGGCGAGGGCACCAGCCAAGCCGTCGACCGGATCACCGCGGTGTCGGCCGAGGAGAAGCTGCAGGCGATGCTCACCGACGTGAAGCGGGCTCAGGAGAAGCTTGCCGAGGGAACCTACGGCCGATGCGACGCGTGCGGCGTTGAGATCGCCCCCGAACGCCTGGAAGCCCGCCCTTGGGCCACCCGCTGCGTCGACCACGCCTGAAGGGAGCCGGTCGGGTTTCTACACTCGATCAGGCGAGACCCCGCCCTCGTAGCTCAGGGGATAGAGCAGCGGTTTCCTAAACCGTGTGTCGCAGGTTCGAATCCTGCCGGGGGCACCTTCCTGCAGATCGCCTCGCCGCGGCGTATCGTCGCGGTCATGAAGTACCGCACGGCCCTGACCGCACTCGTCGTGGCCGTCATGGCTCTGGCGGCCTGCGGCGACGACAGCAGGGATACCTCCGCCGACAGCACCGGCACGCTGGACCCAAGCGCCCCCGGCGTCACCGGCACCGTCCCCCTCCCCGGGCCCATCAGCTGGGTGGAATGGACCCCGGCGGAATCCCCCGACGCCGCCACCGAGGCGGAACTGGTGGCCGGGTTGGAGGAACTGGGGGCGGTGCTGATGATCCCCGACTCCCCTTCGCCCACCGGTGAGGAGACCACCGCCCTGGCCGACTCCATGAGTTTCGGCTGGGGCAGCGGGGCGACGTTCGCCGGCAGCACCAGCATCACCCTGAACATCCAGACTGGCAACGACACGATCGTGCTGATCCGGAGCTTCGTCGGCACCGCCGACTGCCCCTCGGACTTCGCCACCCTCACCTTCCGCGACGACCCCGACGCCTGCGCCGGCGAGGACGGCGACATGGGCGCGGTGCAGTGGCAGGAGGAAGGCCAGTACTTCGAGGCCTCCTTTAGGGGGAGCCTCGGCCTGGAGGAAGGCCTCGCCTGGGTGGAGGCCTGGAGGCTGCTGCCCTAGGAAGACGATCCCCGGCCGGGGCCCGATGGCAGGGGCAGGTCCGTGGCGATCTGTCGCCCGGCCGGATCCTGCACCCGGCGGGCGTTCCCCGGAGGGTTGGGGCGGCCGCCGCAAAGAGGCGTCGGAGCCGACACCAGGCGGTCGTGGGCGGCCACCTGTTCAGCCGAGGCCTCGGGCAACTCGGTGAACACCACCCAGGAGACCCCCTCGCTGAAGGGCGCCGTGGTCAGCGACCCGGGGTAGCGGTAGGTCGTCTGCCCCTCGGGCAGCAGGCCGGCGAGGCTGATAGTCGCCGAGGCCTCCTGCGGCCGATCGGGAGCCAGGGTCGCCGGGTCGAAGCCCCCGATGAGGCCGAAGGCCGGGGCGATCCCGGCATTGTGCCCCCCAATCCGGTAGAGCACCCCCACCACCAGGAAGGCCCCGTCCCCGGATCGCCGGTGCACCAGGTGCAGTTCCAGGGGCAGGGGGCTGCCGCCGAGCCAGTGCTCCGACGGGGTGTGCCAGTGGAACGACTGCAGCCGATAGAGGGCATCGCCCCACTCCACCCGAGCGTCCCCCTCTGCAGGGACCACCACTATCTCCGGGACCACCTCCACCCCGTCGGGCGTGGGGTCTCCGTCCTTGGCCTCGAAGCGGACGGCAGCAGGCACGGGGGCCGCCGGGTAGTGGAAGTGCGGTGCGGGACCGGGCTCTAGAGGAACCAGGGCGTCACGGGTGATGTCGATGGGGCTCTGCATGGGCATGGGCGGACGCTAGCCGCGGGACGCGCCGGCCTCGGACCGGTCGGTCCCGGAAAGGTGGGAAGTCGTGCCCGGCGCGTTGAGGGCGAACGGCAACCAGGCCTCAGCGGCGCCCGCCACCGGCCACCACCGCCAGCAGCGCCACGCCCAGGCCGATCGCCGCCGACTGCCGGGCGATGGCCAAGGCCTGCTTGCGATCCTCCGCCCTGGCTTCAGCCTCCTCCACCGCTTCCACCGAGCCCAGCGCGCCGAAGTTGAGCACTCCCTTCCATCCGTAGGCCGCGCAGAAGCGGCGCGCCGCCTGCAGGTAGCCGGCGGCCGACACCGCCGCCGGGAAGAACACCAGCAGCCGCCAGGCGCGGGGCGCCCCGATCAGCCGTAGCAGCACCAGCAGGCCCAGCGCCGCCAGCGCTCCCCGCTCGCCCACCCGCCGGCGTCTTGCCGTCTCCGCCGGTCCGATGTTGCAGACACCGGCGATGTACTCCTTGGCCATCGCTACCTCCCGGCAGAGATCGTACCCACGGCGCCGGCGGCCGAGCCTCCCCGGCACTGCGCCCTCCCGCCCGGTAGCCTCCACAGCAAGCCGGAACCCAGCCAGGAGCAGCCATGACCCTCCTCAATCCTCGTCACCTCGACCGTCCCTATCCCGACGCACGCTCTGCCGAAGTGATGCGCCGGACGGTGGAGTTCTTCGAGGCCAAAGGCCTGCAGAAGGTGAAGGAGGACGACCGGGCGGCGGTGTGGTACCGGGACTTCCTGGAGTTCGCCCGGCAGGAGCGCCTCTTCGCCACCATGTGCACCCGAGCGGGCTACGGCGCCCCCGACTGCCGATGGGACACCTGGCGCATCTGCGAGTTCGCCGAAATCCTGGGCTTCTACGGCCTGCCCTACTGGTACACCTGGCAGGTCAGCGTGCTGGGGCTGGGGCCCATCTGGATGAGCGACAACGAAGCGGTCAAGCAGCAGACGGGGCGGCTGCTGGAAGAGGGCGGCATTTTCGCTTACGGCCTTTCGGAGAAAGCCCACGGCGCCGACCTGTACTCCACCGAAATGTCCATGACCCCGGCGGGCGACGGCACCTGGCGGGCCAACGGCCGCAAGTACTACATCGGCAACGGCAACGAGGCCTCGCTGGTGTCCACCTTCGCCAAGATCACCGACACCGGCGAGTGGTGCTTCTTCGCCACCGACCCCGCTCGGCCCGGCTACACCTGCGTGCAGAACGTGGTACACAGCCAGAACTTCGTAGCCGAGTACGAACTGGCCGACTACGTGGTGCGGCCCGAAGACATCCTGCTGCGGGGTGACGCCGCCTGGGACGCCGCCCTCAACACGGTCAACATCGGCAAGTACAACCTGGGCTGGGCCTCCATCGGCATCTGCACCCACGCCTTCTACGAGGCCATCCACCACGCCGCCAACCGGCACCTCTACGGCATGGCGGTCACCGACTTCCCCCACGTGAAGGCGCTCTTCACCGATGCCTACTGCCGTCTGGCAGCCATGAAGCTGGTGGCCCTGCGCACCGCCGACTACATGCGCTCCGCCTCGGCCGACGACCGGCGCTACCTGCTGTACAACCCGGTGGTCAAGATGAAGGTCACCACCCAGGGGGAGGACGTCATCAACCACATGTGGGACGTCATCGCCGCCAAGGGGTTCGAGAAGGACACCTTCTTCGAGATGGCCGCCCGCGACATCCGGGCCCTGCCCAAGCTCGAAGGCACGGTGCACGTCAACATCGCCCTGATCGTCAAGTTCATGGAGAACTACTTCTTCCACCCGGTGGACCTGCCCCCGGTGCCCCGCCGCGACGACCCGGCCGACGACGCCTTCCTCTTCAACCAGGGCCCGGCCCGGGGCCTGGGCAAGATCCGCTTCCACGACTTCCGGCCGATCTTCGAGCGGTTCGACCTGCCCAACGTGCGCCTGTTCCAGGAGCAGACCCGGGCGCTGGAGCAGATGCTGATGATGGCCACCCCCACCAAGGAGCAGGCGGCCGACATCGACTTCCTGCTGGCCCTGGGGGAGATCTTCACCCTGGTGGTGTACGCCCAGTTGTTCCTGGAGAACGCCGAGATCTACGGGGTGGAGGCCGACCTGGTGGACCAGGTGTTCGACGTGCTGGTACGCGACTTCTCCCGCTTCGCCGTCATCCTCCAGGGGAAGCCCACCACCACTGCCGCCCAGGCGGAGCACTGCCTGCAGATGATCCGCCGCCCCATCCCCGACCCGGAGCGCTACGGCCGGGTGTGGGGGCAGGTGTTCGCCTTGCGCGACGCCTACTCGATGAATCCGTGACGCTGCCTCTCCCGCGAATGCGGGAGAGGCGCGGAGGCCGCCGCCAGGCGGCCGGGACGGTGAGGGCAACCCGCAAGGAAAGCCATGTCGCGCCCTTGCCCTCACCCCAGCGCTCTCCCGGCAAGCCGGGAGAGGGAGCAGACCCACAGCCTCTCCCGCGCGCGACTTCTCAGCATTCCCTAACAGTTACCAAACCGGGCGGCGGCATCATTGGGGGTGATGGATTCAGGAGGACTCATGAACGACGACCTGACACCTGCGACGCCCGAGGAAACCGCGGCCGGCGAGCCGGAGGCTCCGACAGCAGAGGCGGCCACCACTCCAACGGAGGCAGCTCCGGTAGCGACGCCGCCTGCTCCCGCCGCGCCGGCCGTCCCCACCTCCAAACCGCGCCGCATCTGGCCGGCCGTAGGGATCATCGCCGCCGTACTGGCCCTGGCCGTGGGCGCCTTCTTCATCGGCCGGGCGACCTCCGGCGACGACGGTGAGGATGCTCCGGCGGCATCCACGACCACCACTCTCCCCGCCGCCAGCGGCACCATCGGGGACTCAGACGAACCGGTAGCCGACGTGGCCGCCGCCCTCTCCCCTTCGGTGGTGCAATTGGAGACGCGGCGCGGACTGGGCTCCGGAGTCATCTTCCGAGCCGACGGCTACATCATCACCGCCGCCCACGTGATAGCGGGCAGCAACGACGTCACCGTGCGCCTCGCCGACGGCACTCGCCTCGAAGGCAGCGTGGTGGGCGCCGACGACAACAGCGACGTGGCCGTAGTCCGGGTGGAGGAGACCGACCTCCCCGCCGCCTCCATCGCCGACGCCGAGGAGATCCGCGTGGGCCAGATGGCCATCGCCATCGGGAGCCCGTGGGGCCTCGACCAAACCGTCACCGCCGGGGTGGTGAGCAGCGTGGGCAGGACGATTACCGGCTCCGACGGCATCCCCCGCACCATGATCCAGACCGACGCCCCCATCAACCCGGGCAACTCCGGGGGGGCACTCGCCGACCGTCACGGCCGGGTGATCGGCATCAACGACGCCATCTACTCCAGTTCCGGCGGCAGCGACGGAGTCGGTTTCGCCATCCCCATCGACACCGCGCTGTCGGTGGCCGAGCGCCTCATCGCCGGCGAGGAGATTCGCCCCGCCTTCCTCGGCGTCGAGGGCACCGATCCCACCCGGGGCCGAGTCGGCGCTCTGCTCACCGGGATCGTCCCCGATTCGCCTGCCGACGAGGCGGGCCTGCAGGTGGGCGACCTGGTGACCGGCTATCAGGGGCAGCGCATCGAGAGCTTCGCCGACCTGGGCGCGGCGGTGCGCGCCTCGCTGCCCGACGACACGGTGACGCTGACCATCACCCGGGGCGGGGAGGAGATCGCCGTGGAGGTGACCCTGACCGAACGCCCCGACTGATCCCCCGCCTGCAGCCCCCTCTCCCGGCTTGCCGGGAGAGGGCGGGGGGTGAGGGCCTCCACATGACCGGCTTGCCGGGAGAGGGCGGGGGGTGAGGGCCTCCACATGACCGGCTTGCCGGGAGAGGGGGCCGGGGAGAGGGCTCCCGCCTGCGCTTCCCTCCGGCGCAGCCCACCGGCGCCCGGCAGCGGGGTGAGCGCCCCCTCACCCCCCCGCCGGGCGCCGACGCGTCGTCCCGGGCCTAGTGTGCGGCTCCGTGGCGCGCCGCCCCGTCCTCACCACTGCTCCGGGCACCCGTCCGGCAGCCTTCGGGCCGGCGGAGTGGGGCCTGCTGGTGGCGATCGCCCTCATGTGGGGCTCCTCTTTCCTGTGGATCGCCGAAGGCCTCGACCACTTCTCTCCCCCGGTGGTGAGTCTGAGCCGACTACTCCTCGGCGCGGCTGCCCTGGCCCTGTTCCCGAGGACCCGGCGGCCCATCGACCGAGCCGACTGGCCTCGCGTGGCCCTCCTCGCCGTGGTGTGGATGGCGGTCCCCCTGCTGCTCTACCCCATCGCCCAGCAGTGGGTCGATTCCTCCACCGCCGGCGCCATCAACGGCAGCATGCCGCTCTTCTCTGCCGCCTTGGCAGCCCTGCTGCTGCGCCAAATGCCCGGCCCGCCACAGGTGCTCGGCCTGGCCGTCGGCTTCACCGGGGTACTGCTGGTCACCCTCTCCGAGGCCACCGGAGTAGGCGGCAGCCCCCTGGGCATCGCCCTGCTGGTCTTCGCCACCGTGCTCTACGCCGTGGCCTTCAACCTGGCGGTGCCCCTCACCCAGCGCTACGGGAGCCTCCCGGTGCTGTTGCGGGCCCAACTCGTGGCCCTGGCCCTGGTACTCCCCTTCGGCCTTTGGGGCCTGCCCCGGTCGGAATGGGATTGGGGAGCGGCCGGCGCCATGGTGGTGCTCGGGGTGCTCGGGAGCGGGGTGGCCTTCGTGGCGTCGACCACGCTGGGGGCACGGGTAGGCCCGGTGCGCGGCTCCCTGCCCATCTATTTCCTGCCCGTGGTCGCCATGCTGCTGGGGGCCCTGGTGCGCCACGAGGACATACCGGCGATGGCGATCGGCGGGGTGGCCCTGGTGATCGCCGGAGCCTGGCTCAGCAGCCGCCGGGAGCCCTGAAGGGCAGAGCGCTGCAGTCAAGGTGGCCCGCCGGGCCGCCGATGGTTGCTCCCGTGCGATTGTGGCTGCCCTTGGCGCTCGTTCGGAAGCACCGCGCCCCGCCGCGGGGCATGGCGCCGACCCTGACCCGGATCATCCTGCTGACCGGGTATCCCCTGAGCGCCGCCACCGTGGCTGTGGGCGCTGCCACGGGTGGGCCGCAGGTGATCGCGGCGGGTGCCGTCGCCCTCGCCGCTACCGCCGCCGGCACGCTGCAACTGCGCCTCGGGCGGCCCCATCCCTCCCTCCTGATGGCCGTATGGGCCGCCTCGGTACTGCTGCTGGCCCGCAGCCCCGCTTGGCTGATAGCCGAAGCGTCGGGCCTGGGCCTGGCCGCCCTGGGCACCGCAGTGACCCTGCTCCACTCCCCGCGCCGAGCCGCCCTCTACCTGGCGTCTCTCGGCGCCACCGCCGGGGGCCTGGTACTGCTGATACACGGAGTCGGCCCGATCTCCGTGATCGCCGCCGTGATCCTGGGGGCCACCATCTGGGGAAGCACTGCGGCTCATGCCTACACCGCCCGCCGGCTGCGCCAGAGCGAGGCTCGCTTCCGCGGCGCTTTCGAGAACGCCCCCATCGCCATGGTTCTGGGCGAGGACGAGGTCGTTCGACGGGTGAATCCGTCGTTCGAGGCCCTGCTGGGATACCCGGAAGCAGAGGTGCGCGGCCGCCCCCTGGCCTTCATCCTCCCGGAGGATGCCGGCAGGCCATTCCCGGAGCACCCCCAAGAGGGGCCTTTCGAACAGCGCTACCGCCGCCGCGATGGAGCGCTCATCTGGGGCCAGACGGCGGTCACCACGCTGCGCGACCGGGCCGCCGGCGAAGCCCACCAGGTGATCCAGATACTCGACGTCACGCGACGGCGCGCCGACCTGGAGGCCATTCGGGCCGCCGAGGAACGGCAGCGCTCGCTGGTCTCGGCCATGCCCGTGGCGGTGTGGGAGGAGGACTACTCGGCGGTAGCGGAGTGGCTCGAGGACCTACGCCGGGACGGGGTGCAGGACCTGCGGGCCTACCTGGCCCGCCATCCCGAGGAGGTGGCGCACGGGGCCCGCCTGATCCGGGTGATCGACGTGAATGAGGCGGCGGTCCGCCTGGTGAACGCCCCCGGCAAGGAGGCGCTCATCGGGGGCATCCTGGAGGAGACACTAACCAACGAAACCCGGAACTCCTTTGTAGAGCAGTTCGTCGCCATATGGGAGGGCAGGCCCTCCACGAGCGTCGAGGTGGTCGGCTCCACCGTCGAAGGCCAGCGCATCGTCTGCCAATTGCAGTGGGCGGCGCCGCTGGTCTCGGGGCACCGCGACCTGAGCCGAGCGGTGGTGACCATCACCGACCTCACCGAGCGCGAGCAGGCCCGGGCCGAGCTGGGACGCCGGGTGGCCCTGGAGAATCTGATCACCAGGCTCTCCACGGAGTTCATCAACCTGGCTCCCGAAGAGACGGACGAGGGCATCGAGCGGGCACTGGCCGCCATCGGCCGCCACTCGGAGGCGGCACGCTCCTATCTGTTCCGCTTCTCCCCCGATGGGGAGAGGATGAGCAACACCCACGAGTGGTGCGCCCCCCAGGTGACTCCGATGAAGCACCGCATCCAGGACGTCCCCACCTCAGCCTTCCCCTGGATCACCGGGCCCCTGTGTGCCGGGCGGGCGGTAGTCGTACCCCAAACGGCAGACCTCCCCGACAAGGCGGCGGCGGAGAAAGCCGAGTTCACGGCTCAGGGAATCACCTCACTCATCTGCGTGCCGCTGGTACGGGCCGGGGCAGTCCTGGGCTTCGTGGGGCTGGATTCGCTGGCCGCCGGGAGGCAGTGGTCCGAGGCCGACATCCGCCTGCTGGGACTGGTCGGGGAGATGCTGCTCAACGTGCTCGAACGCCAGGCCGCCGGGGAGCGCCTGGTAGCCCTGATGCAGTCCAAGGATGAACTGCTCGCCGCCGTCTCCCACGAGCTGCGCACCCCGTTGACCGCCGTCCTCGGGCTCGCCGAGGAGCTCCGATCCGCCAAGGGCCTCCGCCCGCAGGAACGCCGCCAACTGCTAAGCCTGATTGTGGAGCAGAGCCGGGAGCTCGCCCACCTCGTCGAGGACCTCCTGGTGGCCTCCCGCATGGAGACCGGTCAGCTGAAGGTGGTGGCGGAGAGGATCTCGCTGACCGAGCAGGCCGCCCAGACCCTACGGGGCCTGCCCCTCCCCGAGGACCGCATCGTCGAGACTCCGGCCGGCGATATCTCAGCCTGGGGTGACGCCCTCCGGGTCCGCCAGATCCTGCGCAACCTGCTCACCAACGCCTTCCGCTACGGCGGGAATCACATCTGCATTGCCGTGGAGCAGCACGGGTCCACCGTCGCCCTGGTGGTGAGCGACGACGGTCCCGGGGTAGCCCCGCAAGAGGAGAGCCGCATCTTCGAACCCTACGAGCGCGCCCATCACAGCCCGGGCAAGCCCGGTTCCTTGGGGCTGGGCCTTTCGGTCTCCCGGCGGCTGGCCCGGTTGATGGGCGGTGACCTCTACTACCGTCGCGGGCCGACGGGCGCCTTCGTCCTGGCGCTGCCCTCCGGCGAGTCCCCGGCCTCGGCGGAGCAGAGCGCCGCTCTTGAGGACATGCCCCCAGACCCGTTCCCGCCCCGCCGCACCCGATCAACCGACCATCAGCCGGTGGGGACCTGAAAGGGCGCCCGGCGGCCCGCTCCCGGCGGAGAGATCAGCCCGCTCGCAGCCCGGCCAAGGCCTCCAGGGCCCGATCTACCTCTTCGACCGTGTTGTAGTGGACGAAGCCGATGCGCAGCAGCCCACCCCGCTCGGCTACCCCCAGGTGCTCCATGACCCCGACCGCGTAGTAATCGCCGCTCCAGGCGTGGATCCCCTGCACCCCCAGGCGGTGCGCCGCCTCATCGGGGGACATACCGGCCACCTCGAGGGCGAAAGTGGGGGTGCGCTCGGCCGGGCGAGCCGGGTCGGCGAGGCCGTGAAGGCGCAGATGCGGCATGGCGGCCACCCCGGCCAGGAAACGGCCGGCCAGGCTCTCCTCGTGCCGGCGGATGGCCGCGTAGGCGGCGGCCAGCCGTTCCCGGCGGCTGCCTCCCTCCCCCAGGCCGGCCAGGTAGTCCACCGCCGCGGTCACCCCGGCCATCGACTCGAACGACTGGGTGCCGGTCTCCCACTTCCCCGGGCCCATAGAAGGTGCCGGCACGACCTTGTAGGCCTCCAGTGACTCCAGGAGGTCGGCCCGACCCCACAACAGCCCGGCATGCGGCCCGAAGAACTTGTAGGCGGAGCAGGCCAGGAAGTCCGCCCCCAACGCGACAACATCGATGAGGCGATGGGGGGCGTAGTGGACCCCGTCGACGAAGACCCGCGCCCCGGCGGCGTGGGCCAGGTCGGCGGCCCAGCGCACCGGGGGCACCGTGCCGAGGGCGTTAGAGGCGGCGGTCAGTGCCAGCAGACGGGTGCGCGGTCCCAGAACGCTCTCCAGGTGGGTGAGGTCCAAGGTGCCGTCGGCGGGGTCGAAATCCACTACCTGCAGCACCGCTCCCCGGTCGGCGGCGGCCAGGCGCCAGGGGGTGACGTTGGCATCATGGTCGAGGCGGGTCACCACCACCTCGTCGGCCGGGCCCCAAGTACGGGCCAGCGCCCGGCTCACGGCAAAGGTGAGGCTCGTCATGTTCTGGCCGAACGCCACCTCCTCCGGCCTCCCCCCCACGAAATCAGCCCCGGCCTCCCGGGCAGCCGCGGTGACCTCGTCGGCCTCCCGGCTGGCGGCGAAGGCCCCGCCGAGGTTGGAGGTGCCCGCTCGCAGCCGATGGGCCATGGCTTCGACGACCATCTCGGCTACCTGGGTGCCGCCGGGCCCGTCGAGATAGGCCACGGGGCGGCCCCCTTCGCTGCGAGCCAGGGCGGGGAAGCGGGAGCGGACTGCGGTGACGTCGAGAGTGACCATGACCGGCGATGGTATCCGGGAGACGGAGCGGGGTATCGCTCAAGCCGCCCCTTCCGGCAAGCCGATCACTACGCGGTGACCCATCGCCCTACGCCCGCCTTGCTGGCTGCCGGCCTGCTGTTGGCCGCCTGCACCTCGGCGGGCCCGACTGTGGAGCCGGGCCCGACCCTTCCGGCGGCGACGCCGGGGGTCGTGCTCGACCAAGCCGAGGACGTCGCCACCCGCCTGGAGTCCCGTGAGGCCGAGCTCGAGGCGCTGGTCCCCTGACCGGCCCGGCCGCACTTCCCGGGCTGGGTTAGCCTGAAGGTATGCGGCGCCCCGTAGCCCTCATGCTGTTCGTCCTGGCCCTGACGGCGTGCGGGAACGACCAGTCCGCGGGCACCGCTCCGCCGCGCACCACCGCCCCCGGGACCTCGATCACCACTACCGCCGCCACCACCACCGTCGTCACCACCACCACCCGGCCGGTGCGCCCCACCACGACCACTACCACCCTCCCCGAATCGGTGCCGGCGGGAGGCAGCGTCTCGCTGCCGGTGGTCTCTCCGGAAGAGCCCTTCTCCTTCAGTCCGTGGGCGGCAGGGTCCCTGCCGGCGATCGGCGAGATCCACCTGGCGGGCGCCTGGGAGATAGACCCGCTCACCTTCGATCTCGCCCCCGATCTGGTCGCCGAGATCCCCACGGTGGCCAACGGCGGCGTGGTGGTGCGACCCGACGGCACCATGAACGTGACCTACCGCATCCTCCCCGAGGCGATGTGGGAAGACGGTAGGCCGGTGACGGGCGACGACTTCGCCTTCACCTACCAGGCGATGGTCGATCTAGGCCTCGACGACCCGGAAGCGGCGCTCTACGCCGACATCCTGCCCGAGTCCGTGGCGACGGGAGAGAAGACCTTCTCTTTCACCCTGCCCCGGGCCACCATCGACTACGAGCGCCTCTTCGGCGTGGTGCTGCCCCGTCACGCCGTCGAAGGCACCGACCTCCTCACCGGCTGGACGGCACGCCCCTGGCCCTCCGCCGGGCCGTTCCTGTTCGCCGGCTGGGCGGAGACCGGCGCCTCCGCGGGAACCCCGGGCAGCGTCGCCGTCTTCGAGCGCAACCCTGCCTACTGGCGCACCGACGGGGTCGGCCGGGTACTCCCCTACCTAGATACCGCCCTCTTCCACTTCGTGACGGACTCCCGACAGGCCGTCGAGGGTTTCGCTCGCCGCAGCTTCGACGCCATCGAACTGGGTGCCTGGCCGGACGTGATCGCCCGCCTCGGCAGCCTCGACGGGGTGACGGTGGTGGTGGGGGACGGCACCGCCTGGGAGCATCTCGCCTTCCAGTTCGGGGCCAACAACCGCAACCGCGTCTCGTTGAACTCGACCGTGGAGTTCCGCCGCGTGGTGGCCCACGCCATCGACCGCGACGCCCTGGCCGCCCTGCCTTCGTGGGTGAACGGCGGGGCGCTCACCTCCTTCCTGGACCTCTCCCCCATCTCGAGCAATTCCGGCTGGGACCGCTACGGGTACGACCCGGCGCTGGCCGCCGCCCTCCTGGAAGACGCCTGTGCCGCCGCCGGCCGCGACTGCGCCGCCGAGCCCCCGGTGGTGGTAGTGACCACCACCGCCGAGGGCAGCCTGCGGTCCGAGCTGGGGGGGATGGTCGCCGGCATGCTCGATGCCATCGGCTGCGACGCCCGCCTTGCCGTGGAGGATGCCGTCCTGTTCTTCGGCCGAACCTTCTCTCGGGGCGACTGGGACCTGGGATTGTGGGCCTGGGACCAGCAAGCCGGGGCCAGCGGGGTGAGCCGCTCTCTGGCCTACTGGGACCCGGCCGGGCCGCCGCCGCTGGGGGTCAACTACCAGCGCTGGGGCACCCCCGCGGTGTCCGACGCGGGCGAGGACTTCGACCAGGCGGCCGCGACCGTATCCGATGCCGCCACCGTCGCCTACGGCGCGCTGCTGGAGGACATGCGGGCCACCGCCGACCGCGACCGGGTCCTGGAACTGGCCGCCCAGGCCGAGGACATCCTCGCCGACCAGGTGGTGATCATCCCCCTGGCTACCCGGGGCGACGCTCTCGCTTGGTGGGGCGACACACTGGCCGGGCTGAGCCGCCGGGCGTCGCGGCCCGCCACCTGGAACCTGGAGCGCTGGTACCGGCCGGAGCCGTGAGGCCCCCTCCGGGGCAGCCCGTTATCTCCCGGCAACACCGGTGGGCGTAGGGTGCCGCCAGGACGAGACTCCCGCCCCCAGGAGGGCGCGCCGTGTACACCCTGGCCAACGTGGTGGCGGCCCACATCGTGGGAGTGGCCCTGGCCTGGTGGCTGATCAGCCCCAACTCCCCAGTGGTGAATGCGGTCACCGCCGCGGTCCTGGTCCTGACCGCCGTCTGGATCCGCTTCGTGGTAGCCCGTCGCAACCGCAGGCTCGCCTCCGACTACGAGGACCTGACCCCGCATCTCATCACCCACGGGGGCGTCTGGGGCGCGGCTCGCTGGGACCGCCGCTCCCGCCGCCAGGACGAGCCCGGAGGGGCCGAGACCCGGGCGGGCAACTCGGCCTGATCCCTAGCCCTCGGCAGCGGCAGCCCGCGCCGTGTACCGTTGCCCTCGACGGGAGGAACCGTCACCACGGCACCGCGAGGAGGTCCCATGACCGAGCTCAAGTGCGCCGAAAGGGTGCGCCGCCACCTCATGGAGAGCGGCATCTCCTACGAGCTCACCGAGCACCGCGAGTCCTTCACCGCCCAGGAGATGGCCGCCGCACTTCACGTTCCCGGGTCCCTGGTGGCCAAGGCGGTGATGCTCATGGTGGACGGGAAGCTGGTGATGGCCGTGCTCGCCGCCCCCGACCATGTGGGCCTGACCCGCGCCCGGGAGGCCCTCGCCGCCGGGGAGGTGCGTCTGGCCACGGAGGCCGAGTTCGCTTCTGCCTTCCCCGACTGCCAGTTGGGCGCAGCCCCACCCTTCGGCGGCCTCTACGGCGTCCCCACCTACCTGGACCGCAAGCTGCTTGGGGCAGAGAGCATCGTCTTCGCTGCGGGAACCCACCGACACTCGCTACGGATGAGCCTCGCCGACTACCGCGAAGCGGCCCATCCCTTCGAAGCCGACCTGGCCGCCGGCTGATCCCTCCCCGGGGACCGGGCAAGACGCCGCCGGGGGCAAGGGGACGGGTAGGCGAGCCGGGCCCGCCGGCGGTGACTCGCGGCCTCCTGCTGCCGAAGCGCCCCGGTAGCAGCGCTAGCTTTGCCCGCCGTGACCCATCTCGCCGCTCTCGCCGGGGTCCTCGCCATCACCTTCAGCCCCATCTTCGTGCGGCTCTCCGGCCTCTCCCCGGCCACGGTGGCCTTCTGGCGACTGGCCTATGCCCTGCCGGCAGTCTGGCTCGCCCGGCTGGCGGTGCGCCGCCGCGACCTGCGGCCGGCCCGCGCCCGGGCCCAGGCCTTCGGTGCCGGGCTGATCCTGGCGGCCGACCTCTTCACCTACCACGCGGCCATCGCCCGCATCGGAGCGGGCTCGGCCACTCTGGTGGGAGCCACTCAGGTGGCCTTCGTGGGCTTCGTGGCCTGGGCCCTGTACCGGGAGCGCCCCAGCCGCCTGGCCTTCGTCGTGCTGCCCGTGGTCCTGGGAGGAGTGGCGTTGCTCAGCGGCCTGGGCGGCCGGGATGCCTACGGGGAAGACCCGGTGGCTGGGGTACTGCTGGGGCTCTTCTCGGCCCTCTGCTACTCGCTGTTCCTGTTGCTGCTGCGCCACTCCAACCGCGGCCACCTGGCCCCCGCCGCCGGTCCGCTGCTCGACGCCACCCTCGGCGCGCTGGCCGGGTCGGTGCTGGCCGCCTTCTTCGACTCGGGCTTCAGCCTGGCCCCCACCTGGCCGGCTCACGGCTGGCTGCTGGCGCTCGCCCTGCTCTGCCACACCGCCGGATGGATCTGGATCACCGGCGCCCTGCCGCGCCTTCCCGCCCTCGAGGTCTCGGCCCTCCTCTTGGTGCAGCCGGCGGGAGCGGTTGTCTGGGCCCAGCTCATCTTCACCGAGCGCCTCTCTCCGGTCCAGTGGGCCGGCGTAGGGGTGGTGCTCGGCGGCATCCTGGTCCTTGCCCTGTGGGGGGCGGTGCACCGCCCGGCAATCCCGGAGGCGATGCCCGAGCCCCTCGCCTGACCGACCGCCCTTGAGGCAGGTCGCCCGGTAGAGTCACCT
Organism: Acidimicrobiia bacterium; assembly: GCA_016932695.1. Taxonomy (GTDB): domain Bacteria; phylum Actinomycetota; class Acidimicrobiia; order Spongiisociales; family UBA11373; genus VGBK01. Next base: position 25,366 of record JAFGCH010000016.1, on the reverse strand, counting down.
AGAAGCAAGCCAAGGGAAGGAAGATATGCGACGCCTGATCCCCCTGGTCATGCTGCTGGCGCTCCTGGCCGCGGCGTGCCGGATCGAGTCGAACCTGCTCACCGAAGTCAATGCCGACGGTTCCGGGGTGATCGGCGCCGAGATCGGCTACGACGAGGAGGCGGCCGCCTTCATCGACCAGTTCACCGAGGGCGAGGATCCCTTCGCCGACAGTCCCATGGCCGGCTTCCCCAATGCCCAGGGGCGCGAGGAAGATCGCGGCGGCATGCACTACCTGGTCTCCACCGCCGCGGTCGAGGACATCGCCGCCGCCGTGGCCCAGGCCATCGCCGCCGACCCCAACAGCCTGGTGCAGGAACTCGACTTCAGCTTCGCCCCCGACCGCATCGAGGTCACCGGCGTGGGCAGCCTCACCGGCGCTATGGAAGGCGCCGAGGAGATGATGTCCCCCGAGCAGCTGGCCGAGGCGGTGGGGGCCAACTTCCGCCTCACCCTGCCGGGCCGGGTCCTGGAGAGCAACGCCACCTCACAGGACGGCAACACCCTGACCTGGTCGTTCCCCATCACCGGGGAGCAGATCCAGATCAGCGCCGTCTCCGATCCCACCCAGAGTGCGGGCGGAGGCTTCCCCATGTGGGCGATCATCGTCATCGCCGCCGCCGTTGTCGCTGGGATCGGCTTCCTCCTTCTGATGAGCCGCAAGCGGGGCGGGGCACCCACGCCGCCTCCCCCGGCTCCCGAGATGCCCACGGCCTGACCGGCCTTTCCCGTCGTTCCGGCCCTCCCTCCGGGGAGGGCCGGAACGCGTCCGGGTCGCCTCCCCCGGGGCAGCGGTAGAGTCCGGGGACCGAGCCGGAGCACCCTTGACGCACCTCCTCCTCCTCTCCATCGTGGCAGCTGCAGCGGGCCCCGTGCGGCGACGGGCCGAAGGGCAGGCCTGAGTTGCACCTCGTGTTCCTGGACCTGGTGCCGCTGCTGCTTTCCTGGGAGGGCCGCGGCCCGCACGAAGCCCCCGACGTGCCGCCGGGGGCGGCGGAGATGCTGGACGAGGTGTTCGCCGACTTCCGCATCGCCGGCATCGGCGACGGGGCCCACACCGGTCTCGCCCTCCGCCGCGCCCTCGAGGACGCCGAACTGGACGCCTACTTCGATTTCATCGGCACCTCGGCCGAGTTCGGCCCGGCCGTCTCCCCACGGGTGGTGCGGCGCCTGGCCCGCCTGCTCGGATTCGACCTGGACCAGGTGGTCGTGATCACCGCCCGCCCCCCGCTGGCCGAGGCACTTCGGCGCGCCCAACTAGCGGTCATCCACGTCGAAGGCCCCAAGGGAGTGCTGGCGATACCGGATGCCTTGGACGCCATCTACTCGGGCTACTTCAGCCCGTGAACACCTCCACGGTCATCAGGCCCAGCGGCCCGGCGACCACAGCCACCCCGACGCGCCGGAACTCGGGGCGCAGGATGTTCTCCCGGTGCCCGGGGCTGTCCATGAGGCCGTTGTGCACCCTGGTGATGGTGGCCGCCAGTGCCAGGTTCTCCCCCGCCCGCGAGTAAGTGATCCCCGCCGCTTCCAGGCGGTCCCCCACGGTGCCGGTCGTGGAGGAATGGTGGGCGAAGCGGCCCTCCAAGTACATCTCCCGGGCATGCCCGGCGGCCACCTCGGACAACGCGGGGCTCCAGGCCAGCGGAGCCAGGCCGCCATCTACCCGGGCCCGGTTGAGCAAGTCGAACACCTCGGCAGCAGCCGCCGGGTCGTCGGACAGGTCGGCCGGGTCGGCGGCGGGCAGATCCACCGAGTCGTCGTCGGTGACGATCACCTCGCGCTCGCCGACGGCCTCGCGCAGCCGCAGGAGCGCCTGGATCACCCTGTCGCCCGCCAGGGTATGGAACACCTGCTGAGGAACGCCGCCGGGCGCGGTCAGCACGCGAGTGACGGCAGAGCCGTCCAGTTGGCGGCCCACCGCGGCCGGTAGGGGCAGCACCAGCAGCAGCGACAGCAGCACCATGAGCAGGAAGGCCCCCCAGCCGGCGGCCAGAGTGGCCCCTCCGACCCGATCGATGAGGTTGATCCCCGGGCGCCGCACCCGGGGCTCTATCGCCCGGGCCAGGAAGGCGGCCGCCACCCCGGTGGCGACCAGGATCACCAAGCCGCCCACCACCCGCCCGGTGTCGGGCGAGGTGTTGGCCACAGACGAGATCACCCCGCCCAGCAGCGGGCCGAGGCGGAAGGCAAGAACCGTGCCCACCAGCAGGCCGGCGAGGTCCAGCGCTTCACGCACCAGGCCGCGGAACCACCCCCGAACGGCGAGGAACAGGAGGAGGGCGACGAGGAAAGCGTCGATCATGCCGACGGGGAGCCGACCTCGATGCGCATTCGCTTGTTGCCCTTGCCCTTGCTCTCGGTCTTGACCACCCGCACCGGGCCTACCTCGAGGGTGTCGGCCACATGCGTCCCGCCGTCGGCCTGGCGATCGAGGCCCGCGATGTCCACCACCCGAATGGGGTCGACGTGCTCGGGGATCAGGCTCACCTTGGTGCGGATGAGATCAGGGTCGGCCAGTGCTTGGGCCCGAGGGAGGAACAGAACGCGGACGGGATGGGACTCCCCCAGCATTCGGTTGAGACGCACCTCCACCTCCCGGCCGAACTCCACACTCATCGACTCCAGTTCGAAATCCATACGGGCCTGGCCCGGTTCCATGTTGCCCCCGGTGACTTTGGCGCCGTACTCGCGCCACACCAGGGCCGAGAGGACGTGCAGCGCGGTGTGGGTGCGCATCAGCAGATGGCGGCGCTCCCAATCGATGGCGGCGCGTACCGGGGTGCCCAACGGGGGCGCTTCGCCGGCCGCCAACACGTGCATCACCTCGCCCGCAGAACGGACCGTGTCCGCCACCACGGCGGACCCCCCCTCCCACTCGAGCCTCCCGGTGTCGCCGGGCTGGCCCCCACCCCGGGGGTAGAAGACGGTGCGGTCGAGCACCACCCCCTCGGGGGTAACGGCGACCACCGTGGCGGTGGTTTCCCGCAGGTAGGCATCGCGCGGCGCCAGTTCCTCGGCCATGGTCGTCCTTCCCGAGAGGTCGACGAAAGCGTACCGGCGGGCGGGGATACCGCCCGTGGTCTCATCCTCCTGAACTGCCCCCGTCGCGGCGGCGCTCCTCGCGCTTGCGACGGGCTTGCTCTCTCACCCGGCGCAGGCGGCGGATGGTGAGCGGGTCGTAGCGCTCCGCCTCGGGATCGTCCAGCAAGCGGCGGAGCACCTGGTAGTAGCGGGTGGCGCTGATGCCCAGGTACTCGGAGACCGCCCGGTCCTTGGGGCCGGGGTACAGGAACCACGACCGCTCGAAATCGATCACGGCCCGCTCCCTATCGCCCAGCATGACCCGCAGGCTATTGGCCCCGGGCTCCGCCCCCGGGGATTTCGCCTCACGTTCCCGGCACGGGGCGAGTTCCGGTACCCTGGTTGGGCCGGCCGGGTTAGCTCAGACGGCAGAGCACCGCTCTTGTAAAGCGGATGTCGCCGGTTCGACTCCGGCACCCGGCTCCCGGCGGCGCAGGGACGGGCCTCAGGCCCCTGCCTCGAAGGCGAACTGTGCCGCCTCGGCTACCTGCTCGTAGCCGATACGCCGGTACATGGCGTTCGAGGTGGGGTTGGCCAGGTCGGTGTAGAGGAAGCAGCGGCATCGGCCGTGCCCCAGCAGCCAGGTGGAGACGGCCGCCACCAGCGCGGTGCCGTAGCCGCGGCGGCGTCGCCCGGGGGGCGTGTAGACCGGCCCGATCCGCTGCCCGCCCGGGGTGCGCCCCCCAAAGCCGACCAGCGACACCGCCTCGCCTCGATCCTCCCACAGCCAGAGGCCGTCGTCCCCCGTCTGGCTCTCCAGCCGGTAGTCGACCATCCTCGCCGCCATCTCCGGCGGAGACGGCTCCCACGGCATCGCCTCGGCGAAGAAGGCGGCCAGCCAGTCGAGTATCAGGTTGCGTTCTCCGGGGAGGGCGGGGCGGGGGCGCCCCGGTGCAGGGACCACGGGCCTCACCCGCTCGAGGGCGAAGACCCCCTCGGCCATGCGCAAGATCGGGGTGACGCCGCCGAGAGCGGCCCAGGCTCTGTTGAAGTCATCCACCGTGGGCCGGTTGCCCAGCACTCCGGGCACCGGCACCCCGGAACCGCGCACGGCCGCCGCCAGCAGGGGCAGGGCGCCCGGGTCGGCAGCGTCGGCCAGGACCAGGTTGTGGGGCGGAGTCATGAGAGCAGCGGCGGCCGGCCCCCCTTCCTCCTCCACCACCCACAAGCGGAATTCGGGGTACACCTCGGGCCGGTCGTGCAGAGTCCAGGCCAGCCCCAGTATGAGGTTGTGCCGCGCCTCGTCGGCGTTCAGCAGGGGCCCGGCTCTCTCCAGGAACTCGGCGGCGCTCGACACCGATTGGGCCTGCACGGCGGCCAGCCTAACCCGCGGCGCCTTCCCTGCTCCCCACCCGCACCCGGGCCACTTCGTAGCACGCGAGGGAGACGGCCACCGCGGCGTTGAGGCTCTCCACGCCCCCGCCCAGAGGAATGAAGACTCTGGCGTCCACCCGGTCGGCCACCAGCGGGGCCAGGCCCCGGCCTTCCGCGCCGACCACGACGGCCACCGGTTCGGCCAGCAGTTGCAGGCCGAACAGGGAGCGCGTTGCCTCGGCATCCAGCCCCACGGTCCAGACGCCCAGACGACCCAAGTCGGCCACCGCCTGCGCCACCGAGGAGACCAGAGCCACCGGCAGGCGCTCCAGGGCCCCGGCCGCCGCCTTGAAAGCGGTGGCCCCCAGCGGGGCGGAGCGGCGCCGGGCGAGCACCAAGCCGGTCATGCCGGCCGCCAGGGCCGAGCGGGCGACGGCCCCCACGTTGCGCGGGTCCTCCAAGTGGTCCAGCACCACGAGGGCCGCCGGGGACTGCCGCCCCGCCACCGCGACGAGATCGAAAGTCCGCAGGGGCCGGCAATGGGCCACCACTCCCTGCGGGGCGGTGGTGGCCGCCAGACGGCCCAGGTCCGGCACCACCTGCACCTCGGCCCCGGCCGCGGCGGCCTCGTCCCGCAAGCGACGCAAGGCCTCGGCGCGCCCCGCTTCCACGAATAGGCGCTCCACCCGGCCCGCCGCCACCGCGGCGGCCACGGCGTGCAGCCCTTCGACCTCAGCGCCGGCGCCAGACGGTGCCATCGGGGCCGTCCTCGAGCACGATGCCCAGCGTCGCCAGGCGGTCGCGGATCTCGTCGCTCAGCGCCCAGGCGCGCTCGGCCCGGGCCCGGGCCCGCCGGGCAATGAGGGCTTCCAGAGTGGCGGCGGCCTCCCCGGCGTCCACTTCCACCGCCGCCGCCAGGTCGCGGAGCGGCCCGGCCAGGTCGTCGAGGCCCGCCACCGGCTCGGCCAGGCCCAGCACCCCGATGATCTCATCGAAAGCGCCCGCCTGGGGCCCGGCGTCCTCCCCCTCGTCGAGACGCCGGTTCCCTTCCCGGATCAGGTCGAAGAGCACCCCCATGGCGCCGGCAGTGTTGAAGTCATCGTCCATGGCCTCGGCGAAGCCGGCGATGGCATTGGGCACCGGGGCGGCCGCCTGCCCGGCCCGGCGCCGGAACGCCCACAGCCGCTCCAGCGAGGCGGCGGAGTCGGCCAGAGCCTCCTCGAAGAAGTCCAGCGGTGCTCGGTAGTGAGCCCGCAGGTAGAAGAGGCGCACCGCCAGCGGCGGGTAGCGGTCGAGCAGATCGAGCAGGCCCACCACATTGCCGGTGGACTTGGCCATCTTCTCTCCCCGCAGGTTCACCATGCCGTTATGCAGCCAGTAGCGGGCAAAGGGGGCAGTGCCGACCGCGGCCTCGGCCTGGGCGATCTCGTTCTCGTGGTGCGGGAAGACCAGGTCGAGCCCCCCGCCGTGGATGTCGAAGCCGAAGCCCAGCTCCCCCTGGGCCATCGCCGAGCACTCGATGTGCCAGCCGGGCCGGCCCGGCCCCCACGGCGAGTCCCAGGAAGGCTCCCCGGGCTTGGAGGCCTTCCACAGGGCGAAGTCGGCCGGGTGGCGCTTCTCCTCGCCCGGCTCGACACGGACCCCGGCGAGCAACTCGTCCGGGTTGCGCCCGGAGAGCTTGCCGTATCCGGGGAAGGAGGCCACCGAGAAGTAGACGCTGCCCGCCGCCGGGTAGGCGTGGCCCCGCTCCACCAGACGGGAGATCATCTCCAGCATGCGCGGGATCTCCTTGGTGGCGTAGCACAGGCGATCCGGAGGCCGCACGCCGAGCCGCCGGTAGGCCTCGAGGAACTGCGCCGTAGCCCGCTCGGCCACCTCGACCGTCGAGATGCCCTGTTCGGCGGCGGCGTTGATGATCTTGTCTTCGATGTCGGTGATGTTGGTGACGTAGGTGACCTGGTAGCCCCGCCACTCCAGATAGCGGCGGATGACGTCGAAGGCCACCGCCTGGCGCCCGTGGCCCACATGCGGCGCCGACTGCACCGTGGGCCCGCAGGTGTACATGGTCACCTCGCCCGGCACCCGGGTGCGGAAGGGCTGCAGTTCTCTTCCCAGGGTGTTGTAGACCCGCACGGCGCCGATGGTATCAGCGGCGGGTACCCTCTCCCGGATGCTCTCTCCGCCGGGACGCCCCTGGGTGATTGCCCACCGCGGCGCCTCCGCCGCCCACCCGGAGAACACCCTGGCCGCCTTCCGGGGCGCGGCCCGGCTGGGGGCCGATGCGGTGGAGCTCGACGTCCGCCGGACCGCCGATGGGGCCGCGATGGTGCACCACGACGCCCTCATCCCCGGGGTGGGAGCCATGGTGGAGCACACCGAGGCCTCCCTCCGTCGGCGGGCACCTTGGGTCCCCACCCTGTCCGAGGCGCTGGCGGCCTGTGCCGGGATGTGGGTGGACATCGACGTAAAGAACTCCCCCGCCGACCCCGACTGGGACCCCGAGGATGCCCTCCTCGCCGCGGTGCTGGCCGCGATGGCCGCCGGGCGGGGCGGGGCGGTGCTGGTCACCTCCTTCAACCCGGGCACCATCGCCCGGGCCCGCTCCCTGGCCCCGAACCTCCCTACCGGTCGGCTGGTGGACGAGGGAGCGGCCCCCTTCCCGGCCCTAGCCGAGGCGGGGCAGGCGGGGCACGCCGCGCTGCTGCCCCACGCCGCCTCCCTGGCAGGAGACTCCGCATTCGACCTGGCGGAGGAGGCTCACCGGGCGGGGATGCTGCTGATGGCCTGGACGGTCGACGACCCGGGGGAAGGCCGCCGCCTGGCGGCCGCCGGCGTCGACGGGATCATCACCAACAGACCGGACACGCTACGGCAGGCGCTGGGCTTGCCCGAGCCGTGAGACGCCGGCTGGGCCTCCCGGCGACGGTGGTGTCGCTGGGCGTGGTGAGCCTGCTCACCGATCTGTCCAGCGAGATGATCTACCCGCTGCTGCCGCTGTTCCTGCTGCAGACGCTGGGTGCGGGGGCGGTGGCGCTGGGGGTGATCGAGGGTGCCGCCGAATCGGTGGCCGCCCTGCTCAAGGCCGCCTCGGGACGGCTGGCCGATCGCTGGGGCCGGCGCAAGGCCCTGGTCGTCGCCGGGTACGGGATCTCCGGCGCGGCCCGTCCGCTGATCGGTCTGGCAGGCGCCTGGCCCGCGGTGGCGGCCCTCCGCGTGTTCGACCGGGTGGGCAAGGGCGTACGCACATCGCCTCGCGACGCCCTCATCGCCGACGTGACCCCGCCCGAGCGGCACGGGGCTGCCTTCGGGCTGCAGCGCGCTATGGACCACGCCGGGGCGGTCGCCGGGCCGCTGGTCGCCGCGGCGCTGCTGACCATCCCGGGAATGGGCCTGCGCGAGGTGTTCCTCCTGGCCGGGCTGCCCGCCCTGGTAGTCATGGCAATCCTCGTCTTCGCCGTGCACGAGGTCCCCCGGCCGACCCGAGCCGCACCTCCCACGCCGGTGCCCGGCGGGGCTGCCCTCAGCCCCCAGCTGCGACGCTTCCTGATGGCCGTCGGGATCTTCACCCTGGGGAACAGCGCCGACGCCTTCTTGCTGCTGCGCTTCAACGATGCCGGGATCGGGGCAGCCGATATCGCCCTCCTGTGGGCCGGCCTGCACGCGGTGAAGATGGGAGCCACCTGGTTCGGGGGGCGCCTGTCGGACCGGCTGGGGCGCCGGCCGATGGTGCTTGCCGGCTGGGGGGTGTACGCCGCCGTCTACCTGGGTTTCGGCCTGATGCCGGGGACCGCGGGCCTGGTCGCTCTGTTCCTCGTGTACGGCCTCTACTACGGGCTGACCGAGCCGGTGGAGAGAGCCTGGGTCGCCGACATGGCAGGGGCCGACGCCCGCGGCACCGCTTTCGGCGCCTACCACGCCGTGATCGGCCTGGCGGCGCTGCCGGCCTCGCTGCTCTTCGGTGCCCTTTATGCCGGGTTCGGGCCGACGGCGGCGTTCGCTAGCGGGGCCGCTCTGGCGGCGATCGCCGCTCTCCTCCTGCGGCGCGTCTAGCCCCCCGGCTCGGTGCTTTCGGCCTCACGCCCGCTCGAGGACCACTATCGCCATCGCGGCCAGCCCCTCGTCCCGGCCCAGGAAGCCCAGCCCGTCGGTGGTCGTGGCCTTGACCGAGACCGCCACGGCGTCGGTCTCCAGGACGGCGGCGAGGCGCTCCCGGATCGCCTCCCGATGGGGTGCCACCCGCACTTCCTGGGCGATCACAGTGGCATCGAGTGAGGTCACGCGGTACCCGGCGGCCATCACCCGGGATACCACCTCGGCCAGGAGGCCCATACTGTCGGCCCCCCGCCAGCGAGGGTCGCCGGAGGGGAAGAGCGCCCCCAGGTCGCCGAGGGCGGCCGCCCCGAGCAGGGCGTCGGCCACGGCGTGCGCCAGCACGTCGCCGTCGGAGGTGGCCTCCACGCCGCGGGCCCGGTCGGCCACCACTCCGCCCAGGAGGGTCCGGCCCGCCCCCCCGAAGCGATGGGCATCAAAGCCCCAGCCCACCCTCATGACAGCCAGGCCTCGGCCAAGGCCAGGTCGCCGGGGTAGGTGACCTTCAGATTGGCCACCTCGCCCTCGACGCAGGCCACGCTGCCCCCGATCCATTCCACCATGACGGCATCATCTCCAGCGTCGTCGTCCCCGGTCCGATGAGCGGCTCGCAGCACCTCCACCTTGAAGCCCTGGGGCGTCTGCGCCGCAACCAGGTCGCGCCGATCCACCGTCCGCACCACCCAGCCATCCTCCACCCGCTTCAGGGTGTCCCGCACCGGGACGACGGGCACCACCGCATCGACCCCTCCGACCAGGAGACGGTCGATGACCCGCCGCACCAGGTCGGCCGACGCCAGCGGCCTGGCGGCATCGTGGATCAGCACGTGGCAAGCCGATGCGGGCAGCGCCGCGAGGCCGGCCCACACCGAGTCGCGCCGCCGCGCCCCTCCCGGGACGCCGCCCGGCACATCCCCAACGACCACCAACTCGTCCACTCCCCCGCGGCGGAGGGCCTCCCGCCCCCACTCCCAGAGAGGGCGGCCGCGCAGCAGGGCAGCATGCTTGGGGCCCCCGAAGCGCTCCCCGCGCCCGGCGGCAACCAGGATGCCGTGGATCGTCATGGCTCCAGCTTGGCGAACACCATCCGGCCCACCGAGGTGCGCAGGGTGTTGGCCACTTCGACCTCCACCATCTGCCCCACGACTTCGGCGGCGCCTTCGACGACCACCATGGTGCCGTCGTCCAGGTAACCCACCCCCTGCCCCGGCTCGGTACCGGCACGCTCGATCTTGAGGTCCAAGCGATCGCCGGCCAGGTACTGGGGACGGAGCATCTCCCCCAGGGTCTGCGGGTTGAGCACGGCCACTCCCCGCAAGCCGGCCGCCCGGGCCAGGTTGGAGTCGGTGGACACCAGGGTGGCTCCGCTCCGCTGGCACAGGGCGACGAGCTTGGCGTCGACCCCTTCGTAGCCGGGAAGATCGGCCTCCGCAGCATGCACCTCCACGGCGGGCACGTCGCGCAGGGCCTCCAGGACCTCCAGCCCTCGCCGCCCGCGCCGGCGCCGCTCTTTGCTGCCGGAGTCGGCGATGCCCTGCAGTTCGTCGAGGACGAACTCGGGCACCCATACCTCGCCGCCTACAACCCCGGCCCGGGCCAGCTCCAGCACCCTCCCGTCGATGGCCGCCGAGGTATCGATGACGTAGCCGCCCCCGGAAGGGCTGCGCCGGGTCGCGGTGCGCGAGCGCAGGCCGGCGGCAGCGAGCAGGTCGTGTGCTCGTGCGGCGAAGACCCGCCCGCCGAATGCAGCCAGCACCACCACGATCAGGCTCGCTACCGGCCAGCCCACCACCGCCGGGGCCAGCAGCACCAGAGGCAGGCCGGCCACCGTCCCCACCAACAGCCCGGCGACCATGCCGAAGGTCCCGGCAAAGAGCTGCGGGCCGGAGGCCCGCGCCACCAGCTGCGGCGCCCGATCGAGGCCTCGCCGGATGCCGCGGCCCAGCAGGCCGCCGACTACGTAACCCAGGCCGGCGCCGATCACAGTGCCGACCACGATGGCGGCGTCGGGGTCGATGGTGCGGCCGGAGAACCAACCGGGCACCTCGCGTCCGATGAGAAAGCCGGCGGCGGTGAGCCCCAGAGTCACCACCAGGCGAACTAGTTCGATGAGCATCGCCGCCTCAGAGCTCCTCGGCGACCTCCACCCGGGGGAGGGCCTTGTCGAGCCGCTTCATGGCCTCTTCTTCGGTCACATCGAGGGCAAACCGAAGCTCGCTGGCCAGGATCAGCCGCGCCTTGGAGAGCATCCGCTTCAGCGCCGGGGAGATGCCCTTGGTCTGCTGGGCGAAGGTGAGGTCGCGCACCACCTCCGCCACCTGGAAGATGTCGCCGCTGTTGATCTTCTCGGTGAGGAGCTTGTACCAGCGGCTCCAGTTGGCCCCGGCCTCCTCGGGAGGTTCCTTGAAGATGGCCAGCACCTTGCGAGCCACAGCCCGCGATATCACCGGCCGCACCCCGCGCTCCACCGCGCTCTGCACCGGGACCTTGAGGATGAGCTGATCGGTGGCCACCTCGAGGACGAAGTAGTCGGTGCGCTGCCCCTGGAAGTCGACCCGCTCCCGGCGGGTGATCACCGCCGCACCGTGGTGGGGGTACACCACCTTGTCGCCGACGGCGAAGGGGGAAGGCGGCGGAGTGGGGCGGGCTTCCTTCTTGGGCTCCGGCTTCTTGGCCTCCGGCTTCTTGGGAATGGGCTTCTTCGGCTCCGCCTTCTTCGACACCGGCGTCTTGGGCTCCGCCTTCTTCAGCGCCGGCTTCCCTGCTCCGGGCTTCTCGACCTCGGCCTTCTTGGGAACGGGCTTCTTGGCCGCCGCTTTCTTGGGCTCCGCTTTCTTGGGCCCTGCTGCCTTCGGCGCCGGCTTCTTAGCTTCCGGCTTCTCGACCTCGGGCTTCTTGGAGACGGGCTTCTTCGGCTCCGCCTTCTTGGGGACGGGTCTCTTGGGCTCCGCCTTCTTCGGGGCGGGCTTCTTGGGCTCGGGCTTCGGTGCTGCGGCCTCTGCCTTTGCCGCCGCCGTTGCTGCCTTCGAAACCGACTTGACGCCCTGGGACGCGGCCGCCTTGGTCGGGGCCGCGGCAGGGCGTGCGGGGGTCTTCTTGTCCGCGGCCATGCGCCTCACCGGATGGGGGACGGCATTGTACCCCCGGGGGGTGGGAGCCCCGGGCTCACGCCTCGTCGACGGCCCAAGCCCGGTTGGACTCGAGGAGGCGGTCGAAGTAGTGCCGTAGTTGCCGGGCCCGCGCCCGGCCGACGCCTTCCACCTCGTCGAGGTCGCCGACCGAAGCCCGCAACAGGCTCTGCAGCTCGCCGAAACGGGCCACCAGAGAGGACTTCACGGTCTCCGGGAGGCGCGGCACCCTATTCAGCGCCCGATAACCGCGAGGGCGCATCCGGGCATCGAGAGGGCCCAGGCCCAGGAGCGAAGCCACTCGCGACGGGTCCCCGAGGTGCTCGGTGCTGAGGCCCTCGAGGAGGTCGAGGGGCTGGCGGGTCTGTGGCGGGAAGGTGCGGGCGTAGTCTACGTACACCTGCTCGGCGGTCTCCTTGACACCGGTGATGAGGTCTTCCAGCTGGATGCGGGTCAGCTGTCCTTCTCCTCCCAACTCCACCGAGTAGTGCTCCAGGTCGCGGGCGATGTGATGCACCAGGGCCGCCCGCTGCAGCACCCGCACCACATCCCGGCAGGCCACGACGTCGTCCACCTCGAGCTGGGTGAGCCGACTCTCCACTTCGTTGAGCCGCCAGCGGAATCGCTCCAGCGTCAGGAGGTTCTGATTGGCTTGCTCGAGCAGCGCCGTGGGGCTGCGCAGCTCGTGCTTGCCCCTCCGGGTGTAAACGGTGACCATGCTTCGGCCCTGGCTGACCACCACCACCGGGCGGCCCGTCTGCACCGCCACCCGCTCGGCCGTACGGTGGCGGGTCCCGGTCTCCAGAGTGGGGATGTCGGGGTCGGGGATGAGATGGACGTTGGCACGCCGGATCATCTCCCCCCCCTCCTCGAGGATCACCGCCCCGTCCATCTTGGCCAGCTCGGCGAGCCGGGCCGGGCTGAACTGAGCCCCCTCGAGGTGGAACCCGCCGCTACAGATGCCCTCGATGTCGGGGCCATAGCCCAGCACGATGAGCGCGCCGGAATCCTGGCTGAGGATCAGCTCCACGGCCCGTCGCAGCGGGGTCCCGGGAGCCAGGGAGCGGAGGACGTCGAGGGCGGCGTCGCGCTTGGTCATTCCGGGCGAGGCTACTACGGCGCGGGGCCTTGGGCACCTGAGCGGGGGCTCAGGAAGCCGGCGGAAGCCCGGCGCGCACTAGGGCCCGCTCGATGCGATCCTCCCCGTTGCCGGTGGGCCCGACCACCACGCCCACCCCGAGCCGAGCGGCCTCGCCGGCGCGGCGGTCTCCGTATGCCACGGCGCGCACCTCGCCGGTGAGCCCCACCTCCCCCCAGGCGGCGATGGGCCCCAGCGGCCGGTCGAGATAGGACGACACCAGGGCGATGGCCACCGGGAGGTCGGCACCGGGGTCGCGCACCTGCAAGCCCCCGACCACCGAGACGTAAACGTCCCGGTCACCCAGACGAAAGCGGGCGTGACGGTCGAGCACCGCCAGAACCTGATGGACCCGGGCCGCCTCGAGGCCCCGCACGCTGCGCCGTGGGGTCGCCACGGCGTGAGGGGAGACCAGCGCCTGCACCTCGACCAGCAACGGCCGGCGCCCGTCGACCGAAGGGAACACCACACTGCCGGGGACATCCCCCTTCCAGCCGGCCACCAGCCAACCCGAGGGGTCGGGCACGGGCCGCATGCCGGCGTCGCCCATCTCGAACAACCCCACCTGATGGGTGGCGCCGAAGCGGTTCTTGAGACTGCGCAGCACCCGTAATCCCCGCTCCACGTCGCCCTCGAGATACAGCACTACGTCCACGGCATGCTCGAGGAGGCGTGGGCCGGCAATGGAGCCGTCCTTGGTGACGTGCCCCACCAGCACCACCGGCACCCCGCTCTCCTTGGAGAAGTGGACCAGGCGGGCCGCCGCCTCGCGCACCTGCGCCACTCCCCCCGGGGTCCCCCCCACCTCGGCCGCAGCCACCGTCTGCACGGAGTCCACCACCAGCAGGTCGGGCCGGGCCCGGTCGGCCGCGGCGATGATGGCATCGACGTCGCGCTCGGCGGCCAGCAGCACCCCGGGATACGCCAGGCCCAGCCGGCCCGCCCGGAGGGCCACCTGAGCGGCCGACTCCTCGGCGCTGGCCATGAGGACGGTCGACCCAGCGGCCGCCAACACTCCGGCGACCTGGAGCAGCAGGGTGGACTTACCCACCCCGGGCTCGCCGCCCAGCAGCACGGTGGCTCCGGGGACCAAGCCCCCTCCGAGCACCCGGTCGATCTCCTCGATGCCGGTGAGGAGCCGGCGAGCCGAGTCGGGCCCAACTTCGGTGAGCGGTGTCACCCGCGCCGCCCGGCTCGCCCCCGGGCGCCCCGGAGCGGCGGGCGCCTCGACCAGGGGGGCCGGGTCGCCGCAGCCGGGGCAGAACCCCATCCACTTGGGACTGGAGTAGCCGCAGGACTCACACCGGTAGCGCACGAGGTGACGCTACCGCCGCAGGGTGACACAAAAGGCGTAGAGGACGAGGCCCAGCACCACGGCGCTCAACAGCAAGGCACCGAAGGCGTTCCCCACCGACCAACCCTCCACCGCCCGGATCTCGGCGAGCCACTGCGCTGCCAAAGCCTCCATCCGTGGCACAATACTGCGACGGCGCCGGCACCCCCGTGCGGGCCCGACGCACCACCCCAGGTGAGGATCGTGGACGACAGGCCCGACGAACCCTTTGACGAGGTCTTCGAACCCTTCGAGCTCGAGGACAAGCCCACCGGCGAGACCCGCCGGACGGCGCCCCGTTCCGTGGAGCCCCCCGCGCCGCGCTCCGGCGGCGGGCGGGGCGGGCCGCCCACCGGGGTGCCCTGTCCCTCCTGCGGCACGCTGAACCCGCCGTTCAACCGCCACTGCGACTCCTGCGGCGCCCGCCTCTCCCAGGCACCGCTGCCGGTGGCCCCTCAGCCCATGTTGCGGACCACCGCCGGGGCCCGGGCCCTAATGGTGCTGGCCGGGGTCATCCTCACCGTGGCTCTGCTCGCCCTAGCGGTGAACGTCTTCCGAGGTGGCGACGGCACGGCCGAATCCACCACCACCAGCAGCACCACGACCGTCGTCCTCGACATCGTGGAGCTGCAGCCGATCCGCGTGGACTGCTCGTCGGAGCTGGCCTCCTACCCCTGCGAGGCGCTTATCGACGACGACCCCGACAACTCCTGGAACGCCCGGGAAGGCGGAGTGGGCACCGAGATCACCTTCCTCTTCTCCCCGCCGGTGCAGATCGCCGAGGTCATCCTCTACAACCTCGACGACACCGAGCGCTTCGAGCGCAACGCTCGCATCAAAGGCGTCGAGATCGTCATCGACGACCTGCCCCAGGCGACCATCGCCGAACTGGAAGACACCAACGAGCCCCAGCGGGTGCAATTGCGCAGCTTGCGCACCTCCAGCGTGACCGTCACTATCACCAGCGCCTACCCGGGCCAGACGTACGAAGGCAAGGAGCCCTTCAAGGAGCTGGCGTTGCAGGAGATCGCCTTCTACGGTCGCGTCTCTCCCGAGACCACCGGCGGCTGAGCCGCCTCGCGGTCACCGCCGCGCCCCGCGCCGGGACGGACGAAGTAGATCCAGGGGATCGACACCACGGTCACCACGCCCTTGACCAAGACGTTGGTCACGAAGATCTCCGTCAGGTCACCGGAGCCGAGGCGCCCGGCGAAGGCGATGAGGACGAACAGGATGGTGTCCAGAGGCACCGAAACCGCGTTGGAGGCCAGCACCCGGCCCCACTGCAGGCGGCTCCCGAAGCGCCGCTCCCACCAGGAATAGGCCTCCGTGTCGACGAACTCGGCGATCACCTCGGCGATGATCGAGGCGAACACAATCCGCCAGACCGGCGCCAGGACCGAGCCGAACAGCTCGGTCTGCGGGCCCGAACCGGCGACGCCGGGCAGCCGGGCCACCAGCCAAAACAGCCCCGCCATGAGCATGTTGATCACTGCGGCGGCGATGATCAGGGCGCGGGCCACCTGCTTCCCGGCCACCTTGTGGACCAGGTCGCGCAAGGTGAAGGTGAAGGGGTACACCAGGGTGCCGGCGTCCATGCTGAAGCCGGCCACCTCGGTGATTTTCAGGCTGGTCACATCGGCCAGTATCTGCGCCGCCACGTAGGCCGCGGCCAGCAGGGCTAGAGCCACCGGGAGCGGGGAGCGGGCAGGCATCAGGGGCGAGCGTAGTGGCGCCCGCGCCGCCGGGGTCTGGACTCTCCCGGCCCCCTCGCGCCGGGCGCGGCCCTACTCCTTCACGTACACCTGGCCATCGGCAGCGGGCGGGCGGGCCTTGCCGACGATCCCCGTGACGACCACCAGGGTGGCGATGTAGGGGGCCATCAGCAGGAACTCCGAAGGGATCCCGGTCTGCAGGATGCCCAGCTTGCCGGCCAGGGCATCGGCAAAGCCGAAGATCAGAGCCGCCGAGAGGGCCCCCACCGGGTGCCAGCGGCCGAAGATCATGGCGGCCAGGGCGATGAAGCCGCGGCCCGTGGTCATGTTCTCGTCGAAGCGGCCCACCGTGCCGATGGTGAAGTAGGCGCCGCCGAAGCCGGCCACCGCCCCGCCCAGCAGCACGTTGAGGTAGCGGTAGCGGTAGACGTTGATGCCCACGGTGTCCGCCGCCCGCGGGTGCTCGCCCACCGCCCGGGCCTGCAGGCCCCACCTGGTGTGGAACAGGGTGTAGGCCAGCACCGCCACCAGGATCAGCGAGGCGTACACGAAGATCGTCTGGTCGAAGAAGATCGGCCCGATGACGGGGATATCGCCCAAGCCGGGGATGCGCCAGGAGTTCAGCTTGATCCCCCTGTTCAGGTGGGGGTTGGGGGCGAGGATCCGGGCAGTGAGGAACGAGGTCAGTCCCAGCACGAAAATGTTGATGACCACCCCGATGATGATCTGGTCCACCCGGTAGCGGATGGCCAGCACCGCCAGCACCCAGCCGAAGAACAGCCCCACCAGCACCGCCGCGACCACGCCCGGCCAGGCGTTGCTCGTGATCGAGGCGACCAGGGCCCCGGCGAAGGCCCCGGCGAGCAACTGCCCTTCGATGGCAATGTTGATGACCGCCACCCGCTCACCGAGGAGGCCCGCCAGCGCCCCGAAGGTGATCGGGGTGCTGCGCTCCACGGCGGTGCGCAGCATGCCGACGAGGTTAAAGGACTGCCCCGCGGCGGCCCAGCCGAGGAAGGCAAAGATGAACAGGATGAAGGCGATGGCCAGGATGCGGTTCTGCCAGCGCCCGAAGCCACGGACCAACTGCACCCCGCCCATGAAGGCGAATACCACCGCCACTCCGATGGCGAAAGCGGCCGCAGGCACCGGCAGGCTGGGGATCCAGTCGAAGGTGTCGGTGGGCCGGGCCATGCCGAAGTCGGCGATCCCCTCGCCCCAGCTGCCGATGCCGAAGAACCACAGCACGAACCCGGACAGCACCAGGTAGGTGATGCCCAGGTAGCGGGCCCGGCGGATCTCCCGCGGGGAGCGAAGAGCGGCTTCGGCGGTCATGCCGCCCACCCCTTAGTGATCCGCTCTGCTTCGCCACCGGTGCGCACCCGGTAGATGGCCCGGATCAGCGCCGGAGCGGCGATGAACACCACGATCAAGGCCTGCACCACCAAGATGAGGTCGATGGACACGTCGGTGGCCACCTGCATCTCACGGCCTCCCGCCTCCAAAGCCCCGAACAGCAGGCCGGCCAGGACCACTCCCACCGGATGGGAGCGACCCAGCAGCGCCAGGGCGATGGCGTCGAAGCCGATGCCCGCGGAGAACCCTGGGGTAGCCCGGACCAGGGGCCCGAGGATCTGGTTGGCCCCGCCCAGGCCGGCCATACCCCCGGCAATGGCCATGACCAGCACGTACATCCAGGTGACCTTCATGCCGGCGTAGTGCGCCGCATCGGGGTTGTAGCCCACCGCCCGGAACTGATAGCCAATCGTGGTGCGATACAGCAGCCAGAAGATGAAGGCGGCGGCCAGCAGGGCCACGATGACCCCGGCGTGGAGGCGGATGGTGGGGTCGTCGAAGAACCGGGGCAAGAGGGCACTGGGCCGGACGTTCTTGGAAACCGGGTCCTGGCGCCCGCCCTGCTGGACGAAACTGGTCTTCAACACCCAGTCGATGAACCGGATGGCGATCCAGTTCAACATGATGGTGGTGATGACCTCATGGGCTCCCGTCTTGGCCCGTAGCAGGCCGGGGATGCCGCCCCAGATGGCCCCGGCCACGAGGCCGCCCAACAGGGCGAAGGGCAGGTGGATGACGGCGGGGAGATCGAAGTAGAAGCCGATGATGGTGGCGGCCAGGCCGCCCATGAGCATCTGCCCCTCGGGCCCGATGTTGAAGAGGCCCGCCCGGAAGCCGATGGCCACCGACAGCCCGGTCAGGATCAGGGGCGCGGCGGCAATCAGGGTTTCGGAGAACGCCTTGAGGCCCCAGAAAGCGCCCTTGAACAGGGCCACGTAGGCATCGCGAATGGTGCCGAACGTCTCGGCGGCGGCCTCACCCGGCTTGCTGCCCCACATGCGCAGCGCATCAACGTCGGTGATGGCGATGATCACCGCGCTGACGATGAGGGCGGTGATCACCGCCAGGAGGGGGACCAGCATCGCGCTGCGCCAGTCGACGCCCACCCCGGTGATCTCCCGGAACAGGCGGCTGCCGAGACGCCCGGGCTTCTTCTCCTCCGGAGACTGCTCGAGCTCGGGTCGATCGCTCACAGCTTCGCTCCTGCCATGTGGAGGCCGACCTCGGCCGGGGTGACCTGCTTGGGGTCGAGCTCGGCCACCACCTTGCCCCGGTACATCACCAGCAGCCGATCGCTGAGGGCCATGACCTCGTCGAGCTCGGTGGAGACGATGAGGATCGCCGCCCCGCGGTCGCGCTGGGTGACGATCTGACTGTGGATGTACTCGATGGACCCGACGTCGAGGCCGCGGGTGGGCTGAGACGCCACGGCCAGCTTCACGTTCTCCCGCCCGAACTCCCGGGCCACGATCACCTTCTGCTGGTTGCCGCCGGAGAGGTTGGCCGCCTTGACCTCGATGCTCGGGGTGCGCACATCGAACTGCTCCACCAGACGGCGCGACTCCTCCCGGGTCTTGCCCCAGTCCATGACGAACGCCCGGGAGTAGGGGGCGGAGTGGTAGCTGTCGAGAACCATGTTCTCGGCCACGGTGAAGGCGGTTACCAGCCCATGGCGCAGGCGGTCCTCGGGCACGTGAGCCACACCCAGCCGGTGGATGTGTCGCGGGTCGGCTCCGGCCACTTCCTCCCCGGCGATCCTGATGGACCCCCGCAGCGGAGGCCGCATGCCGGTGAGAGCCCGCACCAACTCGGTCTGACCGTTGCCCTGGACGCCGGCGATCCCCACGATCTCCCCCGCCCGGACCCGGAAGGAGACCCCGTTGACCGCCGGGTGCTCCCGCTCGTCGAGCACCACCAGGTCGGTCACCTCGAGCACCGCGTCGCCCGGGGTCGCGGTCTCCTTGGCCACGGTGAGCTCTACCGGGCGGCCCACCATCATCTCGGCGAGGCAGTTCTGGTCGACCTCTCCGGGGAGCGCCTCACCCACCACCCGGCCGTCGCGCAGCACGGCGATACGGTCGGAGATCTCGATCACCTCGCCCAGCTTGTGGGTAATGAACACGATGCCCTTGCCGGCGTCGCGCAGCGAGCGCACGATGCCGAAGAACTCCTGGACCTCCTGGGGGGTCAGCACTGCGGTGGGCTCATCGAAGACGAGGAACTGGGCCTCGCGGAAGAGGACCTTGATGATCTCCACCCGCTGCTGCACCCCTACGGGCAGGTCCTCGATGATCGCTTCGGGGTCCACTTCCAGGCCGTAGCGCTCCGAGATCTCCCTGACGTCGCGCCGCGCCTCGCGCATGTTGATGGAGCCCCCACGACGCGCCTTGCCCTTGGAGCGGGTGAGGAACGGCCAAGCCCACCGGGCGAGGAAGCCCACCGCCCCGCCGACGATCGCCATCAGGATGGCCCACAGCCAGGTCGGCCAGCCGAACCAGGACAAAGCGAAGGAGGAACCGGCGATCATTGCGCCGAAGGCCCCGGCGAGCGCCGGCCCCAGCCAGGCGGGCATGCGGCGGGTGGGCTCGACGCCCAGCACCACGTTCTCCGCCACGCTGAAGACCGGGACCAGCATGAAGTGCTGGTGCACCATGCCGATCCCGGCCGCGATGGCGTCGCCCGGGCCGGAGAACTGCTGCACCTCGCCCTCGATGAGGATCTCTCCCTCGTCGGCCGAGTAGAGGCCGTAGAGGATGTTCATGAGAGTGGTCTTGCCGGCACCGTTCTCGCCCAGCAGGCCGAGGATCTCGCCGGAGCGCACCGTGAGGTCGATGCGGTCGTTGGCGAGCACGCCGGGGAATCGCTTGGTGATTCCTCGCAGCTGGAGTTCCAACCCCGCTCCCTCACTCCCCTCGGTGAGGGCGCAGACTACACGACGGCCCGGCCGCCGCCCAAAAAAGAGGATCCCCCCGGCGAGCCGGGGGGATCCTCACGCTTCGGGTCTCTGGATACTCCCTGTTACCCCTACGAGGTCAGGAAGGCAGCCAGGCCGCCGGCGGCGATGATGTCCGCCTTGATCTGCTCGATGGCAGCGGCCAGGTCGGCCGGGACGGTGCCCTCGAGGTCGTGGTACGGGGCCAGGCCCACGCCGCCGTTGGCGAGGGTGCCCACGTACAGGTTGCCGACCGAGCCCAGGTTGAGCACGTTGGTGATCGTGTTGAGCACGGCCACGTCCATGTTCTTCAGGATCGAGGTCAGCCAGACGCCGGCGAACTCGGGGGCGGTGAGGTACTGGTCGGCGTCGACACCGATGACCAGGAAGCCGCGCTCCTGCGCTGCCGCCGCGGTGCCCAGGCCCACGGGGCCGGCCACCGGCAGGACGATGTCGGCGCCTTCGTCGTTCAGGTTCTCCCCGAATGCCCGGCCGTCGTCGAGGCTCTCGAAGTTGCCCGTGAACAACCCTTCGGCGGTGTCCGGGTTCCAGCCGAGCGCCTGGACGTCGGTGCCGTTCAGCTCGTTGTAGTAGCGGACGCCCTTGACAAAGCCGTCCATGAAGATGGTCACCGGCGGGATGTTGATGCCGCCGAAGGTGCCCACCACGCCGGACTGGGTCATGCCGGCCGCCAGGTACCCGGCCAGGAATGCCGCCTCGTCGGTGGCGAAGGTCAGGCCGCGGACCTGGGAGAAGTCACACAGCGGGTTGCCGTCGGCATCGGCCCACGGCGAGCCGGGATAGAACTCCGGCTGCTGGTCGATGATGGCGAACTTCTGATCCGGGTAGTCACAGGCCGCCAGAGCGGTGTCGTTGGCGAGCAGGAACCCGACGGTGATGATCAGTTCGCAGCCCTCGTTCACGAAGGCGTCGATGTTCGGCCGGTAATCGGTGGCAGCCTGGGACTCCAGGTAGGCCACCTCGACACCGAGCTGGTCGCGAGCCAGCTCCATGCCCCTCCAGGCCGTCTCGTTGAAGGACTTGTCGTCGATGCCGCCGACGTCGGTGATCTCGCAGATCTTCGCCGCGATCGGGGCGGCCGTCGTCGTCGTCTCGGGCGGCGCCGTCGTCGTCGGGGCTGCGGTCGTCGTCGGGGCAGCGGTGGTCGTGGTAGCCGCGGTCGTCGTCGGGGCAGCGGTCGTGCCGCCGTCGTCGTCGCCGCAAGCGGCGACGACGAGGCCGAACACTGCCAAGAGCGCGACCAGGGCAAGCCTTCTTCTCATCATGGAATCTGGCTCCTCTTCGCTCCGTCCCACATTCAGGCCATCACAGGCCGTAACCGGAGTCTAAACCAACTGAAGGCCCGTTCGTCGGGCCGATCGCCCTCTAAGCCTCGGGCGAGTCGGCCATTTCGACCGGAGGGCGATCCGGCGCCGACACCGGGACGAAGGTGAGGCCGGCGCCCTCCTCGTCCACATCCACCAGGATGGTGGAGCCGGCGGGGAACTCGTGGAAGAGAACCTTCTCCGACAGGGGATCCTCGAGAAGGCGCTGGATGGCCCGCCGCAGCGGCCGGGCGCCCAGTTGAGGGTCGTAGCCTTTGCGGGCCAGGACCTCCTTGGCGGAGTCGGTGAGCATCAGCTCCAACGCCTGGGACTCCAGCTGGCGGCGCACCCGGGCCATCATCAGGTCCACGATCTGGCCGACCTCACCCATGGTCAGCTCGTGGAAGACGATGACCTCGTCGATGCGGTTGAGGAACTCCGGGCGGAACGACCGCTTGAGGGCCTCGGTCACCTTGTCCTTGATCTGCTGGTAGCCCACCTCGGCCCCCTCGGCCACGAAGCCGATGGACTTGCGGCGCAGGTCGGCGGTGCCCAGGTTGGAGGTCATGATGATCACGGTGTTCTTGAAGTCCACCGTTCGGCCCTGGGCGTCGGTGAGGCGCCCGTCCTCGAGAATCTGCAGGAGGGTGTTGAAGACGTCGGGGTGAGCCTTCTCGATCTCGTCGAAGAGCACCACCGAGAAGGGCTTGCGCCGCACCGCTTCGGTGAGCTGGCCGCCCTCGTCGTAGCCCACGTAACCCGGCGGCGAGCCCACCAGCCGGCTGACGGTGTGCTTCTCCATGTACTCGGACATGTCCAGCTGGATGAGGGCGTTCTCGTTGCCGAAGAGGAACTCGGCTAGGGCCTTGGCCGTCTCGGTCTTCCCCACGCCCGAGGGGCCCAGGAAGATGAACGAGCCCGCCGGGCGCTTGGGGTCCTTGAGGCCGGCCCGGGTACGGCGAATGGCCCGGCTGACCGCCACGATCGCCTCATGCTGGCCCACGATGCGCTTGTGGAGCTCGTCTTCCATGCGCAGGAGCTTGCTCGTCTCCTCCTCGGTGAGGCTCTGCACCGGGATGCCCGTCCACTGGGCCAGGACTTCGGCGATCTGCTCCTCGTCGATGACCGAGAAGGTCGTCCCGGGGGAAATCTCCGCTTCCAGGCGCAGGCGCTCGGAGAGCAGGGTCCGCTCCTGGTCGCGCACCTGGGCGGCCCGCTCGAACTGCTGGGCCTGGACGGCCTCCTCCTTCTGGCCCCGCAAGCCGGCGATGCGCCGGTCGAGGTCGTCGAGTTCCGGCGACGAGGGCCGGCGATGGATGCGCATACGGCTCCCCGCCTCGTCGATGAGGTCGATCGCCTTGTCGGGCAGGTGCCGGTCGGCGATGTAGCGGTCGGCCAGGTTGGCCGCGCTCACCAGGGCGGCGTCGGTGTAGCGGGCGCCGTGGTGCGTCTCGTACTTCTCCCGCAGGCCTTTGAGGATTTCGATGGTCTCGGCCACCGAGGGCTCGTCCACCTGCACCGGTTGAAAGCGACGCTCCAGGGCGGAGTCCTTCTCCAGGTGCTTGCGGTACTCCTCCAGCGTGGTGGCTCCCACCGTCTGCAGCTCGCCCCGGGCCAGCATGGGCTTCAGGATGCTGGCGGCGTCGATGGCCCCCTCGGCGGCTCCGGCTCCCACCAGAGTGTGGATCTCGTCGATGAACATGACGATGTCGCCGCGGGTGCGAATCTCCTTGAGCACCTTCTTCAGCCGCTCCTCGAAGTCGCCGCGATAGCGGGAGCCGGCCACCAGGGCCCCCAGGTCGAGGGTGTAGATCTGCTTGCCCTTGAGGGTCTCGGGCACCTCGCCGGCGATGATGCGCTGCGCCAGGCCTTCGACGATGGCGGTCTTGCCCACCCCGGGCTCCCCCACCAGCACCGGGTTGTTCTTGGTGCGGCGGGAGAGGATCTGCATAACCCGGTCGATCTCCCGCATCCGGCCGATCACCGGGTCGAGTTTGCGCTCGCGGGCGTACTGGGTGAGGTTGCGCCCGAACTGGTCGAGGACGGTGGATCCGCCGCCGGAGGACTCAGGAGTGCCGGCTCCCTGAGCTCCACCGCGCCGCCCGCCGGAGGAAGGCTCCTGGCCCGAGGCCTCTCCGGAATGGGAGCCGGACAGCAGCTGGATGACGGTCTGGCGGACCTTGTGCAGCTCCGCCCCCAGCTTCTGCAGCACCTGGGCGGCCACCCCCTCGCCCTCGCGGATCAGGCCGAGGAGAATGTGCTCGGTGCCGATGTAGTTGTGCCCCAGCTGCAGGGCCTCGCGCAGGGACAGCTCGAGGACCTTCTTGGCCCGCGGGGTGAAGGGGATGTGGCCGCTGGGGGCCTGGGCTCCCTGGCCGATGATCTCCACCACCTGGGAGCGCACCGACTCCAGGCTGATGCCCATGCCCTCCAGGGCCCGGGCGGCCACCCCCTCGCCCTCGTGGATGAGGCCGAGGAGGATGTGCTCGGTGCCGATGTAGTTGTGGTTGAGCAACCTGGCCTCTTCCTGGGCCAGGACCACCACCCGACGGGCTCGGTCAGTGAACCTCTCGAACAAGGCTCTCAGTCTCCTGATGCAGCAACGGCGCTTCCGGTTGCGGAGGCGCCTCGGTGACTATAGCGGTGGGGCGGTCGAACCCAACCCGGCCTCCTCCCTCCCTCTCGGGGGGCGGCAGCGGGCCCAAACGGCATCACCTTCCCACCCCCGTTCTCCGGTGGGAAGGGGTCTTGGGACATGCCCTCGGCTACCATCCTCGGGCACCCGGCGCAGAGGCCCTCCATGGATCGCCCCGTCGTTCGCGACCTCATCCCTATCGAACGAGTGTGGGCCCGCCTTGAGGCGGTGGAAACGGGCTTGCTCCGGGCCACCACCTCGGAGGATGCCTTCCTCACCCGGATCGCCCAGCATTTGCTGGCCGCCGGAGGCAAGCGCTACCGCCCCTTGCTGGCCCAGGTCGCGGCCGAGTTGGGCCCCGAGCCGGGCGACGGCCCGGTCGCCGCCGGGGTCGCGGTGGAACTGGTGCACCTGGGCAGCCTGTACCACGACGACGTCATCGACGAGGCTGCCAGCCGTCGCGGGGCGGTGTCGGTGAACGCCAACTGGTCCAACACCGTGGCCATCCTGGCCGGGGACTTCCTGCTCGCCCGGGCCAGCGAGACGGCGGCCCCTCTCGGGGTGGAAGCGGTCACCCTGCTGGCCCGCACCTATGCCGACCTCTGCGAGGGCCAGATACTGGAACTGCAGTTGATGGGCGACACCAACCAGGGCCCCGCAGGGTACTTCCGGGTGGTCGCCCTCAAGACGGCCAGCCTCATTCGCACCTCGGCACGGCTGGGGGCTATGGCCGGCGGGGCCGGGCCCGAGGCTACCGAGGCGGTGAGCCGCTGGGCCCACGAGGTGGGCATGGCCTTCCAGATCACCGACGACGTGCTCGACCTGGTGGCCACCGAGGAGTTCCTAGGCAAGCCGGCCGGCTCCGACGTCAAGGAGGGCACCTTCACCCTGCCCGTCCTCTACTCGCTGGAAGGGCCCGACGGCGCCGAGGTGCGCCGCCTCCTCGCCGGCGGCCGCCCCTACCCCGCCGAGGCGGTGCAGCGGGTCATCGACCTCGCCCGGGCCGGTGGTCATGTGGAGCGGGCCCTGGAGATCGCCCGGGGCCATACCGCCGCGGCGGCCGCCGCCCTCGAGGCTCTGCCGGCCGGAGAGGTGGCCGGGGTGCTCCGCGTCCTGGGCGACTACTTGATCGCCCGGGTGGAGGACGCCCGGGGCTGAGACCTCGTTTGCCTCGCTCTCTGCCTCTCCCGGCGAAGCCGGGAGAGGCGCGTAGGCCGCCTGACGGCGGCCTACGCGGTGAGGGCAAGACGCAACGAAAACTGGGGCGCTCCCTCGCCC
>JAFGCH010000097.1 GCA_016932695.1 Acidimicrobiia bacterium | reverse complement strand
GATGTCACGAATCCCGGTGACCTCCATCCCCATCGTCTGGAGGGTGCGGATGGCGGTCTCCCTGCCGGATCCACTGCCGCGCACGACCACGTCGACCTTGCGCATGCCGAACTCGCCGGCGCGCCGGGCAGCCTGCTCGGCGGCCACCTGGGCAGCATAGGGAGTGGACTTGCGAGAGCCCTTGAAGCCCACCGTGCCGCCGGAGGTCCACACCAGGGTGTTCCCCTCCAGGTCGGTGATGTTGATGATGGTGTTGTTGAACGAGGCGGTGATATGCGCCTGCCCGTGGAGGATGTTTCTCCGTTCCCGCCGCCGGGACCGCTTTTTCTCAGCCACCTACACCTCCGCGGGCGTCAGTGCTTCCGAACCTTCTTCTTGCCGGCGATCGCCTGGCGGGGCCCCTTGCGGGTCCTGGCATTGGTGTGCGTGCGCTGTCCTCGGACGGGGAGGCCGCGCCGGTGGCGCAGCCCCTGGTAGGTGCCGATCTCGACCTTGCGCTTGACGTTCTGGGTGATCTCACGCCGTAGGTCGCCTTCGACACGGTAGTTAGCGTCGATGTACTGCCGGATGCGCGCTACCTCGTCGTCGGTGAGGTCGCGGATCCGGGTGTCCCGGTTGATGCCGAGGGAATCGCACATCTCGCGAGCGCGGGTGGTGCCCACGCCGAAGATGTAAGTCAGCCCTATCTCGACTCGCTTCTCCCGGGGCAGGTCGACACCTGCGATACGCGCCATCTAGTTCACCCCTGTCGCTGCTTGTGCCGCGGGTTGGAGCAGATGACCCAGACGCGGCCGTGCCGCCGGATGATCCGGCACTTCTCGCACATCTTCTTCACCGATGGGCGAACCTTCACCGCGTCCACTTTCTCGGCGGGGCTCCGCCGGGCGCACCCGGCCACCTGCTGGTGATCCGGGGGGCCCGACGGCGGCAGCCCGACCGCGCTACGCCGTCAGCTTCTTCCAGTAAACACACCAAGAGGACCCCGAAGGGCCGGTCGGGAAGAGTACCGGACGCGTGCACGCACGACAAATCCCGCCCCGGGGCCCCGGGCCGGGCCGAACTGCACGCCCCGTCATGGTAGCCGCGGGCGCCGGGTGGGGGATGGAGCGCCCCAATGGCTATCTTTCCCTCCACCCATGCGACCCTCGGTGCTCCGGCCACGGCGGGCCGGCGGGCCCTGCACCTCCGGGCGGGGCGCGCCGTGACCCTGGGCCTCCTCCTGGCGGCGCCCTTCGCCACCGCGATGGTGCTCCTCGCCGTGCCCGGGCGTGCCCGCAAGACCGCCGCCGCGTTAGCCCTTCTCCCCCTGGTGGGCTTCACCGCCTGGGCCGTCGCCTCCGCCGGTCCCCTGCTCTCCGGTGGGGAGATCACTCTGGCCCTGCCCTGGATCCCAGACCTGGGCGTCGCCCTGGATCTGCGCCTCGACGCCCTCGGCTTGCTGCTGGCCCTAGTGGCCACCGGCATCGGGTCGCTGGTCGTGGTCTACTCCGCCGCCTACTTGCCCGCCGGCATCCACCTCCCGCGGTTCATGGCCTACCTGGTGGCCTTCGCCGGGGGCATGGTGGGGGTAGCCGCCGCCGACAACCTGTTCGGCCTCTTCGTCTTCTGGGAGATCACCACCGTCGCCTCCTACCTGCTGATCGGGTTCTCCGACGACAAGGGCAGCGCCCGCGCCGCCGCCCTGCAGGCCGTGCTGACCACCTCGGCGGGCGGCCTGGCCATGCTGGCCGGCTGCGTGCTCCTGAGCCGGCAAGCCGGGACGGCCACGCTGAGCGCCATCCTGGCGGCGCCACCCTCCGGGGCGGCCACCACCGCCGCCCTGGCCTTGATCCTCCTGGGGGCCTTCACGAAATCCGCCCAGGTCCCCTTCCACGGCTGGCTGCCGGCGGCCATGGCGGCTCCGACCCCGGCCAGCGCCTACCTGCACTCGGCGACGATGGTCAAGGCCGGGGTCTTCCTGCTGGCCCGCCTCCACCCCGGTTTCGGGAGCGATCCCATCTGGGCGCCGGTGATCACCACCGTGGGCCTGGCCACCATGGTGCTGGGAGCCTGGCGTGCCCTGCGCCAGACCGATCTCAAGCTGCTCCTCGCCTTCGGCACCGTCAGCCAGCTGGGCTTCATGACCGCTCTTCTGGGCCTCGGCCTGGTCCACGCCGCCCTGGCGGTGCTCGTCGGCCACGCCCTCTACAAGTCGGCGCTGTTCCTGGTCGTCGGCACCATCGACCGCACTGCCGGCACCCGAGATCTCAGGGTCCTCTCCGGCCTGGGCCGGCGCCTCCCCGGATTGCTGGCCGTCGCCGCAGTCGCCGCCGCTTCCAAGGCCGGGCTCCCTCCCTTGCTGGGGTGGGCGGCCAAGGAAGCCGCCTTCGCCGAGATCCTCACCGTGGCCGCCTGGCCGGTGGTGATCCTCACGGTGGCGGCCTCGGCGCTCACCGCCGCCTACGCCCTGCGCTTCGTCTGGGGAGCCTTCGCCACCAAGGCCATGGCGCCCGACGCCCGACCGCTCGGAGCCGGAGTGCTTCCGCCCGCACCCGGGCTGTGGGCCCCGGCGGCGCTCCTGGCGGCGGCATCGGTGGTGCTGGGCATCGCCCCCGGGTGGGTGGATCGCCTGGTGCAGGCCGCCGCCGGGGTCCCCGGCAAGCTGGTGCTATGGCCGGGATGGCAACCTGCCCTCGCGGCCTCGGGCGCGGCCGTGGCCCTGGGCGCGATCATCCATCTCGGGCGCACCCGGGCGGCCCATCTGCAGGCCGCCGGGGAGCGACTGTTCCGTAGCCTGCGCTTCCCCACCGCCGACGGCACCTACCGCCGGTCGCTCGAGGGCCTGAACCGCCTGGCCGATGCCACCACGGGGACCCTGCAGCACGGCTCGCTACCGGTCTACCTGGGGGTGATCCTGCTGGCGACGCTGGGCCTGCCCGCCGCCTGGTGGCTGGCCGGAGGCGCCGGGATGCCCGCCCCTCCCCTGGCCCATCGTCCCGCCGAGGTGGCCCTCGGGCTGCTGGCGGCGGCGGCCGCCTTCGGGGCGGCGCGGGCTCGGCACCGGCTGACGGCGGCGCTGTTCCTGGGTGCTGCCGGGTACGCCGTGGGCGGCATCTTCGTGCTGTACGGCGCCCCCGACCTGGCCCTGACCCAGTTGCTGGTAGAGACCCTAACGGTGGCCATGTTCGCCTTCGTCGTGGCCCGCCTGCCCCGCCGCCACGAGGAGGCCCGGCTGCCCTGGTGGCGGGCACTCCGGGTGGGGGTGGCGCTGGCGGTGGGAGCGGTGGTTACCTGGGCGGCCCTGGCGGTGGGCGGCGGCGGGGGCGGCGAAGCGTCGGCGGCTTACCTGGAGAAGGCCGTGCCCGAGGCGGGAGGGCGCAACGTGGTCAACGTCATCCTCACCGACTTCCGCGCCCTGGACACTCTCGGCGAGATCACCGTCCTGGTCGTCGCCGCCATGGGCGTGGCCGGGCTGATCGCCGGGGCTCGCGTGGCTTCGGGCCGGGAGGAGGACCCCCGATGAAGCTGCGCCCTGCCGTGATCCTCGACACCGGGGCCCGAACCATGGTGCCCACCCTGGTGCTGGCCTCCCTATACCTGCTCTTCGTGGGTCACAACGCCCCCGGCGGCGGCTTCGTGGGGGGCCTCGTAGCCGGGGCGGCTCTCCTCATCGGGTTCCTCGTGCGGGGAAGCGGTGCGGTGCGCCGGCTGCTCCCGCTCCCCCCCGGCGCCCTACTGGGAGGGGGGCTGGCGCTGGCGCTGGCTTCCGGGGTGGTGGGCCTCTGGGCCGGAGAGGCCTTCCTCGACGCCCTGCAGGCCACCGTCGCCGCGCCGGTGTTGGGGACGATCAAGCTGAGCACCGCCCTGGCCTTCGACTTCGGCGTCTACCTGGTGGTGGTCGGCCTGGCGGCCACGGTGCTGGAACGGCTGGGACTGGAAGAGCCGGAACACCAAGGACCGGAACAGCAAGCACTGGAACAGCAAGCACCGGAACAGCAAGGACGACAAGAGGG
>JAFGCH010000096.1 GCA_016932695.1 Acidimicrobiia bacterium | reverse complement strand
AGCGGCCCCGGCTGATGCCGTCCAGGCGGGTAGAAAGCGCACCTTGTGCTCCACCCCGGCCACCCTCCCCAGCAGGGCCACCGCCTCCCGCACCGTCAACGTGGCCCCGCTCACCAGGTAGCGCTCCCCCGGCACCGCCCGCTGTTCGGCCAGCAGGTGGGCCCGGGTGCAGTCGTCCACGAACACCAGGCTGAAGGTGGCATCCACCGTCCAACGGAGGCGCCCGCTCAGATAGCCGATGAGCAGGCGGGCCGTGCCTCCGGTACGGCCCGGGCCCTGCACCGACGAGGGGTTGACGCACACCACTTCCACTCCGGTGCGCCCTCCTTCGGCCAGGACCGCCTGCTCCCCGAGATGCTTGGAGCGCTCGTAGGCCGAGAGGTACGAGCCGCGATGGGGCGTCGCCTCGGTGGCCACCACCCCGGCCGGCTCCCCCATGGTCACCGCCGAGGAGGTGTACACCACCCGAGGCACTCCGGCGGCGGCGGCGGCCCGCACCACCTGGGCTGCCCCGTCGACGTTGGCCCGGTACATGGGCGCCGGGTCGGGCAGGCACATGGCGTTCACCCCGGCAACGTGGAACACCACCCGGCAGCCGGCCATCCCCCGGCGCAGGGCGGCCCCATCGGACAGGTCGCCGGCCACCGCCTCCGCCCCCAGCGAGCGCACCAGGCGCTGCCCCTCGGGAGTTCGCGCCAGGGCCCGCACGGCGCGCCCGTCGGCCACCAGGCGGCGCAGCAGGGCCCCGCCCACGAAGCCGGTGCCACCGGTGAGGAAGACGTCAGGCACTGGTCTTCGCGGTGCGCAGCACCTTGGCGAAGCGGGCGAAGTACTCCACCGCCGAGAGCACAGTGACCGCCACCGCCACCCCCATAGCCCACTGGTCGGGGTACAGGCCGCCGTACTCGGCGAACAGGTCCCGCAGCAACGCCAGGAAGATCGCCAGGTACTGGAAGCCCGCCTTGACCTTGCCCCAGATGGAGGGCGGCACCTTGACCCCGTCCATGGCCGCCACCCCCCGCAGGCCGGAGACGGCGATCTCGCGGCCGATGATGATGAAACCTGCCCAGGCCCAGGCTCGCCCCACCTCGACCAAGGCGAAGAGGGTCCCGGCCACCAGCAGCTTGTCGGCGATGGTGTCGAGGAACGCCCCCAGGGTGCTGGTGATGTGCCAGCGCCGCGCCAGGTAGCCGTCGAGGAAATCCGTGAAGGCGGCGCCCAGCATGAGGCCGGCAGCGATCCAGTAGGCGTAGTCGATGAGATTCTCCAGCAGGACCAGCGCCACGATCACCGGCACCAGGACCATGCGGGTGTAGGCGAGGCGATCGGGGATGGAGATGGCTCCGACTCCTGTCTGGCTCGCGGGCGGCCGCCATCGTACCGGAGCCTTCATGCCGCGGGCCTCCTCGGGCTGCCGCTCAGGCCCAGCCCAGGGTGCGCTCCACGGCTTTCTGCCACTCGGCGCAGAGGTGCTCCCGCTCCCCCGCGACCATCTGCGGCACCCAGCGCCGCCCCTCGGCCCACAGAGCGGCCAGTTCATCGAGGCTCGCGAAGAAGCCGACAGCCAGGCCGGCGGCGTAGGCCGCCCCCAGCACGGAGGTCTCGGCGACGGCGGGGCGCACCACCGGCACCCCCAGTAGGTCGGCCTGGAACTGCATCAGCAAGCCGTTCGCCGTCATCCCCCCATCCACGAACAGCG
The DNA here is from genome assembly GCA_016932695.1 of Acidimicrobiia bacterium. Classification (GTDB taxonomy): domain Bacteria; phylum Actinomycetota; class Acidimicrobiia; order Spongiisociales; family UBA11373; genus VGBK01. The sequence continues at coordinate 2,780 of JAFGCH010000096.1, read as the reverse complement.
TGTCGAGAGCCACGCCGGAGTCGGCCTCCATAGCCGCCAGCACGTCGCGGGTCTGGTAGGCGGTGGATTCCAGCACCGCCCGGGCCAGATGGCGCCGGTCGGCGAAGCGGGTGAGGCCCACGATCACCCCGCGGGCGTCGGGGCGCCAGTAGGGAGCGAAGAGGCCGCTGAAAGCCGGGACGAAGTACACCCCGCCGTTGTCGGCGGCACTGCCGGCCAGTTCCTCCACCTCGGCGGCCGAGGAGATGAGGCCCAGGTTGTCCCGCAGCCACTGCACCCCGGCCCCGGCGATGGCCACCGAGCCCTCCAGGGCGTACACCGCCGGCCGCCCCTCCACCTGGTAGGCCACCGTGGTCAGCAGGCCGTGGCGGCTGGGGACGGGCCGCTCCCCGGTGTTGAGCAGCAGAAAGCAGCCGGTGCCGTAGGTGTTCTTGGCCCGCCCGGCGCCGAAGGCGGTCTGGCCGAAGAGGGCGGCCTGCTGGTCGCCGAGGACGCCGGCGATGGGCACCCCGGCCAGCGGGCCCCTTCCCTCCCCGAACACCGCCACCGAGGGCCGCACTTCGGGGAGCATCGCCGGGGGGATCCCCATAGCGGCGGTGATGCCGCCGTCCCAGGCGAGGGTGTCGAGGCGAAGCAGCAGGGTGCGGGAGGCGTTGGTGACGTCGGTGAGGTGGCGGCGGGTGAGGTGCCACAGCAGCCAGGAGTCGACGGTGCCGAAGAGGGCCTCCCCCGCCTCGGCCCGGGGGCGCAGGCCGGGGACTTCTTCCAGAAGCCAGGCGAGCTTGGGCCCGGAGAAGTAGGTGGCCAGCGGCAGGCCGGTGGCGGTACGGAAGCGGTCGGGGCCGGCGCCGCCCGCCAGGGTGGCACAGAGGCCCGCCGTCCGGGTGTCCTGCCAGACCACGGCAGGGGCCAGCGGCTCCCCCGTGGCCGGGTCCCAGACGACGGTGGTCTCTCGCTGGTTGGAGAGGCCCACGGCGGCCAGGTCGCCGGGAGCGAGTCCGGCGCCAGAGAGGGCGTCGGCCACCACGGCGAAAGTGCGGTCGCGGATCTCGGCGGCATCGTGCTCCACCCAGCCGGGACGGGGGTAGAGCTGGCGATGCTCCTGCTGGGCCATGGCCGCGATGCGGCCCCGGCGATCGACCACGGCGAAGCGCGTGCTGGTGGTCCCCTGGTCGATGGCCCCCACGAACCGCGCCGTCATCACTCCTCCTACCGGGGCTCGGCTTCGCCTATGCCCAGGCGGGCAGTGGCCTCCCCGGCATACTGGCGGGCTTGGTCGCCGCCGGCGGCGGCGAAAGTGCGCAGCACACCGGCGCCCTCCCCCACCAGCAGGTCCACATCGGGCCGTTCGCGCACGTAGAAGCGGCGGAGCACGAAGTCGGCGGGGTCCATACGGCCCGGCGGCCGCCCCACCCCCACTTTCAGACGCCACAGCGCCACGCTCCCCAGAGCCGCCACCACCGAGGCCACGCCGTTGTGCCCCCCGGTGCCCCGGCCGAAGTGGAAGCGCAGCTTGCCGAACGGCAGGTCGATGTCGTCGTGCACCAGCACCAGGCGCGCGACTGGAGCCTTGTAGTAGTGCAGCAGCGGGGCCACCGCCCGGCCCGACTCGTTCATGAAGGTTGCCGGGATGGCCAGCACCGCACGCCCGCCGGGAAGGTCGGCAGGGGCCACCTGGGCACGGATACGCCGCGGGGCACGGCGGAACTCCGCTCCCTCTTCGGAGGCCAGCCGGCGCACCACCTCGGCGCCGACGTTGTGCCGCGTGCCTTCGTACTCGAGGCCCGGGTTGGCCAGGCCGACGAAGAGCAGCGGGTCGCTCAGCCCTCGCCCTCGCCTTCCTCCGCGGCTTCCTCGCCCTCTTCGGCTACAGCCGCCGCCACCTCGCCTTGAGCCGCGGCCGGCACGGCCACCATGACGAGGAGCTGATCGAGGTCGGTCACGTAGGCCACCCCGGGCAGCTCGGGCAGGTCCGCCACCCGGGCCGACTCGCCAACGCGCAAGTCGGTGATGTCCAGGGTGATGTGGGAGGGGATGGCGGTGGGCAGGCAGGAGACGAACACGCTGGCGTGGACCGTTTCGACTATGCCCTTGGCTTCCCTCACCCCCACGGGGATACCGGTGAACTCGACGGGCACCTCGGCCTCGATGTTCTCGTCGAGGGAGATGCGGATGAAGTCGAGGTGGGTGATGTCGCCCCGCACCGGGTGGCGCTGCACCTCGCGGGCCACGGTGAGGTACTCGTCCCTATCGATCTGGAGGTTGATGAGGGCGTTGAGCCCGGCCTCGGTGTGAAGGGCGGCGTAGAGCTCGCGCCGGTCTACGGCCACCGACAGGGCTTCCAGCCCGTGGCCGTAGACGATGGCGGGCACCCGGCCGTCGCGCCGCAGGCGGCGGGAGGCACGAGAGCCGTAGGCGCGGCCGATCTCACCGCGCAAGGTCACCTGTTCCATGGGGAGACTCCTCGGAGGAATGCGGGAAACGCATTATGGCCGCTGCGGGGACGATGGCAAAAGGGGAAGGGGGCCGGGTGAGGCCCGCCCCGGAGCCCGGCCGCGTCGCGCCGCGACGCCGAAGTGTTAGCGTCGGGGCCAGGACCACGGTGGTGCGCCGCCCCCGCGGCGGCGTGCCGAAGCGGATAGGAGGCCCATGCCCACGTTCCTCATCAAGGCGTCGTACTCCGCCGAAGGCACTCGCGGTCTGCTCAAGGACGGTGGTACCGGCCGCAAGGACGCCGTCGAGGCCCTGATCAGCAGCCGCGGCGGGACCCTCATCGGCTT
>JAFGCH010000095.1 GCA_016932695.1 Acidimicrobiia bacterium | reverse complement strand
TAGGCATCGCGCAGCAGTTGATCCTCGACCGCGAAGAAACCCCCGTGGGCGAAGTAGTGGTTCTCTATGCGAGCAAACGCCAGGGCGAACTCGGGGGCCTCGTGCGTCGACATGTAGTCCTCGTCGATGCGGAGGAAGCTGGTGGCCCCTTCCCACACACTCCACGCCCGGGCGGCGGCGAGGCGCACGTGGGGGTCGTCGGAGTTCAGGCGGCGATGGAAGGCGGTGATGAGGTCGTCACGCTCGTCCGGCGGGATGGCGGCGAGGTAGTGCTCCCAGGCATCCGGGAACAGCCGCGAGGCTCCCTCCTGATAGAACCACTCCAGCTCCCAGCGGCGCAGCAGGAAGATGCCGCGCAGGACGAGTTCTGCCACCCGCTCCGGATGGGTCTCCGCGTAGGCCAGGGCGAGAGTCGACCCCCAGGAGCCGCCGAAGACCTGCCAGCGCTCGACGCCCAGCCTCTCCCGTAGTCTCTCGATGTCGGCGACCAGATCCCAGGTGGTGTTGTTCACCAGGTCCGCATGCGGCGTCGAGCGGCCCGCCCCGCGCTGGTCGAACAACACGATGTGGTGCCTCTCCGGATCGTGGAAGCGCCGCATCTTCTCGGTACAGCCGCCGCCGGGGCCGCCGTGCAGCACGACCACCGGCTTGCCGTCGGGGTCGCCGCACTGCTCGTAGTAGAGGGTGTGGCGATCGTCGACTCGCAGGGTGCCGGCGTCGAAGGGCTCAGTTTCCGGGTACAGGGTGCGCAAAGCGGGTGGGTTGGCTGGTGTTGCGGCGCTGGTCATGGCCGTCCTCTCGACGTCGAGCACAGACATCATGGTCGTTGTCTCCGCCCATCACACGCCGGCTCTCCCTACGCTCGGGGAAGGAAGCGGCGGCACGGTGGGCTAGGGGCGAGTCTGTACGGGGCGCACTCCTCGGCAGTCGGTGGTGCTGCCCGGCGCAGCCGGGATCGCCTCTGGAAGGAGCCGTGCATCTCGGGGAGAGAAGCATTGCGCCGTGCGATGGGCCCAGTGGCACGGATGTTCGAGTTGGTACGATCCGACTGTGTCGGGGTACCGCAACGTCGGGGCCAACCGCTGATGCCGCCGGGCGTCGGCGGGTGCGCGGGGTCATGTCGTGGGTTTGCCTGCTGACGGATCGGCGCCAATCGTCATCGCGGTTCGCGACCTAGCGAAGCGCTTCGGGGAAGTGCGGGCCGTCGACGGCGTCACCTTCAGCGTCGCTCGCGGGGAGCTGTTCGGTTTCCTGGGGCCGAACGGGGCCGGGAAGACGACGACGATGAACATGCTGATCGGCCTGGCACGGCCCGGGAGCGGCAGCATCGAGATCGGCGGCATCGACTGCACCAGGGATCCGAAGCCGGTGCAGCATCTCATGGGCATCGTGCCGGATGAGAGCAATCTGTACCCGGAACTGACCGGGTTCGGGAACCTGTGCTTCTGCGGGGCGCTCTACGGCATGGGGCGGCGCGATCGGGAAGCCCGGGCGCGAGAACTCCTGGCGCTCTTCGGCCTTGCCGAGGCCGGCGAGCGGAAACTCGGCGGCTACTCGAAGGGGATGAAGCGCCGGTTGACTATCGCCGCCGGCATCATCCACGCCCCGCCGATCCTGTTCCTCGATGAGCCGACGACGGGCATCGACGTCGCCAGCGCCCGGCAGATCCGGCAGTTGATCGCCGACTTGAGTGCACAGGGGACCACGGTCTTCCTCACCACCCACTACATCGAGGAGGCCGAGCGGCTCTGTCGGCGTATCGCCTTCATCGTCCGCGGTCGGATCGTGCGGATCGACACCGTCGCCAATCTCCTGGACCGGGTCCGAGATCGGTACATCATGGAATTCGCCCTGTCCGCGCCGGGCGCCGGCCTCTGTGAGGCCGTCACCGCCCGGTTCCCTCATCTGCGGTGCTACGCGGCGGCAGGGAACCGAATCCGGGTGGAGTCCGCGGAGCCCGTGCGGGTGGGGCCGGTACTACGTCTCGTCGAAGAGAGCGGCGGCGAGGTGCTGGAGGCGCGCCGCATCACCCCTTCGTTGGAAGAGGTGTTCGTGGAGATCACCGGCATCGAGTCGGAGGCCATGCGGCACGAGAAGGAGCGGAACGGGCGAGGCGGTGGGGAATGAGGAGCGGGATACCGCTGTGGGCCATTCTCGCGAAGGACCTACGCGCCTACTACCTCAAGCCGCCGAACATCAGTTGGGGCCTGCTGTTCCCGCTGTTGTGGGCCGGGATGTTCTTCATTCGATCGGGCTCGGGCATGGAGAGCATCCCCGAGTTGCTGCCGGGCGTCATTGCGGTGTCGATCCTGTTCGGCACGACCTCACTGCTGTCGGTGACGGTGACCTTCGAGAAGAAAGGCCGTTCGTTCGAACGGCTCCTCCTGGCCCCCATCCGGCTCGAGTTGCTGATGCTGGCCAAGACGGCGGGCGCCATCCTGTTCGGCATCGCCAATGCTCTCCTCCCCATGGCGATTGCCGCCTTCGTGGCGGATCTCTCTGGAATCCGTTGGGGCATTCTGGCGGCGGCCATCGTCCTCATCGCCGTCGCTTCAACGTTCCTCGGCCTGTTCATCGCGGTTTCGGTGAGTGAGGTATTCGAGGCGCAGACCTTCTCCAACTTCTTCCGCTTCCCGATGTTGTTTCTGTGCGGCTTGTTCTTCCCGATCTCGGTTCTTCCGCTGTGGTTGCGTCCGGTGTCCTACGCGCTGCCGCTGACCTACGGGGCCGACCTCCTCCACGAAGCCGTCCAGGGGACCGGCGTGCTCCCGCTGCCCCTCGACTTCGGAGTGCTGCTGGTGTTCTGCGCCCTGTTGTTCGGCATCAGCCTGCTTGGTGTCCGCCGGCGGTGGATCACCTGACTGTTTTCGCGGGGAAGAAGCGCGAAGGAACGGATGCGCTGGACGGGAAGGTCCTTGCGGCGCCTCGAGGGTGCCGCCCCTTGAGAGCGATTTCGGGCCCGGAGTACGCTGGCGAGGCGATGGCCGTCAGGCGGCATGCCGTTCCTCCGCTCGAGAGGACCGGGTGTGTTCCCGGCGGGCTCCTCACCTGGGTGCCGAACCAGGACGAGGTCGCCGCCGGTCGGTACCGGATTCGTCGGGTAGCCCCCTTCCGCTGGGAGCTCAGCTTTCGGGGCCGGGCCCTCTCCGAGCACCGTCGCCTGTCCATGGCGCAAGTGGCCGGAGAACTGCACCACCGCGGTGCCCTGCGTCGGGCCGACCTGATCAAGTGGGGGACGCTGGCGGCAGTGGGCCTTGTTGCCGCCGTTGTCTTCGCGAGTCTTCACGGCCCCTGGCTCATTCTCGGCACCGTCGGCGGGTTGTGGGCGTTCTTCATCGGCATGGCCCGGTTCATACCGGCCCTGACGGGGAATCTCCTAGACCCGTATCGACGGCGGGATCCCTGGGAACCCGAGGACTGGTGGAACCGGAATCCCTGACGGAGGGCCCTCCTCGCCGGGAGAGGGTGGCCTCAGTCGAGTGCCCCTGACGGGGCACGGCCTACCCCTGGAATCTGCCCCCCTCCAGGGTCGCGCGCAGTCGCCGCTCGGCCCGGGCGAAGAACTCGGGCACGTCGAGGTCGCCGAGGTCGGCAGGCGGCATCTGCAGCACGTCGTTGGCCAGCACCAGGGCTCGGCCGGCGATGAAGGTGTCCAGGTCCCCGGGTTCGGCTTCCGGCCAGGGAGCGACCTCCTCGTAGCCCCGCCGGAAGCCTTCGAGGATCGCCGGGAAGTCGGGCCGATGGTGCAGGTAGTAGAGGGCCGTCCCGATGTCCTGGATGGGCCAACCCCACATGAGATCCTCGAAGTCGATGGGGGCCAACCGCCCCCGGTGCACCAACACGTTCCACACGTGGAGGTCGCCGTGGAGCAGGCGCATCGGCTCGCCCGACCGCAGCCGCCCGACGGCTTCCTCAACGCGCCCGGCGGCCTCGGCGAACACCGCCCGACGCTCCGACGGCAGCAGCGGGGTGTCCCCGGCGGTGAACAGGACCTCCGGCTGGTCGAAGGGGAAGAGGCGGTCGTACCGGGGCAGGGGCGGGTCCCCCGGGGGCCGGAAGGCGGCGGCGTGGCGGTGCAGGCGGGCCGCCAACGCCCCGTACGCCCTCAGGGTGCCCGGGGCGAGCCGCTCGTCGAGGAGGCTCCCGGGTATCCAGCGGAACACCACGACGAGGCGTTCGCCGTCGACCCCGGGGAGGGCGATCGGAGTGACCAGGCGCCCGGTGAGATCGGGCACGGGATCGGGGACGGTGAGGCCTGAGGCCCGCAAGGCGGTCAGCCAGGCGGTCTCCCCTTGGGCCTCGGGGAGCGAGTGGGCGATGGGGCCGTAGACCCCGATGCGCACCACGAAGGCGCCGTCCCCGGCCCAGGCCCGGAAGAGGATGTTGGTGTCGTCGGCGAGGAAGCGGAGCGAGGCCCGCTCGAGGCCGCGCTCTTCGAGGGCGCGGCGGGCTATCGCTCCCAGCCGCCGGATCCGTCCGCGCCGGGTCAGCCGAGCGAAGGGGAGGGCCGGCACGCTCTGCCTCAGCCGGCGCCGCTGCCCATTCGGGCCCAGCGGCCGCCGAGGTGCTGGTAGGCGCCGGTGCGCAGGTGGCACGAGGCCAGGTGGCCGGGCTGGCCGGGCACCTCGACCAGTTCGGGCACTTCCCGGTCGCAGATCCCGTGCTCCATGATGGGACAGCGGCTGTGGAAGGAGCACCCGGTGGGCGGGTTCAAAGGGCTGGGGATCTCGCCGGGGAGGAGGATCTGGCGCTTCACCCGGCCCGGGTCGGGCACCGGGATGGCCGAGAGCAGGGCCAGGGTGTAGGGGTGATACGGGTTGCTGAAGATCTCCTCCCGGGTGCCGATCTCCACCACCCGCCCCAGGTACATCACCGCGATGCGGTCGCACAGATGCTCGACCACACTCAGGTTGTGGGCGATGAACAGCACCGTCAGGTGCAGGTCGCGCTGCAGTCCCTTCAGCAGGTTGAGGATCTGCGACTGGATGCTGACGTCGAGCGCCGATACCGGCTCGTCGCACACTAGGAAGCGGGGCTTGACCGCCAGCGCCCGGGCGATGCCGATGCGCTGCCGCTGGCCGCCGGAGAACTCGTGGGGGAAGCGGCGGTAGTGGTACTGCTCCAGGCCCACCAACTCCAGGGCCTCCAGGGACCGCCGGCGGCGAGCATCCCGCGGCACCCCCTGCACGCGCAGGCCCTCGGCGATGCTCTCCCCGATGGGCGTACGGGGATCCAGGGAGGAGAACGGATCCTGGAAGATGATCTGCATCTCCCGGCGGATGGCCCGCAACTGTCTCTCCTTGAGCCGGGCGATGTCCTTGCCGTCGAAGAGGATCTCGCCGGCGTCGGTCTCGATGAGGCGCAGCAGCATGCGGCCGAGGGTGCTCTTGCCGCAGCCCGACTCGCCCACCAGGCCCAGCGACTCCTGCTCGAAGATCTGCAAGTCCACCCGGTCGACCGCCTGGACGTGGCCCACGATGCGCTGCATCGCCCCGCCCTTCACCGGGAAGGATTTCGACACCCCGCGAGCCTCGATCAGCACCCGGGTCACGGCGCCTCCTGGAAGAGCCAGCAGCGCACCTTGTGCCCGGGCTCGGTCTCGAGGAGGTCGGGTTCGGTGACGGTGCAGATCTCGAGGTTGTGCTCCATCCGCGCCCGGCAACGCGAGGCGAAGCGGCAGCCGGCGGGCAGGTCGATGAGGTTGGGCACCCGGCCGGGGATGACGTCGAGCCATTCCTTGCGCTTGCCGATGATGGGAATGGACCCGATCAGGCCCACCGTGTAGGGGTGCTGCGGCCGGGCGAACAGGGTCTCGGTGTCGGCCTCCTCCACGATGTTCCCGGCGTACATGACCGCTACCCGGTCGGCCATCTCGGCGACGATCCCCAGGTCGTGGGTGATCAGGATGATGGCCATGCCCAAGTCGGCCCGCAGCTGGCGCATGAGGTCGAGGATCTGGGCCTGGATGGTGACGTCGAGGGCGGTGGTGGGCTCATCGGCGATGAGCAGCTCGGGCCCGGCGGCGAGAGCCATGGCAATCATCACCCGCTGGGCCATGCCTCCGGACAGTTCGTGGGGATAGGCCTTGGCGCGGCGGGCCGGGTCGGAGATGCCCACCCGGGAGAGCATCTCGATCGCCTTCTCCGCGCCCACCTTCCGCTTGAGATTCTGGTGGACTTCGTAGACCTCGGCGATCTGGAAGCCGGCGGTGTAGACGGGGTTCAGCGAGGACACCGGCTGCTGGAAGATCATCGAGATGCGGTCGCCGCGGATGGCCCGCATTTCGGCGATGGTCTTGGAGGCCAGGTCTTCTTCGTGGAAGCGGATATGGCCGGAGACGACTTTGCCCGGGTCAGCCACCAGGCGCAGGACGGAGAGAGCGGTGACGCTCTTGCCGCAGCCCGACTCGCCTACTAGGCCCAGGATCTCGCCGCGGTCGATCTTCAGGTCGACTCCGTCGACCGCTTTCACCACCCCGTCGCGCGTGAAGTAGTAGGTGGCGAGGTTGCTGATCTCGAGGAGGGGAGTCCCGTTGCCGCTCATCGGTTCAGCCTGGGGTCGAGGGCGTCGCGCATCCCGTCGCCGAGGAGGTTGAACGCCAGGACGTTCCACATGATGGCGAGGCCGGGGAAGAACACCAGGTGGGGAGCGGTGAACACCTGGTTGCGTTCGGCGGCCAGCATCGATCCCCACTCGGCGGTGGGGGGCCGCACCCCCAGGCCCAGGAAGGAGAGGGCGGCGATTTCGAGCACGGCCGTGGCCACCCCCAGGGTGGCCTGCACCACCAGAGGGGTGAGAGAGTTGGGCAGGATGCGGTTCCAGATGATGCGACCGGTGGAGACCCCCAGCGCCCGGTCGGCGGCGACGTAGTCGTTCTCCCGCACGGTGAGCACCGCCGAGCGCACGACGCGGGCGTACTGGGGGATGGTCACGACGGAGATGGCCAGCATGGCGTTGATCAACCCCTGGCCCAGGACGGTGATGATGGCGATCGCCAGCAGCAGCGAGGGGAACGCCAGCAGCACATCCATGATCCGCATGATCACGTTGTCGATGCGGCCCCCGAAGAAGCCCGACAGCAGGCCGAGCAGAGTCCCGGCGGCCACGGCCACCGCCACCGCGCCGAAGCCGGCCAGCAGCGAGACCCGGGCGCCGTAGAGGAGGCGGCTGAACTCGTCCCGGCCGTTGCCGTCGGTGCCGAGGATGTGCTGCGGCTGGGAGGAGTCGCACCCGAAGAGGTGGATGCAGGGGGCGGACCGAACGGGGATCCCCTCGTCGATGCCCACGGTGGCGGTGGGCGAGAAGGGGGCGATCAGGGGGGCGAAGATGGCCACCAGGATCAGCACGGCCAGCATGAACAGGCCGATCTTGGCCGAACGCTTGTGGAGCAGTTCGCGAAAGGCGGTGGCCCACAGGCCGCGGGTCTCCGGCAGGCGGGCGGTCTCCCCACGCTGATCGACGCGCCCCGGCCCCCCAGCGGGAAGGGGCCCCTCGGGATGGAGGGGATCGGGCACGAGGTCGCCGGGGCCCATCATGTGACTCTCACCTTGGGGTTCAGGTAGGTGTAGAGGAGGTCCACCACCAGGTTCACCAGCACGAAGCCCACCGCCACGATCAAGGTGAATCCCTGCACCACGGCGTAATCCCGCGATTGGATGGCGTCGAAGAGGCTCTTGCCCACGCCGGAGAGGCCGAAGATCGTCTCGGTGAGGATGGCCCCGCCCAGCAGCGTGCCCAGGGACAGGCCGATGACGGTGACCACCGGCAGCAGGGCGTTGCGCAGGGCATGGCGAACGACCACCCGCTTCTCGGGGAGGCCCTTAGCCCGGGCGGTCCGCACGTAGTCGAGGCTGAGCACGTCTAGGAGCGACGAGCGGGTCATGCGGGCGATGACCGCCATGGGGATGGTGCCCAGGGCGATGGCGGGGAGGATCAGGTGGCCGGCGGCGCTGCGGAAGGCGGTCCAGTTACCGCTGAGCACCGCGTTGAAGACGTTCATGTTCGACACGAACTCGAAGACGCCCCATTCCGGCAAGTGCCAGACTTCGTAGAACGGGGCGGGGATCAGGCCGGCGTCCAGCGACCCCGAGGGGGGTAACGACAGGAAGGTGTCCCGTAACAGCACGGCGAACAGGTACTGCAGCATGAGGCCGAGCCAGAAGACCGGCATCGATACGCCGATGTTGGCGCCCACCATCGTCGCCACGTCGGCCGCTGAGTTGTGTTTGTAGCCGGAGATGATGCCCGCCGGTACCCCGATCAGCACCGCCACGGTGAGAGCCGCCATGGAGAGCTCGATGGTGATGGGGAGGCGCTCCATCAGCATGGTGGTGACGGGCCGCCCGTAGCGGAAAGACTCGCCCAAGTCGCCGGTGAAGACGTCCTTGATGTACACGCCGAATTGCACGTACATGGGCCGGTTGAGGCCTTTGCGCTCCATGAAGGCGTCGCAGATCTCGTCGGTGGCGCGCTCGCCCAACACTGCCCGGCAGGGGTCACCCGGGATGACCCGCGCCAGCAGGAACGTCACGAAAAGGATCCCGAGCAGCACCGGGATCGAATAGAGCAAGCGGCGGGCGACGAAGCGGGCCATCGGTTCGCCAATCTACTTGGAGAAAGGCGTGGGGGGCGCCCGCCGGGCGCCCCCCACGGGTTGGTCGGTTTCAGACGGTGGCTTAGCCCTCCGTGGCCGGCGGGTTCAGGAAGCCCCCAAACAGGCCGGGGAAGTAGGTGAAGCTGCCGTCGCGTCCCACATGGAGCGGGTGGGAGGCATCCCACTGCACCAGGTAGGACATGACCACGTCGTTGGCGTCGAAGGTGCTGCCGTCGTGGAACGTGACGCCCGAGCGAAGCGTGCAGGTCCACTCGGTCAGGTCGGCGTTGGCATCGCAGGCCGTGGCCAGGCTGGGCACGGTGCCGGTGCCGCCGATCTCGAAGGCCAGCAGCGACTCGTTCATCTGCTCGCAGGCCCGCAGGCTCTCGCCGTCGCTCTCGTCGGCGCAGTAGAGGCCGATGGGCTCGGCGTTCTGCATCCACACGAAGGTGTCCCGGCCGCCCGGGTCCATGACCCAGAAGAGCTCGTTGGACAGCGGGCTGGCATGGGCCCCGACCACGTCGGCCTTGTAGGCCAGGCCGGAGCCGCCGTGGGCCACCGGGATCATCGGCACGTGCTGCTTGATCAACTCCGCCACCTGGGCGTAGAGGACGTCACGCTCGGCCTGGTCGGACAGGGAGCCGGCCTGGGTCAGCAGCGTGGTGATGTCCTCGAACTGCTCGCCGAACTGGTCCGACGAGCCCGCCCCGAAGTGGTAGTCGAAGAAGTTGGTGGCGTCCGGGTAGTCGGCGCCCCAGCCCAGCAGGTGCATGGGCAGCTCGCCGGCGTCGGCGGCGTCGATGAAGGCACCCGACTCCATCACGACGATCTCGACGTTGACGCCGATCTGCGCCAGCTGCGCCTGGATGTCCTGAGCCACCACCGCCGGCTGCGGCAGGTAGCCGCGCACCACGTCACGGTAGGAGAGTTCGATGTCGAACCCGTCCGGGTAGCCGGCATCAGCGAGCAGGTCGCGAGCGGCCTGCAGGTCGTAGTCGTACCAGGTCACCCCAGGGGCGAACCCGGGGAGAGCCGGGGGCAGGAACTGCTCGGCCGCCGAGGAGCCCGGCGGGTAGAAGTTGTCGACGATCCGCCCCTTGTCGATGGCCATGGCCAGGGCCTGGCGCACCAACTCGTTGTCGAGCGGCGGGAAGTTGTTGTTGAACCCGATGTAGAAGATGTTCAGCGCGGGGCGCTCGATCAACTGCAGGGCGGCGTCGTTGGCCACCGTGGGGAAGTCGTCGGGGCCGACGTTGTCGATGCCGTCGACACTGCCGGCACGCAGCTCGACCAGCCGCTGGGCGGCCTCGGAGCTCCACCGGAACACCAGGGTCTCGGCGATGGCCGGTGTGCCCCAGTAGTCGTCGAAGCGCTTCATCACCAACTGGTTGCCCCGGTCCCACTGCTCGAGCATGTAGGGGCCGGTACCGATCGGGTTGCCGACCAGTGCATCCCCGCCGCCGCCGGTTGCCTCGAGGTGCTCCATCGGGTGGATGGCGAAGGCCGAGAAGGCCACCTTCGAGCGGAAGGCCACATCCGGGTAGCAGAGCTCGAAACGAACGGTCAGCTCATCGACGGCCTCAATTGTCATGAACTCGCCGCCGTAGTCGCAGTCCGGCGCCGAGTAGGACAGGCCTTCGAAGGCCGCCGCAGTCGTGGTGGTGGCGGCCGTCGTCGTCGTGGTCTCTTCGCCGTCGTCGTCGCCGCAAGCGGCCACGAGCAGGGCGACCACGGCGAGCAGCGCCATGAGTCTCCACTTGTTCATGTCTCTTCCCTCTGTCAGCCGATACCCGAAACCCGCAGGTGGGGTCGGGATTGATAGGAACACTAGTCGTCGCTGCCGGGAGCGGGCGGCTGTGGGGCCCAGAACAGCCGTTGCTCCGGAGGGCCGCCGGGCAACCGGAGGGCAAACGCGGCTACGCCAGTTCGAATGCCGGGTGGTAGCGGACCTCGCCGCTCAGGCCGTCGGCTGCCCCGGGGCGCACCTCGAGCGCCTGGAAGGCCACGCCGGCATCGCGGTAATGCAGGCCGAGGCGCTCCGCCGGGGTGAAGCCGAAGCGGCTGTAGTAGTCGGGGTAACCGAGGACGACGACCAGGCCTTCATCCCGCACCCGGCAGTGCTGCAGGAAGGCATCCACCAGCATGCCGCCGATGCCCCGCCCCTGGTGCTCGGGGTCCACTGCCAGCGGCCCCAGGGCCACGGCTGCCCGGGGGCTGTCGCTGATCTCCACCGGGGAGAGGGCGACGTGGCCCACGATGCGGTCGCGCACCAGGGCTACCAGGGAGGCGAGCAGCGCACCTTGGCCGCGCAGGGATTCGACTACCGCCGCCTCGGCGGTGCGGCCGAAGGCGCGGATGTGCACCTCGGAGATGTCTTCGTCATCGCCGGGTTGTTCGGCCCGGATGAGCACCTTCACTGTGGTCCTCTGTAGTGGTCGACGGCTCCCAGCCTACGGCAGCGGCGGTGTTGGACCGCCGCTTTGACGTGCCGAGTTCTCGGTGGCAGCGAGACGGTGACTCGGGCCCGGGCTACCGGGCGGTGGAGGGGGCGGAGCGATGGCCTCGGCCTCCGGAGGTGGGGGCGCAGCGCGGCCTGGTCTCCGGCCGTCCGATCTCTGCAGAAGGTCAGCGGAGCCGCGGCAGGAAGGCCAGGGTCCTCTGCAGGAGGAGGGCCGCCGCGGCGGGGTCGTAGTCGGGGAGGCCGGGCTCGGCGAAGAGATGAGAGGAGCCCGGGTACACGAAGAGCTCCGCACCGGCTTCCTGCACCAGGGCCTGGGCTGCTTCGGCATCCTCCCGGGCCCACTCGTCGTCGGCCATGAGGTGGATCTGTAGAGGAACCCCGGGGGGCCACGGGGTGCCGAACATCGCGGGGGGTACCGCAGCGTGATAGAACAGCGCGCCTCGGGCCCCCGGGCGCGACTGGGCCAGCTTCTGCGCCGGGAGCACCCCCAGGGAGAACCCGGCATAGACGAGGTTCTCGTCGAACCCGGTGGCGGCGGCGACGCCTCGATCGGCCACCGCCTCGAACCCGATCTCTTCGGCATGAACCACGCCGGAGGCGATGTCGGGGAAGGTCCGGCCGTTGTACAGGTCGGGCGTGTCGACCGGATGGCCCGCGGCGCGGAGGGACGCGGCGAAGTTGAGCACCCCGGGCGTCAAGCCCAGGGCGTGGTGGAAGAGGAGCACGGAAGCCACGAGCGAACGATATCGGCGGGCGGGCTACTACTCACCGGGAGGTGGGGCCGTCGGCCGGATGTCCCGCTCAGCCCATCTCCCACACGAGCACCTCGGCGCCTTGGGGCCCGGCGGTGAGCAAGGGGCTGCCGGCGTCGGTGAGACGGGCGGCGTCTCCGGCGGCCAGCGGCGGGGCGCCGTCGAGGTCCGCGGTGCCCCGGGCCAGGTAGACGTGTGCAAAGCGGGCGTCGGGTACGACCACGGCCTCTCCGGGCGTGAGGCGCCCCGCCCACAAGGTGGCATGGCGCTGGCGGATGCGGATGGCAGCATCTAGGCCATTGCCGGAAGCCACCGGGACCAGCCCGCCGCGGGCCAGTTGCGGGTTGATGTCGAGTTGCTCGTAGGAGGGGTCGATCCCCTCGGTGTCGGGAAGGACCCACATCTGCACGAAGTGGACGTCCCGCACCGGGTCGAGGTTCTTTTCGGAGTGCCAGATGCCCCGCCCGGCGCTCATGCGCTGGGCGAGGCCGGGATAGACGGCCCCGGTGTTGCCCAAGGTGTCCTTGTGCTCCAGTTCGCCCTCGAGGACCCAGGTGACGATCTCCATGTCCCGGTGGGGGTGGGTCTCGAAGCCCGAGGTGGGGTGCACCACATCGTCGTTGGAGACGACGAGCAGCCCGTGGTGGGTGTTTGCCGGGTCGTAGTGCGAACCGAAGCTGAAGCAGTGGGAGGAGTCGAGCCAGGGCAGGCGGGTGCGGAAGCGGTCGACACGGGTGCGGACGTCGATGGGCACAGGGCCTCCGGAGCGGGGCCGGGAAGGCTAAGGCGGCGCGTTGGGCTAACCAAGGGATCGGCGGAGCCCCTCGCAGCGCATCGAGTCTTCGGCGCGGCAGCGGTCCGTCCCCGGGCCACCGTCGGCAGAGTCGGCACCCGGGCCGCCCTGGAGGCGATCGTCCCCGGCCCCGCCCTGCAGGTGGTCCTGGCCGGAGCCGCCGCAGACGGCGTCGTCACCGCCGCCGGCACGAACCAGGTCGTCCCCACCTAGGCCGGCGATGCGGTCGGCCGCCGCCGTGCCGATCAGGTCGTCTGCTTCAGGCGTTCCCACCAGGGTGGCCGGCCCCCCGCCGCACCAGGGGGTTTCGAAGGCCCCGGCATCCCATGCTCCGCCCGCAGGCCGAGAGACCCCTTCGAAGTCGCGGCGCAAGGGCGCCGGGAGCCCGGTGTCTTCGGCGGGCCCTCCCGGCCGGTGGCGGTAGCGGCCGGGGAGGAGCGCCGCCTCGGGTGTGGAAGTTGCCGACACTGCGTCCTGCCCGGTGGCGGCTCCCCAGCCGGAAGGGCCGATCACCGTGTCGCCGCCGTCGAGGCTGAAGCGCCCGGTAAGCACGTTGTGGTCGCTCGTGAAGCCCGGCACTCCGACGCTCGCCAGGGCGATGGAGCCGCGCCACGGATGGCGAGTGAGGAGCACGTTGCTTTCCACGGTGATGTCCCGGCACCCAACGCCGCCGACGAGCAGGGCCCAGCGGCCGTCGGCGGCCTGGACCACGGTGTTGGCCGCCACGGTGACGCGCCGGGTGCACAGGGCTCCGTCCTGGCGGAAGAGGGCGATGCCGGTGGCGTGGTTCTCGGCGAGCACGTTGCCGGCGACCACCGTGTCGGTGACCCCGTCCAGGTTGATTCCCGCCCCGCCGGCGGATCCGTTCTCCCGGATGAGGTTGTAGGCCACCACCCCGTGGGAGATGATGCCGTCCCCGCCTGCGGAAGCATCTCCGTTGACGTGCAGCCCGCACCCGGCGTTGTGCTCCAGGCGGTTGTCTCGCACCACGAAGCGGTCGCCGCTGTTGGAGAGGTAGACCCCGTGCTCCCCGTTGTGGTGGCTGTGGTTGTCCAGCACCCACACCCGGTCGGTGAAGGCGAAGAAGATGCCGGTGCGCCCGGTGGTGAGGCCGTTGTGGTGAACGTGGTTGCCCCGGATGATGACGTGATGGGAGTGAGCCGAGGCGCTGCCCCGCACGTCGATGCCCCACGAAGGGGCGTTGCGCACTTCGAGGCCTTCGACGACCCAGTAGGCCACGGTGCCGTCGCCATCCCAGGTCTCGACTTCCAGGTTGCTCCCGTGGCGGTTGGCGGGCCCGGGGCGGTCCACCACCGCGGCGCCCGGCACCTCCGAGCGCAGGGTGATCCAGGCGCCGGGACCGCCCGAGTGTTCGATGCGGGCGCCGGCATAGGTCCCGGGGGCCAGCAGCAGCGTGTCGCCGGGGAGGGCCTGGTCTACGGCATGCTGGATGGTGGCCCAGGGATCGGCGGCCGTGCCGGCCGCGGAGTCGGAGCCGCCGGGAGCCACATGCAGGGTGCGCCCCGGGGCCGGCGCGAGCGCGGTGCCGGCCGGGACGGGCCCCAGGACGGGGGCCAGGGCGAGGGCGAGGCAGAGAAGGAGCCGCATCGGTATCAGATCGGCCGCGACCGGGGGCAGAGTTGAGGTCACGCGAAGGGGCGGCGGGTCACCCCGCCGCCCCTCCCAACGGTCTGCGGGCTAGCCGCGACGGAAGATGGCCGCCGCTCCCATGCCGCCGCCGATGCACATGCTGACGATGCCGTACTCCACCTGCCGCCGCTGCATCTCGTGCAGCAGGCTGGCGGTGAGTTTGGCGCCGGTGCATCCCAGCGGGTGGCCCAGGGCGATGGCCCCGCCGTTCACGTTGACGATGTCGGTGTTCAGGCCCAGGGTGCGTACGCAGTACAGCGCCTGGCTGGCGAAGGCCTCGTTCAGTTCGAACAGGCCGATGTCCTTGACGCTCATCCCCGCCTTCTCCAGCACCTTGGGGATGGCCACCGACGGCCCGATGCCCATCTCGTCGGGATGGACCCCGGCGACCTGATAGGCCACCAGTTCGGCCAGCGGGGTGAACCCCAGCTCCTCGGCCTTGGCCCGGGTCATCAGCAACTCCACCGCCGCTCCGTCGGAGGTCTGCGAGGAGTTCCCGGCTGTCGAGGCGCCGTTCACCGCGAAGGCGGGACGGAGCTTGGCCATGGCCTCTAGGGTGCTCTCGCGAGGGCCGTCATCGGTGTCGAAGACGATCTCCTTGCCGTCCAGCTTGGTGGCGATGGGGATGATCTCGTCCTTGAAGCGCCCTTCGCGGATCGCGGCCAGCGCCCGGCGGTTCGACTCCAGGCCGAAGGCGTCCTGGTCGGCCCGGCTCACCCCGTAGCGGGAGGTCACCGTCTCGCTGGTGATCCCCATCGCTTCGTAGAAGCTAGGAGTGGTGTCCGCCAGGTAGGGGTTGGGGGCGGGCTTGCCCCCGCCCATGGGGACCAGGGTCATGGACTCGACCCCGCCGGTCAGCACGATCTGCGACCAGCCGGCCGCAATCTGCGAGGCCCCGGTGGCCAGCGTCTGCAGGCCCGAGGAGCAGAACCGGTTGACCGTCATCGCCGGGACGCTCACCGGCAGGCCGGCGCGCAAGGCGGCGATGCGAGCCACGTTCATGCCCTGCTCCGCCTCGGGGAAGGCGCAGCCGATGATGACGTCGTCGATGGTGGCCGGATCGACTTGGGGAACCCGCTCGAGGAAGGCCTTGATCAGGAGCCCCAACAGTTCGTCGGGCCGGGTGTGTCGCAGGGTCCCCCGCCCCGACCGGCCCACTGCCGTCCGGTAGGCGTGGGTTACGACAACTCCAGTGCTCATTCGTTTGCTCCTTTTCGCCTGCTCAGTTCCGTAGCGGCTTGCCCTTTTCCAGCATGTGCATGATGCGGTCCATGGTCCGCTGTTCGCCGCAGAGGCTCACGAAGGCCTCGCGCTCGAGGTCGAGCAGTTGTTGCTCGGTCAGTTCCGTGCCGGCGGGCACGTCCCCGCCGCAGATGATGTAGGCCAGCTTGTGACCGAGGAACTGGTCGTACTCCGTCAGGTAGCCACCCATCTTCATGGTGTGGATGGCGATCTTGAGGGCGGCGATGCCGCCTTCCCCGGGAACCGGGATCTTCCGGGCCAGGGGCGGGCGGTAGCCGGTTGACAGCATGGCCAGCACGTCGGCCTTGGCGTCGGCCAGCAGCATCTCGGGGTTCAGCGAGAGCTTGTCGCCGGGCTTCAGGAACCCGTACTGACGGGCCTCCTCGGCGCTGGTGGATACCTTGGCCATCCCGATGGTGGTGAAGACCTTCTCCATGAACGGGAAGAGGTCTGCCTTCACCCCGTGGGGGATGCTGCCGTAGTGGCGCAGCGCCATCTCCTTGCACCCGCCGCCGGCGGGCACCAAGCCCACCCCGAGCTCGACCAGGCCCATGTAGGACTCGGCCGCGGCCCGCACCGCATCGCCGTGCATGACGCACTCGCATCCGCCGCCCAGGGCCATGCCACGCGGGGCTACGACCACCGGGCCGTTGCAGTACTTCATCTTCATGTGGGCATCCTGGATGCCCTTGACGGCAGCTTCGATGCCGGCCCAGTCCTTGTTCATGGCCAGCATGGCGACCAGGCCTACGTTGGCCCCTACGGAGAAGTTGGGGGCCTCGTTGCCGACCACCAGGCCGGCCAGCTCCCCGGCGTTCACCCGCTCGCAGGCCTCATCGAGCATGCCGATGATGGCGGCGTCGATGGAGTTCATCTTGGTGTGGAACTCCACGCAGGCCACTCCGTCGCCCATGTCGTACAGGGTGGCGCCGTCGTTGCGGGAGATCACCGCGTTACGCTCGGCAAGGAAGGGCAGGTAGATCGCCCGGGTGTCGGTGGGCACCGGCCGGTACTCGGCCGACGCCGCGTCCCAGAAGTACCGCACCCCGTCTCGCTTGACGTACCAGGAGCCCTCGCCCTTGGCCAGCAGGGTCTCCACGATGGGCGGGACGTCCATGCCTTCGTCGCGCATGCGCTGCACGGAGCGCTCGAGGCCGATGGCGTCCCAGGTCTCGAACGGGCCCAACTCGTAGTTGAAGCCCCAGCGCAGCGCCCGGTCGATGTTGACGATGTCGTCGGCGATCTCTCCGAGCAGTTGCGCCGAGTAGATGGCGATCTCCGCCGTCACCTTCCAGGCGAGTTGCCCGTACTTGTCGTCGAACCAGACCATCTCGCGGATCTTGTCGCCCACTGCGTCCTGCTTGCGGGCGGCGCCGATGGCGGCCAGGCGGGCCTCCGGCTGGTCGGCGTACTCCAGGGTCTCGAGGTCGATGGCCTGGATCTTGCTGCCACCCTCACCCTTGACCTTCTTGTAGAAGCCGGCTCGGGTCTTGGCCCCGAGCAGGCCCTTGCCCACCATCTCCCGCAGGAACTCGGGGACGGCGAAGCGGTCGCGCCAGGGATCGTCCGGACAGCCTTCGGCGATGGTGCCGATGACGTGGACCATGGTGTCGAGGCCCACGATGTCGGCGGTGCGGAAGACCGCCGAGGAGGGCCGGCCCATGGTCGGGCCGAACACCTTGTCGGTCTCGGAGACCCCAATGCCCAGTTCCTTCATCCAGTGGACGGTGGAGACGATGCCGAACACCCCGATGCGGTTGGCCACGAAGTTCGGGGTGTCCTTGCCGTAGACGATGCCCTTGCCCAGCACCTTCTCGCCGAACTCAGCCATGGCGGCGAAGAGATCGGGGTCGGTGTCGGCGCAGGGGATCATCTCCAGCAGGCGCATGTAGCGCACCGGGTTGAAGAAGTGGGTCACCATGAAGTGGCGGCGGAAGTCGTCGCTCCGCCCCTCGGCCATGGCGGCCACCGACAGCCCGGAGGTGTTCGAGGAGATGATGCTGCCCGGCTTGCGGTGCTTCTCCACGTCGGCGAAGACCCGCTGCTTGATGTCGAGGCGCTCTACCACCACCTCGACGATCCAGTCGCACTCCCCGATGCGCTCCATGTCGTCCACGTAGTTGCACGGGGTGACGAGCGAGGCCAGGTCGGTGCGGTAGAGCAGCGCCGGGCTCGTTTTGACCATGGCCGCCACGCCGGCGTCGGCGATGCGATTGCGCACCGCCCGGCTCTCCAGCGTGAGGCCCTTCTTCTGCTCATCGGCGGTCAGTTCGCCGGGAGCGATGTCGAAGAGGTACGAGGGGATGCCGGCGTTGGCCAGGTGGGCGGCGATCCCTTGCCCCATCACCCCGGCTCCCAGCACGGCTACCCGCTTTATCCGGATGCCCATGAACCCTCCTCGCTCGGGGCACCGGCGCTGTGCCGGGCCGCGTTCTGGGCCTCCCGGGCTCGGAGGGGGCTCGCCGTGTGGGCCGACGGCAGGCCCGGCCGCCCCGGGACTTTTACTATTCACTCAAAATTGTAGATGATGTGAGAGCCGGCCGCGTGATGAGGGTTGCGCCTGCCCTTGGCCGCCCGCAGGCCGGGAGAGTCAGGCCTCTTTGAGAGCCTTGCGCCCCACGATGCGGGCCCACCACATGAACCCGGCGAGGGCGACGGAGCCCAGGGCGATCAGCCAATCGAACCAACCGTCGGTGGGCACCTTGTCGAACGCTGCGTTGACGAAGACCGCCACCGCCACCATGGTCTCCTCTATGCAGAGCAGGGTGACCACAGTGCCCTGGCGCGCCGGCTTGCGGATCACCAGGAGGGCCATGACGGCCAGGGTGACCATCATCGCCCCGGCCAAGCGGGTGGAGGCGTAGGCCCTCTCGTAGAGGGGATCAGCCCCGCCGATGGACACCCACAGGGCACGCGGGAAGGTCAGCATGAAGAGGCCGGCAAGGCCGTTGGCCCCGGCGAAGGCGAGCAGGGCGGTGCCCAGGGTGGCTTCGGGGGTCATCTTCGCCCGGGGCTGGCGAGCGGGGGTGGTGCCGTCGGCGGGGGTGTTGTCGGACGGTGAGGTTTCGAAGGGGTTGGGCACCCTCGGCTCCTTTCGTTGGGCTCATCGTAGAAGGCATGGCCGGGGTGGAGACGGTGGGCAGAGGAGGGGAAGCCCGTCAAGGCCTTGACGCGGCTATTACAGAACGCAATGCTATTTGCATGACACAACTCGTGACCCGCGTAGGCGATGACCTGGCAGCCCAGGTCGATCAACTCGTCGCCGACGGTGTCGTGGAATCGCGGTCCGAGGCCGTTCGCCTGGGACTCGAGATGCTGGTGGACCGCCACCGCCGGGCGGGTATCGCCGCCGCCATCGTGGCGGGTTATGCCGCTCAGCCCCAGACCGAAGAGGAGATGGGCTGGGCGGATGAGGCGACTCGCCGCATGATCGCCGAGGAGCCCTGGTGATCCCGCGGCAGGGAGAGATCTGGTGGGCCGAGGCCGAGGACAAGCGCCGCCCGGTGCTGGTGGTGACTCGGTCTGAAGCGGTCCCGGTACTGACCTGGCTGATGGTGGCGCCGATCACCCGGACGGTGCGGGGCATCCCCACCGAAGTCCCGGTGGGGCCGGAACAGGGTCTGGCGGTTGAGTCGGTGGCGTCTTTCGACAACCTGCAACCCATCCGCCGATCGTTCCTCACCCAGTGCGTGGGCGACCTGGCCGCTCCCCGAGTCGCCATCTGCGGGGCCTTGCGGGCCCTTGCCGACTGCTGATCTCCAGCAGTCGGGTTCGATGGGTAGGGTCGCGTTGCGATTCTGGTGGCGGCCCCGATGGGTCTCCGGCCCGTGATCGATGTTGCTGGGGTCTTCGTACCGAGGCCGCGGTTCGTCGGCCCATGGTGCCCGTGGGCAATGGCTGGGGAGGCAGGGTGCCCCCTCGCCGCGGGAAGCGCTTTCTTGGTAGCCTGCCTGGGATTGGCCGATGTCCCAGTGGCAGATTCACTCCTTTGCCGAGCCGCCGCCCCAGGTGTTCGATGCGGCGGTGACGGCGGCGACGGATCTGGGCTTCGGCATCGGCTACGTGGATCGGGCGGGCTGGCACCTCTCCCTGACGCGACCGCAGCCCTTGAGCAGCAGAGGCCGCCCCTTCGAGGTAGCCGTGACCGATAGCGGGCTGGGCGCCACGCTGATGCGGGTGTCGTGGGAGCCGGCGCGAGGGTTGTGCTGGCCGACGGCTACCGGAGCCCGATGCGCCGGACGGCTGTGTCGCCACACCCGGCACCTGCTGGCCGGCGAGGGGTAGGCGCCAGACCCCTTCTCAAGAGGCCCCGCTGCTCGGGGAAGAAACCCAAAGACCCTGTCACCTCGGCACCCGTCCTGATCTTCTATGGGGCGAGGAGGGGGAGAAGCGTGACGGTCCTGCCCCACACCTGGGGTGCCGAGGAGAGCTTCACAGCCTTCATGCGGGAGACGCAGCACAGGGTGGCGATCGCCCTCACCGCCGCGTTCGGACCGGATGCTGCCGCCGAAGCCACCGCCGACGCCTTCGCCTACGCCTGGGAGCACTGGGACCGGGTGTCGCAGATGGAGAACCCGGCGGGCTACGTCTACCGGGTGGGCCGGTCCCGGATACCTCACATCCGGCCGTCGCCGGTCTTGCCTCCTCCGCCCTCCAACCCCACCCCGATGATCGAGCCCAAGCTGCTGCCGGCCCTGCAGCGCCTGTCGCCCCGCCAGCGGGCGGCCGTGGTCCTCACCGAGGCCTACGGTCACACCCCGCAGGAGGCTGCCGAACTGCTCGGCATCCATCCTTCGTCGGTGCGCCGCCATCGGGATCGCGCCCTCCACAAGCTGCGAATGCGATTGGGGGTGAGCGATGCCTGATCTCGGGACCCAGCTGCGCTGGTACTACGACTCGGTGGTGGTCCTGGCCGATCCCGCCGACATCATCGCCGGCCGGCGTCGGGTGCCGTCCGGCCTGGAGCAGGAAGCGGCCGCGCCGTGGTGGCGACGCCCGGTGGTGGTCGCCACGGTGGCCGCGGCACTGACGCTGCTGCTCATTGGTGGGATCGCTCTGCTGTCGATCCTTCCCTCCGAGGGGCCGGTGGTTACGACTACCACCGTCCCGCCGACGACGACCGCGGTGCCGCCCCCGACGACCACGAGCACCGTGGCCCCGACGACTACGGCGGCGCCGACGACCAGCACGACCTCGGTCCCCGGGATGCCGGCCCGGTTGGGGACGACCTGGCAGCGGTTGCCGGAGCAGCCGGCACTGCAGGACGGGTGGATCGCCGCCGTCACCGACGGTGGCCCGGGGCTGGTGGCGGTGGGCGGCTCCCATCTGCGCGCCGACGCCAGCGTCTGGGTGTCGGCCGATGGGAGCGTTTGGGAACGGGTCGAGTCGGCGGCGTTCGGCTCCGGGCGCGAAGACGACGACCAGTTCATGGTCGACGTCGCTTCCACTCCGCTGGGGCTGATCGCGGTGGGGAGCACCGATGTGTGGGTCTCCGCGGACGGCCTGACCTGGGAGCGGGTAGCCCGCGACGAAGACGTGTTCGGGCCGGGGAGCTCCATCGAGCGGGTGGTTGCGGGCGGGCCCGGCCTGGTGGCGCTGGGGACCTTGGACAATGTGCCCACGATCTGGGTGTCGGCCGATGCCGTCACGTGGACCCGGGTGGACAGCGATTTGGAGTCCGACGGCGTGCCGGCGGTGCTTCTCGACGTCGCGGTGTGGGACGGGCTGCTGGTGGCGGTCGGGTATGCGGACCCGGGGCGCGACCTGGGGGCGCGGATGGGCGCCGACGACATAGACCTGAGCCCGGCCGTGTGGCTGTCGTCCGACGGGCTGTCCTGGGCGCGCCTTCCTGCCGACGCCATCGAGCCCGAGGCCGATTCGAGCTACTACGGCTCCTGGATGCAGGGAGTGACCACCAATGCGGACGGGCTGGTAGCGGTCGGCTCGGCGGCGTGGGCGTCGCCGGATGGACGGGAGTGGACGCTACTGGGGAGCCAGCCGGCCTGGGCGAGTTCCCTCTTGCTGGGGACCCGGGCCATGGTGACGGCGGTCGACGGCAGGCTCCTTGCCACCTTCCTGACGGGCGAGGACCTGTGGGTGTCCGGCGACGGTGGGGTGACCTGGGGGGTGTCGGCCACGTTCCAGGGCGGCATCGACGAGGTCATCGACGGGCAATGGGCCAACCAGGCCTTCGGGACGGTGAACCGGGTGATCCGCACCGGCAGCGGCCTGGTAGCCGTGGGCTCCTTCGTCGAGTACTCGGGAACCGAGGATCTCGGCAAGAGCTGCAGCCGGAGCCCAGGGTCCTGTCGCAGCGACGCCGCCATCTGGATCGGGCAATGGAACGAGAACTGAGGAGGGGGGAGATGAGAACCCTGCGAAGAATCCTTGTGCTGCTGGTGGTGCTGTCCCTGCCGCTGGGGGCTGCCGCCGGCGCGGCGGCGAAGAAGCCGGCCCCGCCGCCGGAGGAGCCGGGGGTCGGGATGACCTGTGCCGAACTCAAGGCGAGTCCTCCCGCCGGCATTAGTTTCGCGGAAGAGGTCTGGAACGAGGGCGGGTCGTCGTTCACCGTCCAGTTGAACAAAGGCCTTCACGCCTGTGTGGACGTGAACAGCGTGGCAGGCGAGTGGACGATCGACGTGGACCTGGGCAGCGCCGCCACCGGCAGCCTGGCGGTGTATGACAGCGTCATGCCCGGTGATGCCTGCTGGGGCAAGGTATACGTCGAGGAGAGCGGGACCGTCGTCACCTCCGTGATCCCCGCCGCCACCATCGATGCCTGCGGGATCGGGGAGCTTGATGGCGCTGTGAGCCTCGCCTTCAGCGCCGACTATCTCGGGCGGGGCAAGCTCGCCCAGCCGGTGACCATCACGGTGACTCTGCCTTAGGGGGGCAGCGAGCGACGGGAGGTCCCGGGTTCACCCGGGGCCTCCGTCGCGTCTGGAGGGATCGACCGTGACGGGTTCAGGCTCTCTAGCGGACCCCCCTCGCCTCGAGGACTCGGCGCTCCCCCCTGAGGGGGGAGAGAGGGTGGGCCCAGCTGGATTCGAACCAGCGACCTCGTCCTTATCAGGGACGCGCTCTAACCAACTGAGCTATGGGCCCGGCGCCGCGGGAGTGTATCAAACCCCCGTTTGGATGAGCCCAGAGTGGAGATGAGGGGATTCGAACCCCTGACCCCCTGGATGCAAACCAGGTGCTCTGCCGAACTGAGCTACATCCCCGCAGGCCGAATTCTAAGGGGCCGGCGGCGAGGCACCCAGCGCGGCTCGTGCCGCTGGCTTCCCCGTGCGGTCGCCGGCATGCTCACCGTATCCCCCTTGCGGCAACCGCTGTTGCTGTCATTCCCGCAACGCCGTGTCGAAGAACGGAGGTGTTGGAGATGGCCAGGCGTGTGATCCCCGTTGAAGTACGGGCCGAGCTGGGCGAGCGCCTGCGGGAACTCGAGGATTGCCAGATCCCCGAACTGGAGCAGGAGTCCGCCGCGGGCGACGCGAGCGCCCTTGCCCTGCTCGGGGTGCGCCGTCATGAGCGCGACCAGTTGCGCGAAACCTTGATGGCCGATGAGGAAGCCGAAGGAGTCTGGGACCCGCGGCGCATCGAGGTCGGCGACGCCGTGTCGGTGCGCGAAGTGGGGGGGCGCCGGTCCGGAGGAGTTCATCCTGGTGCCTTCCGGTGCGGGAGCCCGGGCGGAGGCGGGGTGGGTCACCGACGAGTCGCCCTTGGGCCGTGCCTTGGTAGGGGCGGCGCGCGGCGAGGTGATCGAGGTAGTCGCGCCCGCCGGTGTACGGCGCTACGAGGTGGTGGACTTCCGGGCGGCGTAGTACTCGCGCTCTTGCTGCACCCCGGTAGCGTGTGGGGGCCCACCGGAGGAGATCAGATGCCCGCCGCCTTCATCGTCGACGCCGTCCGCACTCCCATCGGCAAGCGCAACGGAGGCCTGCGGGCCCGGCATCCGGTGGACCTATCCGCCTTCGTGGTCGAGGCCCTGCTGCAACGCACCGGGTTGGACCCCGCCGAGGTGGACGACGTCATCTGGGGTTGCGTCTCCCAGACGGGCGAGCAGGCCCTCAACGTGGCGCGCTGGGTGGGCCTGGCCGCCGGCCTACCCGATCACGTGCCGGGAGTGAGCATCGACCGGCAGTGCGGCTCCAGCCAGCAGGCGGTTCACTTCGCCGCCCAGGGGATCATGGCGGGGGCCTACGACATCGTGATCGCCGGAGGGGTGGAGTCGATGACGCGGGTGCCCATGGGATCCACCATGCAGCAGGGCCCGGGCTTTCCCTTCGGCACGCGGGTGCTGGGCCGCTACTCGTTGGTGCCCCAGGGGCTCTCCGCCGAGATGGTGGCGGAGCGCTGGGGGCTGACGCGAGAAAGGCTCGACGCCATCTCGCTCGAATCCCATCTTCGGTCGGCCCGGGCCTGGGACGAGGGGCGCTTCGCCAGTCAGGTAGTGGCGGTGGAGGGTGAAGCCGGCACCCTGGCCGCCGACGAGGGGATACGCCGGGACACCAGCCTGGAGGCCCTGGCGGCCTTGAAGTCGGCCTTCAAGCCCGACGGGGTGGTGACCGCGGGGAACTCCTCGCAGATCTCCGACGGCGCGGCGGCGCTGCTCGTCGCCTCCGAAGCGGCCGTGGCCCGACTGGGATGGCAACCCCTGGCTCGGGTGACTCACTTCTCGGTGGTGGGGGTGGACCCGGTGATCATGCTCACCGGCCCGATCCCGGCGACCGCCCGGGTGCTGGACCGGGCAGGGTTGGAGGTGGCCGACGTGGACCTGTTCGAGGTGAACGAAGCCTTCGCCGCGGTGGTGGCGGCCTGGCAGGCCGAGACGGGAGCCGACCCGGAACGGGTCAACCCCAACGGCGGGGCCATCGCCGTAGGGCATCCTCTGGGGGCTTCCGGGGCCATCCTGATGACCCGCCTGGTGCACGAGATGGTGCGCACCGGCGCCCGGCGCGGCCTGCAGGCGATGTGCGAGGGCGGCGGCACCGCCAACGCCACGCTGCTCGAGATGGTGTAAGCGGAAGGGTTCTACTCCCTCTCCCGCCCGCCTCGGGTGGGAGAGGGTTGGGGTGAGGGCAAGGGCGCGATAGGGCTTTCGTTGTGCTTCGCCCTCACCGGTTCCGCCGCCCGACGGCGGCCTCCGCGCCTCTCCCGCGTTCGCTGGAGAGGCCGTCGGGATCTGCCATAATGCCGCCGTGGTCACTTCAACAGACCTTGATTCAATATCGATCGAAGCCATGGTGGCCGGTTTTGCCGCGCTGGCCGACCCGATCCGCTTGGACATCCTGGGCCGCCTGGCGGACGGCGAGGAGCGCTGTGTCTGCGAGTTGCTGCGGGACTCGGGGGTGGCCGCCAACCTGCTCTCCTACCACCTAGGAGTCCTGCGGCGGGCGGGGCTCATCACGGCCCACAAGCGGGGGCGGTGGGTGGACTACCGCCTGGTGCCCGAGGCCCTGGAGAGGCTGGCGGCGGTGGTGCCGGGAGTGGGCGGTCGGGGGTGTGGAGGCTGAGAATGCCGACGGGGGGCGCCTCTTCGCTACTTCTGTCTCGACCCCAGTTGTCGAGGAGCATGTGATGGAGAAGCGTGCCTGGCGTGCGTACGTGCCGACGGCGGTCCTGCTGGCGGCATTGCTCGTTGCCACCATCGCGGTGCTGGCGGGCGGTGTGGCCGGCACCGATCTGCAGGTGCCTCATCTCACGGTGCTGAACGGCTTCTACCTGGTGCTGATAGGCCTGGCGGCGGGGGTACTGGGCGGCATCATCGGCACCGGGGGATGCAGCGTGATGCTGCCGGCCATCCACTTCTGGATGGGCTACCCGGCCGCGGTGGCCGTGGGGACGACCTTGTTCGCCGTGATCTTCACCGCCCTCTCCGGCGGGTACGGGCACCTGATCCGGCGGAACCTCGACCGGCGTGCCACTCTTTGGCTGGGTGGGGCCGGTGTCCTGGGAGTAGCTCTCGGCTCGTGGCTGTTCACCGTGCTGGCCGATCAGGCCGCGCTGCTCGGGCTGATCTTGGGGGTGGCGTTCCTCTGGCCGGCCCTCCGTATGAGTTGGGAGGGCACCGGCCTCAGCCCCACCCCGGTGCGGGAGGGGGATTCGATCCCCGAGCACCGTTGGGGGTTCGCCACTTTCGGCGGCGGGGTGGGCGTGCTCACCGGGCTGGTGGGCCTGGGCGGCGGCTACGCCCTGGTGCCGGGCCTCATCTACCTGTTCGGGGCCCCGGTGTACGTCACCATGGGCACCTCGCTGGCCACCATGATCCCCCTCGCTCTGGTGGGCGGCGGGATCAAACTGGCCCAGGGCTATGTAGCGGTGGGGGCCGGCCTCCTGCTGGCCATGGGCACGGTGGTGGGGGCGCAGTTCGGGGCGGCGGTGATCAAGCGCTTCAAGCCGAACACGTTGAAGCTGGCCTTCGGCCTGTACTTCTTGTACGTCGCGGTGAAGTTCATCACCGCCTATTTCGGGATCAAGATCTGGTAGGGCCCGGGGGTCTCTTCCTCAGGGCAGGCACACCACTAAGGAGACACGTGAACACCTCGGAAGACGCTCCCGGTCCCGCCGCCGAGGCCTCGGTGATCGCCTGGCTCTCGGCGCTGGATCGCTTCCTGCCGGGCTGGATCCTGCTGGCCATGGGCCTGGGGCTGGGCCTGGGCCGGGTGTTCCCCGGTCTCAACGACGCCCTGGACACCATCAAGATCGGTTCGGTGTCATTGCCCATTGCCCTGGGCCTGCTCGCCATGATGTACCCGGTGCTGGCCAAGGTGCGCTACTCCAAGGTGGGAGAGGTGGCCGCCGACCGCAAGCTGATGGGCCTCTCCCTGCTGCTCAACTGGATCATCGGGCCCGCCCTCATGTTTGCCCTGGCCTGGCTGATGCTCCCCGACCTGCCGGAGTACCGCACCGGCCTGATCATCATCGGCCTGGCCCGCTGCATCGCCATGGTGCTGATCTGGAACGACCTGGCCTGCGGCGACCGGGAGGCAGCGGTGGTGCTGGTGGCCCTGAACTCCCTCTTCCAGATCGCCGCCTACTCCTTCCTGGGCTACTTCTACCTGCACCTGCTGCCGTCGTGGCTGGGCTTGGACACGCAGGGCCTCGATGTCGGCTTGTGGGAGATCGCCAAGATCGTGTTGATCTTCCTGGGGATCCCTCTGGTGGCCGGGTACCTCACCCGGCTGTGGGGGGAGCGCGCCAAGGGCGTGGAGTGGTACGAGGGTGAGTTCCTGCCTCGTATCGGCCCTTTCGCCCTGTACGGGTTGCTGTTCACCGTGGTCATCCTGTTTGCCCTGCAGGGCGAGACCATCACCGCCAAGCCCCTCGACGTGGCCCGCATCGCCCTCCCGCTCTTGGCCTACTTCTTCCTGATGTGGGTGGTGTCCTTCGCCGTGGGTTTGCGTCTGCGCCTGGGCTACCCGCGCAACACTTCGCTGGCTTTCACCGCGGCGAGCAACAACTTCGAGTTGGCCATCGCCGTGGCTATCGGGGTCTACGGGGTCACCTCCGGCCAGGCCCTGGCCGGGGTGGTAGGGCCCCTCATCGAGGTACCGGTACTGGTGGGCCTGGTGTACGTCGCCCTGTGGGCGCGGAGGCGCTTCTACCCTGCACCTAAGGCACCCGGCGGGGAAGAGGCGTAGCCCTGCCATGAAGGAGCGCTACAAGCTCGCCCTGATCGGCGCCGTATTCCTCGCCTTCTGGTTCTTGCCGGTGGGCAGCGAGCGCCTGTGGGGGGCGGTGCGGGAGAGCCTCTCGCTGGCGAGCTGGTACGCCCGGGAGCACGTGCTGCTCTGCCTGATCCCAGCCTTCTTCATCGCCGGGGCGGTGGCCGTGTTCGTCAGCCGGGGGGCGGTGATGAAGTACCTGGGAGCGCAGGCCAGCCCCCTGGTCGCCTATCCGGTGGGGGCGGTGTCCGGCAGCATCCTGGCGGTGTGCTCCTGCACGGTGCTACCCCTCTTCAGCAGCATTCATCGCCGGGGGGCGGGCCTGGGCCCGGCCACCGCCTTCTTGTACTCCGGTCCGGCGATCAACGTGCTGGCCATCATCCTCACCGCCCGGGTCCTGGGCTGGGAACTGGGCATTGCCCGGGCGATCGGGGCAATCCTCTTCGCCGTGGTGATCGGCGTGCTGATGCAGTGGATCTTCCGCAAGGAGGAGGAGTCCCGGCAGGAGAACGGTCCGATGATCTTGCCCGACGACGCCAAGAGCCGCCGGCTGTGGCAGGACGGCCTGTTCTTCCTGGCGATGATCGGCATCCTGGTCTTTGCCAACTGGGCCAAGCCGGCCGAAGGCCTCACCGGCTTCTGGCCGGCGGTCTATTCGGTAAGGTGGGTGATTACCGGCGCCTTCGGGGTATTGCTGATCGGCGGCCTGATCGCCTGGTTCGGCAAGGACGAGATGCGCCCTTGGATGGACTCGTCCTGGGGCTTCGCCAAGCAGATCCTCCCCATGCTGCTCGCCGGGGTGCTGCTCGCCGGCTTCCTGCTCGGCGGGCCGGAGGGAGCGGACCGGGGCATCATCCCGAACGGCTGGATCGAGGCGGCGGTGGGCGGCAACTCGCTGCGGGCCAACGCCGTGGCCTCGGTGGTCGGGGCGTTCATGTACTTCGCCACCCTCACCGAGGTGCCCATCCTCGAGGGGCTCATCAAGTCGGGTATGGGCCAAGGTCCGGCGCTGGCTCTGCTCCTGGCCGGCCCGGCCCTCTCCTTGCCCAGCATGCTGGTGATCCGCAGCGTTCTGGGAACGAAGAAGACCCTGGCCTACGTGGCGCTGGTGGTCGTGTTCTCGATGACTGCCGGCCTGGCCTACGGCGCCGTGGTCTAGGGCGTCCCAATCCGAAGAAAGGAAGATACCGATGAAGATCCAGGTGATCGGGCCCGGGTGCACCAACTGCCATAGGCTCTACGCGCAGACGCAGCGGGCGCTGGCTCAGGCCGGCATCGAGGCCGAACTGGAGAAGGTGGAGGGGCGGGACGAGATAACGGCCATGGGGATCGCCTTCACCCCGGCCCTGGCCGTCAACGGCGAGGTCAAGGCCAGCGGGCGGATCCCCCAGTTGCCGGAGATCGTCTCCTGGATCACGACCGCAGCGGCAAGCGAGGAGTGAATCGGGCAACTGCCTGCAGGCCGGTGTCTGCGGGTGGAGCGGAGCGGACCAGAGCGCGAAAACTATCCCCAACTGGGGATGAGGCTGGGGAGAACCACCTACGGCCTGGGCTCAGTGGTACCAGAGGGTCATCAGGAAGCCGACGGCGATGCCGCCGAGGCCCATGTACAGGTAGTTGTTGTCGGTCCCCCCGGGGAAGATGCCGATGTAGTTAAGGATGATGACCACCACGCCGATGGCCATCAAAGAGAACATCAGCGCCGCATACCACTTCGGGGAGGTCTTGTCTTCTTTCGGCGGTGTGGTCGTAGGGGCGTGGGCCCGCTTCGGCTTGCGCCGACCTTTGGACACTGGCATGGGCGCCAGCGTAGCCGCCGGGCGAGGGCTCTCGGCAGGAGGTGGCCTCTGAGAAGGACGAGGGTTTCCGCTGAGGGTACCCGCCGCACCCGCCCCTGGCCGCGCCGCTACACCGTGGCCCGCCGGGTGGGCTGGGCGTTGTTGGCCGTCGGGGTGCTGCTCGGCGCCTTTGTGGGCTACGAGTTGTGGGTCACCAGCCTGGTGGCGCGCCACGGCCAGGCGGGCTTGCAGGCCGAACTCGAAGAGCGCAGCGCTGCTGCCGTCCCCGCGGTGGTCCGCTACGAGGCCGACACGGGCCGGGCGGTGTCGCCCCTGAGCCTGCCTGCCGGCCTTCCCGGGCCGGGGGAGATCGACCTGGCGGCGGCTCTGGCGTCCGCCGGCCTGCCCCCGGCATCCAGCCCGCCGCCGGGGGTCGGGGAGGGGGATCTGGTGTCCGAGGAGCCGCCTCCCGAGGGGGGCCCCGTCGGGCGCATTGTCATCCCGGCCGCCGGAGTGGATTGGACGGTGGTGGAGGGCGTATCGGCGGCCGACCTGCGGCGCGGGGCGGGCCACATGCCGGCAACCGCTCTCCCCGGCCAGCCGGGGAATGCCGTCATCAGCGGGCATCGGACCACCTACGGGGCTCCGTTCCACCACCTCGATCGGGTGGCCCCGGGGGATCTGATCACGGTCACCACCGTCACCGGCACCCACGCCTACCAGGTGGTGCACGTCATGGTGGTGCGCCCCAGTGAGGTCTGGGTCACCGAGCAGTGGCAGGGGTCCTGGCTCACCCTGACCACGTGTCACCCGCGGTTCTCGGCGCGCCAGCGCCTGGTGGTGGTGGCCCGCCTGATCGGCGGTCCCAACGCCCCGGCACTCGTTGCGGGGGCGGTATGACCGGCTGGTTCGGGCGTCTGCCCGGCCCTACCGCCTTGCGGGTGGCCATCGCGATAGTGCTGGCGGTGGGGCTGGCGGCCCTCCTGCTGCTGGGCTACGAGTGGCTGGGCCGCGCCTTCCTCGACAGCGGCGGGACCATCGGGTAGCGAGCCGGGCCTACGGTGGGGGCGGATGGGGGCAGGCGTTGCCGCTGGCCACCCCGACGTAGAGGATCACCCGGGTCAGCGGCGGCAGGGCGGCCGTGCCCGGAGGATCGCCCAAGGGGTCCTGGTCCACCACCTTGCCGATGTAGGCGCTGTAGGCCGCGATCGGCTGGCACTCCTCGACGCGCCAGCGCAGGCCGGCGGCTTCGATGGCCGCCTTGGAGGCGTCTAGGTCGAAGTTGAGCGGGTCGAGCAGTTCCAGGATCCAGGCGCGCACGTCGGGTACGGTCACCATGGCCTGGCCGATGCGGACCTGCACCGTGCTACCTCGGGCGACCAGGGTGTTGGTGATCGAGAACGGGGCGGGGATCTGCTCGACGACCCGGCCGTCGCAGGGGTCGCCCGGCGGCAGGTCGTCTTCGATGCCGATCTCCTCATAGACCAGCCCGGCGGCCTCCACCGCCGCCCGGGCATCGGCGGGCTCCAGGCAGGCGGCGACGAGGTCGGGCACCCGAGCACCTTCTTCCCCGATGCGGACGGTCACGGTGTCCCCCGAGTCGAGGGGGGTGCCCACCGGCGGGGAGACCTCGGCCACCTTGCCGATGTAGGCGGCGCCGGCCTCGAGGAGGAGCGGGGAGCCCTCGGCGTAGACCAGGTTGAGGGCCTCCACGGAGGAGCGGGCGGCTTCGGGGGTCTGGCCGAGGATGTTGGGGACCGGGATGGTGTCGGCGCTGACGCCCACCGCCAACTCCACCGTCGACCCGAACTCGACGCGCTGGCCGGGCTCGGGGTCCTGCTCGGCCACCTTGCCGTCGTTGGGGTCGCCGAACTCCAGGTCGACCGGGTCGACGAAGACGACCACGAACCCGAGGTCCTCCAGCGTGGCCTGAGCCGCCTGCGGCGTCTGGCCGATGACGTTGGGCACCACCGTGGGGATCGCCCCCTGGGAGATGACCACCGTGACTACCCCGTCGGCGGGGAGGGTGGCCCCGGCGGCGGGGTCGGTCTCAATGACGTAGCCCTCGATTACGTCGGCCGAAGGCTCGCGCTCGATGCGGATCTGCACCGTGGTGAAGCCGGCCTCGGCCAGCTTGAGCAGCGCGTCCTGCTCGGGATGGTTCACCACGTCGGGCACGATCAGGGCGTTGGTGCCGGCCGATACCACCAGGTTCACCACGGTGCCGGCAGGGATCTCGACGCCGACCTGCAGGTCCTGGGACATGACCGTGCCCTGCGGGATCACCTCGGAGGGCTCGTAGGTGACGGCCACCCCCAGCCCGGCCTGGCTCAGTAGTTCGCGGGCGCGTTCCTCCGTCTCTCCCACCAGAGAGGGCACGGTGGCGTTGCCGGCCCCGGTGGAGATGAGCAGTTGTACCGTGGAGCCGTTCTCCACTTCCTGGCCGGCGGCGGGGTTCGTGCCGGTCACCAAGCCGGGGGGCAGTTCGGCATCGGGCACCTGCACGTCGTCGCCCACCTGCAGGCCCAGCGCTTCGAGAGCGCCTGCGGCCTCGGCGCGGGTCTGGCCCCTCAGATCGGGGATGGGAATCAGGGCGGCGCCGTCGCCGGGCAGGAGCAGGCGGAAGAGGAGGATGAGGCCCAGCCCCAGGAGCGCCACGGCCGCCAGGATGCCGATGATCAGGGTGCTGCGGTCGGGCCGGCCGGGCTCGCGGTAGGCATGCTCGCGGGACACCTCGGTGGCCGCCGCCGGCGGCAGGGGAGGGGCCCCGGCGGGAGCCATCAGGCGGGTGGGGGCCTCGGCCGGCGGCGGGGCGGCCGGCGCCCGCCCCGACAGGAAGCGGGTCAGGTCGGAGGCCAGGGCGCCCGCGGTCTGGTAGCGGCGGCGCGGGTCCTTCTCCAGGCAGCGCATGACGATGGCGTCGAGAACCGCGGGGATGTTGGGGTTGAGGTCGGAAGGGGGTGGGGCGAACTCCCGCACATGCTGGTAGGCCACCGATACCGGGCTCTCCCCGACGAAGGGGGGCACCCCGGTGAGCAGTTCGTACATGACGACGCCCAGGGCGTAGAGGTCGGAGCGGCCGTCGGCGGCGAGCCCCTGGGCTTGCTCGGGGCTGAAGTAGGTGGCGGTGCCGATCACCGCCCCGGTGCGGGTGAGCTGGTCGGAGTCGTCCCAGGCGCGGGCGATGCCGAAGTCGGTCACCTTCACGCCGTCGTCGGCGGTGAGCAGGACGTTGGCCGGCTTGATATCCCGGTGCACCAGGCCGCGTTCGTGCGCCGCGCCCAGGGCGGCGGCCACAGCCAGGGCGATCTCGGCCACCCGGCGGGGCTCCAGGGCCCCTTCGGCACGGAGCAGCTCGCGCAGGTTCTGGCCCTGCACCAACTGCATCACCATGAAGTAGAGGCCCTGGTCGCTGCCCCAGTCGTAGATGTCGACGATGTTGACGTGGTTCAGGTTGGCGGCCGCCTGGGCTTCGCGGCGGAATCGCTCCACGAAGTTCTCACTGGCGGCGTACTCCGGGTGGAGGATCTTCACCGCCACCCGGCGGTCGAGCAGCCGGTCGTGGCCTATCCACACGTCGGCCATCCCACCTCGGGCGAGGTGGGAGACCAGGGCATAGCGGCCCGCCAGGACCCGTTGACCGTCCACGGATTGTCGATGGTACCGGAGGTTCCGGTATCAGCCGGCGAAGAAGGCCGTAAGCACGGCCCTGGCTATGGGCGCGGCCACCGAACCGCCGCTTCCGTCCTCCCCCAGGGTGCCGCCGTCTTCCACCAGGACGGCCAGGGCGATGCGGGGCTCTCCGGGGGCGGCGTCCACCGGGGCGAAACCGATGAACCACACGTCGGGGGCGCCTCCGGGGACCTCGGCGGTGCCGGTCTTGCCGGCCACCCGCACCCCCTCCACCGCTGCCCGCCAGCCGGTACCGTCGGCCACCACTCGCTCCATCATCTGGGTCAGGGCGGCGGCGACCTCGCGGGTCATGGCCTGCTTCCAGGAGGAAGGGCGGGTGCGGCTCGTCTCCCGGCCGTCGGCGTCGAGGATGGCGTCGACCAGGTAGGGGCGCATCACCACCCCCTGGTTGGCCGCCGCCGCCGCCACCAGTGCCATCTGCAGGGGGGTGGCGCGAACGTCGCGCTGACCGAGGGCGGTCTGCGCCAGGGCGGGCGGGTCGTCCGCCAGGCCGTCGAAAGGCAGGAGCGAGGCGGCGGTGGGCAGGTCGAAGGGGATGGTGCCGTTGAAACCCACGGCTTCGACGGCGGCGCGCAGGGCCTCGGCTCCGAGTTCCATGCCCAGTTCGGCGAAGGCGGTGTTGCAGGAGACGGCCAGGGCTCGTTCCAGGGTGATGGTGCGGCCGTCGGCGCAGAAGCCTTCGTCGGAGTTGCGGATCACCGCCGTCGACCCGGGAAGCGGCAGCTCGTCGCGGTCGGGGAGAGGGGTGTCCGGGGTGAGGCCGGCCGCTTCGAGGGCGGCCGCGGCCACTAGGACCTTGAAGGACGACCCGGGCGGGTAGGCGGCGGCCGTCGCCCGGTTCAGCAGGGGCTGGTCGGGGTCGGCGTCGAGGGCGTCCCCCTCTGCCGGCTCTCCCGAGGCCAGGGCGTTGGGGTCGAAGCCGGGGTGGGAGACCATGGCCAGCACCGCCCCGGT
>JAFGCH010000094.1 GCA_016932695.1 Acidimicrobiia bacterium | reverse complement strand
GGGCGCTGTTCGAGGAGATCGCCCCGCCCCTCGACCTGAGAGCGATCACCAAGGGGGAACAGGCAGCGTCCCGGCCGAGGCGAGGCTGGGTGGTCGCGGTGGTGGCGGCTGCGGTCGTGCTGCTCGCCGGCGGTGGGTGGCTGCTGTTCCTGCGGGGCGGATCGCCCCCGGCGGCAACCATGCCGCCGGCCGGTACCAGCATCCCGGCAGACTCGTCGACGACGGCCGCCGGTGCAGCGGGCGCACCGGAGGGGTTTGCGCCTGAACGCCTGACACCAGCGACTATCGACTGCAGCGGCGAGCTGGCCTCATCCCCGTGCGCGGCGCTCATCGACGGAGACTCCGAAACGGCCTGGAACGCCCCGGCCGGAGGGGTGGGGGCCGAGATCCTGGTCCGCTTCGATCCTCCGGTGCAGCTGGTGGACCTCGCCTTCCGCAACCTGGGCAATGAGGAACTGTTCCACCGCAACGCCCGCATCGAGTCGGTCGAGGTCCGACTCGATGACGCCCCGGAGCCGGTGTTTCTCCAGCTGCTCGACTCTCGCGAGCCGCAGGGCTTCATGGTGCCGAGCCTGCAGACCACCTATCTCATGATCCGGGTGACCGGCGCCTACCCCGGCGAGCGCTGGGGCGATCGCGAGCCGTTCCTCGAGTTGGCGCTCGGGGAGATCGAGTTCTCCGGCCGGGTGGCTCCGGGCCCAGGTGACGAGACGGCTGGGCCCACGGCGACGGTGACCACCTTCGCCCTCGCCGAACCGATCTTGGGGGAGTGGTTCGAGTCGTCTCTACCCTGCTGCGGCCGTTCGGGATTGGTGCGCGACTTGCTCTGGGACGGTGAGCAGTTCCTGGCCCTGGCGCGCCATCCCGGGGATGCGTCGGTCTGGCGATCCGAGGACGGCCTCACTTGGGCAGAGGTCGCCTACCTGGGCGACTTCACCACTCCGGAAGGGCCGGGGTCGCTCGACCACGGCGAAGCGGGCTACCTGGCAGGGGGATCGGTGGGGGACCAGGCGACCGTCTGGTACTCCTCCGACGGGACGGCCTGGACGCAGGTGACCCTCGGCTCGGGCCGGGTACGCGATGTGGCCGTGACCCCGGCGGGCCTGGTAGCGGTGGGGACATCTCACCGGCCCACCGCAGTCGATTGGCAGACCGGGGAGTTCACCGGCGTGGGCATGGTGTGGTCCTCGGCCGACGGCCTGACGTGGCAGGCGGAGGACCTCGGGCGCCTGCTGGTGTACAGCGAGTTCTACGACGTGTACCAGCTGGATGGGCGGATGGTGGCCGTCGGCTCTTCCTTCGCCACGCCGAGCCCACTCGACCGCCAATGGCTGGCGGCGGCCTCCGATCGTTGGGGTTCCTGGGAGATGCTCACTCCGGCGAGCCTCTCCGCCTTCCAGTTTGACGCCACTGCCCTGGTCCACCGGTACCTGGCGGCCGTCGATAGCCCGGACCAGATCCTGTGGTCGACGGCCGATGGGGAGTCCTGGCTGTCGACCCCGCTCGGAGGCCTCGCGGTGCAGCCCGGCGGGGTCCTCATTCCGCAGGCACTGGCAGGCATGGGCGAGGTCCTCGTAGTGGCCGGTGGGGAGGCCTACGTGCCTGCCGGAGAGGTCTACAACCGCTCCGACCCGGTGGTCTGGCTCCGCGAGCCCGATGGGACCTGGCGCTGGGCGGAAGGCGCGCCTGGGCTGGATCCCCCGGCCGGCGTGGTCTACATGGCTGCAGCGAGCCTCGACCGGGTGGTCCTGGTGCTCGAAGATGTCGACGACCGCCTGCTCATCTGGGTGTTCCGGCCCGAGCATTGAACGGTCCCGCCCCGTCCCACGCGACGGCCCCCGGCTAACCTCTGCGCCGTCATGCCCCGCCGCATCCTCATCGCCAAACCCGGCCTCGACGGGCACGACCGGGGTGCCAAGGTGATCGCCCGGGCGCTGCGCGACGCCGGCTGCGAGATCATCTACTCCGGCCTCTTCCAGACGCCGGAGCAGATCGTGGAGACCGCCCTTCAGGAGGACGTGGGCGGCATCGGCCTCTCCCTGTTGTCGGGCTCCCACATGACCCTCTTCCCCCGGGTGGTGGAACTGCTGCGGGAGCGCGATGCCGCCGACATCGTGGTGTTCGGCGGGGGCATCGTCCCGGAGGACGACATCGCCGCCCTGAAGGCGAAGGGCCTGGCGGAGATCTTCACCCCGGGCGCCTCGCTGACGGAGATCGTGCGCTGGGTGGAAGCGCACATCCCGGGGTAGCGGCGTGAACCTCCTCGAGTTCCAGGGCAAGCAGTTGTTCGCCCGGGTGGGCGTACCCGTGCCGGAGGGCCGGGTGGCGGCCACCCCGGCGGAGGCCCGGCGGGCGGCGGAGGAACTCGGCGGCAAGGTGGTGGTCAAGGCCCAGGTGCGTATCGGGGGGCGGGGCAAGGCGGGGGGCATCAAGGTGGCCGACGAGCCGCAGGCGGCCGAGGAAGCGGCGGCCGCCATCGTGGGCATGGACATCAAGGGCCACCGGGTGAACCTGGTGTGGGTGGAGCGGGCGACGGAGATCGCCGCCGAGTGGTACGTGTCTTTCACCCTCGACCGGGGGGTGGGTCGGCATCTGGCGATGGTGTCGGCCCGGGGCGGCATGGATATCGAGGCGGTGGCGGCTTCCGACCCGGCGGCGGTGGTGCGTCGGCACATCGATCCGGTGGTGGGCCTGGCCGAGTGGCAGGCCACCGACCTGGTCTATCGGGCCGGCCTGGAGCGGGCGGCGGCCCGGCCGGCGGCGGCCACGCTGCGCCGCCTCTACCGGGCGTTCGTGGACCTGGACTGCGACCTGGTGGAGGTGAATCCCCTGGTGCTGACCGCCGCCGGTGAGGTGGTGGCTCTGGATGCCAAGGTGACTCTGGACTCCAACGCCTTCTTCCGCCATCCCGACTTCGAGGCGTTCCGGGAGGCGTTCGCCGAGGATCCCCTCGAGCGCCTCGCCCGGGAGAAAGGCCTGGGGTTCATCAAGCTGGACGGGTCGGTGGGGATCATCGGCAATGGGGCCGGCCTGGTGATGTCCACCCTGGATGTGGTGTCGCTGGTGGGTGGAGCGGCGGCCAACTTCCTGGACGTGGGCGGCGGGGCCGGGGCGGAGACGATCTCCGACGCTCTGGAGGTGCTGACCCGGGACCCGGCGGTGCGGGCGGTGCTGGTGAACATCTTCGGGGGGATCACCCGCTGCGACCTGGTGGCCCAGGGCATCGTCGATGCCATCGGCAGCCGGGATCTGCCCTGGCCGATAGTGGTGCGCCTCGACGGCACCAACGCCCCGGAGGGCCGGGCCATCCTGGCGGAGGCGGCGTCGGAGCGGGTGATTCCGGCGGCCACCATGCTCGAGGCGGCGCAGCGAGCGGTGGACCTGGCGGGAGGGCGCTGATGGCCGTCTACGTGGATGGGACCACCCGCCTGCTGGTGCAGAACCTGACGGGCCGGGAGGGCTCCTTTCACGCCATGCGCAATCGGGCCTACGGCACCAACGTGGTGGCCGGGGTCAGCCCCGGCCGGGGCGGGCAGGAGGTGCAGGGGGTGCCGGTCTTCGACACCGTGTCCGCGGCAGTGGAGGCCACCGGGGCCAACACCACCCTGTGCTTCGTGCCGGCGCCTTTCGCCTCCGACGCCATCCTGGAAGCGGCGGCGTCCCCCGGCATGCGCCTCATCGTGTGCATCACCGAGGGCATCCCCGCCCACGACGAGGCCCGGGTGGTCAACTACCTGCGCCAGACGACCGGGGTCCCCCTCATCGGCCCCAACTGCCCGGGCGTGATCTCCCCCGGGAAGGCCAACGTGGGGATCATGCCGCACGAGATCTGCCTGCCCGGCCGGGTCGGGGTGGTTTCTCGCTCCGGCACCCTGACTTACCAGGCGGTCCACGAACTCACCACGCGGGGCATCGGCCAGTCCACCTGCGTGGGCATCGGCGGCGACCCGGTGCCGGGCACCTCCTTCGTCGACGTGCTCTCCCGCTTCGAAGCCGACCCGGAGACCGAGGCGGTGGTGCTCATCGGGGAGATCGGCGGCGAAGCCGAGGAGCAGGCCGCCGCCTTCATCAAAGCCCACATGACCAAGCCGGTGGTGGCCTACATCGCCGGCTTCACCGCCCCGCCGGGAAAGAAGATGGGCCACGCCGGGGCCATCATCAGCGGCTCCTCCGGCACCGCCGCCGCCAAGAAGGAAGCTCTGGAAGCCGCGGGCGCGGTGGTGGTCACCTACCCCACCGAGATCGGCGAGGCGGTAGCGGCGCTCTGAACGACTAGGTTGCTCCTCGTGAGCAACGGCAACCCGCCACCCCGCAAGCACCACTGGCCCATCCCCGGTCCCTTGATCATCGGACTGGGTGGCGGCTCGGGCTCGGGGAAGACCACCATCGCCCGCTCCATCGTGGAAGCCATCGGGCCGGACAACGTGGCCCTCATCCAGCACGACGCCTACTACCACGACCAGACCGACCTGCCTATGGAGGAGCGGGTCAAAGTCAACTACGACCACCCCGACTCCTTCGAGACCAGCCTGTTGGTGGAG
This sequence comes from Acidimicrobiia bacterium, assembly GCA_016932695.1. Classification (GTDB taxonomy): domain Bacteria; phylum Actinomycetota; class Acidimicrobiia; order Spongiisociales; family UBA11373; genus VGBK01. The sequence goes on along the minus strand of JAFGCH010000094.1, from coordinate 32,618 downwards.
CACCTGCGTGAGCTGCGGGCGGGGCGGGCGATAGAGCGGCCCATCTACGACTTCACCGTTTACAACCGCCTCCCCGAGACGGTTCGGGTGGAGCCCAAGCCGGTGGTGATCGTGGAGGGCATCTTGGTGCTCTACGAGCCCGAACTGCGCGAGTTGATGGACCTGAAGATCTACGTGGACACCGACCCCGACCTGCGCATCATGCGGCGCCTGGAGCGCGACCTGAAGGAGCGGGGGCGCTCCTTCGACTCGGTGCACGATCAGTACCTGGCCACGGTGCGTCCCATGCACCTGCAGTTCGTGGAGCCCTCGAAGCGCTACGCCGACATGGTGATCCCCGAGGGCTACAACATGGGGGCGGTGGGCACGGTGATCTCGATGATTCGCGAGGTGCTGCGGCAGAGATGACCGCCCGTGTCCTCTCCGGCAAGGAGGCGGCCGCGGCCGTCGAAGCCGAGGTGGCCGAACGGGTGGCCGCCCTGGCCGCTAGGGGCAAGACGGTGGGCCTAGCCACGATACTGGTGGGCGAGGACCCCGCCTCCCAGGTCTACGTGCGGGGTAAGCACCGGGCAGCCACCCGAACGGGCATGCGGTCCTTCGACCACGTCCTTGCGGCCGAGACGCCGCCGGCCGAGGTGGCGCGGCTCATCGACGAACTGAACGCCGACCCGGCGGTGGACGCCGTCCTGCTGCAGATCCCCCTGCCGGGCGGGATCGACCCGCTGCCTTTCGTGGAGCGCCTCGACCCCGGTAAGGATGCCGACGGCCTGCACCCGGTGAACCTGGGCCGTCTGCTGCTGGGCCGACCCGGGTTGCGGCCGGCCACCCCGTCGGGCGTCCTGCGCCTCCTCGACCACTACGCCGTCGACACCCGGGGGGCGTTCGTGGTGGTGGTGGGCCGCTCCTTCCTGGTGGGCCGTCCGCTGGCGGTGCTACTGGGCCTCAAGGGCCGTGATGCCACCGTCGCCGTGGCTCACACCGCCACCGCGAACCTGGCCCGCCTGACCCGGCAGGCAGACATCCTGGTGGTGGCGGCGGGCCGGCAGGGCCTCATCGGCCCCGAGCATGTGCGGCCGGGGGCGGTGGTGATCGATGTGGGCATCAACCGCACCCCCGAGGGCCTGGCGGGCGATGTGGACTTCGCCGCCGTCGCCGAGGTGGCCGGGGCCATCACTCCGGTCCCCGGCGGGGTAGGCCCGATGACCATCGCCGGCCTGCTGGAGAACACAGTGGCGGCCGCCGAGGCCCACGCCGGGCGGTAGGCCGAGCCGTCACGCGCCTGAGTTCGCCCGGCGGGCTCGTTGCTTCCGCACGGCGGGACCTCCTGTGTTCGGAACGGGACGTGAGTCGGCGATGCTCCGGGTGGTCTCCCGGGGCTCCCAGTAAGCGGTCCCTACCCGAGCAGCCGGTCGGGGCCCGGGAAGCGCATGGGCCCGGGAGGCGCTTCGACCCGGGAGGCCGCGACCCTCTAGAGTCCTCTCGGGAGCCAACTTCTCGGGGTGCCGGGCGTGGACACAACCTGGACGATGCTGAGCACGGCCCTGGTGGCCTACGCCCTCGGCTCTTTCCCCACCGCCTATCTGGTCGGTCGGTTCACCCGGGGGATCGACCTACGAGAGGCAGGGGAGGGCAACGTAGGCGCCCGCAATGCCTTCCACGAGGTGGGCCCCTGGTGGGGTATCGCCGTCACCGCGGTGGACATAGGCAAAGGCGCGGCGGTGGCGTTGCTCTACGGGCGGTCCCCTTTGTGGCAGCTGAGTGTCGGGGCCGCCTTCCTGGTGATCGGCCACGCTTATCCGGTGTGGCTGCGCTTCGTCGGTGGGAAAGGAGTGGCCTGCGCCGGCGGCTTGTCCGCGGCGCTCTTCCCCTGGTCGGCATTGGTGGGGGCGGGAGCCAGCGGGATCGCTTGGCTGCTCACCAGGCGCTTCCTTCCCACCCTGGTCACCATGTGCGTGCTCACCTTCGCCCTGGCGCCGCTGTTCGGCTACCAGTGGCCCGTCATGGGGGTTGCCTTCGGGGCCTTCGCCTTGGTGGCGGTGAAGCGGGTGATCGACGAGCCGCGTATGCGTCGCATCGAGGCTGAGACCGGCTGGGACCGGGCGCGCGGGGGGACCCGGGTATGAGCCTCGACTTCCTCATGGACTGGGGCTTGATCTGGCTGTTCCTGGGCCAGCTGCTCCTGATCCTGTGGAACGAGCGCGCGCTGGGGCGACCCACGCCCCGCCTCTGGAGGAAGGATGCTCCGCTGGTGAGCCTGCTCGTGCCCGCCCGCAACGAGGAGGGGATCATCGGCGGCTGCCTGCGCAGCCTGCTGGCGCAGGACTACCCCAACCTGGAGGTCCTGGTGCTCGACGACGGGTCGAGCGACGGGACCGTCGCCGAAGTACGGCAGGTGGCCGGCCCTCGGGTGCGCGTGCTCACCGGGGCGCCGCTCCCCCCGGGATGGACCGGGAAGAACTGGGCCTGCCACCAGCTCTCGCAGGCGGCGCAGGGTGAGCTCCTGTGCTTCGTGGATTCCGACACCACGCTGGCCCGGGGCACGGTATCGGCCGCCGTCGGCATGATGGAGGAAGAGGGGGCCGGCTTGGTGTCGCTGGTGCCGCGCGCCCGCCGGGGGTCGGTCGGCGGGTCGGTGCTGCTGCCCATGGTGCCCCACGCCATGTTCGCCCTGTTCCCTATGGCACTGGTGCATCGCCCCACCCACCCGGGGATCGCGGTGGCATTCGGGCCCTTCCTGCTGCTCGTTCGGGAGGCCTACGACGCGGCCGGGGGCCATGCCGCCCGCGCCCACTCGATCGTGGACGACGTGGAACTGAGCCGGGCGGTGAAGGCCGCCGGCTACCCGGTGCGGCTGGCCAACGGCTCCGATCTGGTGGAGACCCGCTGGTACGAGAGCCTGGGCGACATCTGGCGGGGGTTCTCGAAGAACGCCTACGGCGGGGTGGGCTACAACCCGTGGATGGCGGCAGTGGTGGTCCTGGGGTTGATGCCGGTGCTGCTCCTCCCCTTCTTCCGCCTGGGCCTGGGCATCGTCGGCGGGGACATCCCGGCCGCCGTCCTCTGGCAGGTGGCCCTGCTGCTGGCGAACCGCTTGCTCACCTCCCACCTGGGCCGCGACCCGCTGTGGTCCACCCTCTTCCACCCGGTGATGGTGGCTTTCTGGGGCCTGGCCCTCGCCTGGTCGGCGATGCTCTCCGCCACCCATCGCTCGGTAGTGTGGCGCGACCGGGAGGTGCCCACCCGGCCGCAGGAGCTGCCCTGAGCAGCCTTGGCGCCTAGGCCGTCGGGAAGCGAGTCCGGTCCACCATCACCCGTATCACCCGGCCTCGGGCGACCTCGCGCCCATCTTGGTGGGCGGTGACCCCGAAGGTGAGGCGGCGGCCGTCCACCTCCTCCAGGACGGCGGCAGCCGCCACTATCGAACCTCTCGGTGAGGGGGCGAGGTGGTCCAGTTCCACCCGGGCCCCCACGGTGGTCTCGCCCGGGGCCAGGTGGGGGGCGACGGCGGCCACCGTGGCCGCTTCGCACAGGGCCAGCAGCCGGGGGGTGGCCAGCACGGGAACGTCGCCCGAGCCCAAGGCGGGAGCGAGGTCGGCGGAGCCGATCACGAGGGAGACGGTGGCGGTGAGGCCGGGCCGGAGGGTCACAGCCTGCAACCTACTCAGCGCCGCCTCTCTTGGCGCCCGCCGCGGCCATAATCCCCGCCTGCCGCGCACCGGAAGGGAATGCCATGCCCGCCTCGATCACCATGGGCCCGGACGGCCTTCGGGTTCCCGACGAGCCGATCGTCCCGTTCATCGAAGGTGACGGCACCGGGTCGGACATCTGGGCGGCCGCGGTGCGGGTGTTCGATGCCGCCGTGGCCCGGGCCTACGGCGGGCGCCGCCGCCTTGCCTGGCAAGAGGTCCTCGCCGGCGAGAAGGCCTTCCACGAAACGGGGGAGTGGCTCCCGGCCGCCACCCTCGAGGCCTTCCGGGAGCATCTGGTGGGCATCAAGGGGCCTCTCACCACTCCGGTGGGTGGGGGTATCCGTAGCCTGAACGTGGCCCTGCGCCAGATCCTCGACCTGTACGCCTGCGTGCGCCCGGTGCGCTGGTACCGCGGCGTGCCTTCCCCGGTGCGCCACCCGGAGCGAGTGGACATGGTGATCTTCCGGGAGAACACCGAGGATGTCTACGCCGGAAAGGAACTGGAGTCCGGCTCGGCCGAGGCCCGGCGGCTGCTCGACTACCTGCGCTCCGAGTTCGGCTGGGACCTGCGCCCCGATAGTGGGATCGGCATCAAGCCGATCTCCCAGAGCGGCACCCGCCGGTTGGTGCGGGCGGCCATCCGTTACGCCTTGGCCGAAGGGCGGCGCTCGGTGACCCTGGTGCACAAGGGCAACATCATGAAGTTCACCGAGGGCGCCTTCCGCTCCTGGGGCTACCGGGTGGCGGAGGAAGAGTTCGGCGACCGCAGCGTCGCCTGGGAGGCCTGCGGGGGGGATCCGGGCGACCGCCTGCTCATCAAGGACGCCATCGCCGATGCCTTCCTGCAGCAGATCCTCACTCGGGCCGACGAGTACGACGTCATCGCCACCATGAATCTCAACGGGGACTACATCTCCGATGCCCTCGCCGCTCAGGTGGGGGGCATCGGCATCGCCCCGGGGGGCAACATCAACTACGAAACCGGCCATGCCGTCTTCGAGGCCACCCATGGGACGGCCCCCCGCTACGCCGGCCAGGACAAGGTCAACCCGGGCTCGGTGATCCTCTCCGGCGTCATGATGCTGCGCTATCTGGGCTGGGTCGAGGCGGCGGCGAGCATCGAGGGCGCCCTCGAGGCCACCATCGCCGCCGGGGTAGTCACCTACGACTTCGCCCGGCTCATGGAGGGCGCCACCGAGGCGCGCACGTCGGAGTTCGCCTCGGCGATCATCGAGCGCCTGTAGGGCGCCCCGGCTTAGGCCGGGGCGTTGTCTACCCTCGCGGCCCGCAATCGGGCGGAGGGAAGCACATGTCCAAGGTCACCGTGGTCGGCGCCGGGCGGTACGGATCCACCGCCGCCCAGCGTCTCGCCGAGTTGGGCCTCGTCGATGAGGTAGTCATCACCGACGTGGTGGAGGGCCTGCCCCAGGGCCTGGCCCTCGATATGAACCAGTCTCGCTATCTCGAGCGCCACCCCACCCGGGTGACCGGCACCAATGGCTACGAGGAGACCGAAGGCAGCGACGTAGTGCTGCTCACCGCCGGCCTGCCGCGCAAGCCGGGGATGAGCCGTATGGATCTGCTGGAGGCCAACGCCCGCATCGTGACCGCGGTGACCCGGCGGGTGGCCGAGACTTCCCCGGACGCCGTGCTGATCGTGGTCACCAACCCCCTCGATCACATGACCACCTTGGCCGCCGAGGTTTCGGGCTTTCCCCGGGAGCGGGTGATGGGCCAGGCGGGGAACCTCGACAGCGCCCGCTTTGCTCACTTCATCGCCGAGGCGGCGGGCGTGGACATCCTCGAGGTCGAGGCGATCACCCTGGGGAGCCACGGGGAGACGATGGTCCCCGTGCCCTCGCTATGCCGGGTGCGGGGCCGCCCCCTGCCCCAGGTGCTCGACGCGGCCACCATCGCCGAGGTGGTACGGCGCACCCGGGAGGGCGGAGCCGAGATCGTCGGGCTGCTCAAGACCGGCAGTGCCTTCTACGCCCCCTCGTCGGCGGCGGTGAAGATGATCCGTGCCGTCCTCGAGCGCGGGCAGATGATGCCGGTGTGCGCCTGGACTGCAGGGCAGTACGGCGTCTCCGGGGTGTACCTGGGGGTGCCGGCCTGGATCGGGCGCGGGGGAGTGGAGGAGATCCTCGAACTCCCGCTCACCGCGGCCGAGGCCGCCGAGCTGCAGGCGGCGGCGGCTTCGGTGCGCCGCTTTGCCGATGAGCTGCACTCGCTGGCTCCGGAGGGAGCTGCCGCGGGGTGATCACCTTCTCCGGCAACGGGCGGCCCGGGTCCGGGCCCGCGTCGGTGCCGGCCGTCTAGACGGCCTGTTCCAGCTCTATGGCGCTGGCCCGGGCCACGGCGAGCTGCTCGCCGGCCCGGCTGTGCTCCTCCAACTCGTCACGGCGCCGGGCCCATAGGGCCACCGTGCCGGCGAAGGCGAGCAGGCCGCCCGCCCAGGAGAGCAGGATGCCCGAGGTGATCTGGATGTCGCGGTACTCGGCGGCGATCCCCATGTTCTCCAGTTGCAGCCGCAGCAGCGTCGAGCGCAGCGACCCGGCGCACACCAGCGCCACCACCCAGGTGAGGACTACGCCGATGAGCAGCAGACGATACGAAGCCAGTTCCCGGGGGGGGCGGGCGAGCATGAGCACGTCGAGGGTGAGCATCAGGATCAGGACCAGCACCCAGAGAGGCACGGTGCGAGTGCCCAGGATCTGCCCGTAGAGCAGCAGCCCGGCGAGGACCAGGATGGCGGCGAACACCCCGATGAGGGACAGGCGGCGCCGGGCGCCGCTGAACCCCTCGGGCAGGAAGCGGCTCACCACGGCGACGACGGCCAGCGCGAGGAGGAGAGCCAGGCCCCAGACCACGACCCCGCCTGGTTCCTGATCGGGGGCGCCGGCCACGACGGGCAGCAGAGTGGCGAACAGCGTGATGACCGCGGCCACGATGAGCGAGTCGAGCAGCTTGCCTTTGAGCAGGCGGAGGCTCAGGGGCACGGCCAAAGCCAGCACGGCCAGAGCGGAGGCCATGATCACCCAGCCCTGGGGGGTCTCGAAGCCGCGGATCGACCAGGGCTGAATGAGGTACCGGTAGTCCGGCTTCATGCGGACGTACTCCCAGCACACGGAGGCAGCCATGAGGCCGGTTCCGAGGAGTATCAAGAAAAGCGACCTGTTTCGCTTGTAGAAGCCCAAGGACCCTCCTGCCTGGGAGCGGGGGCAACTCTACCCGCTGCAGCGGGCACCCTCCACCGCGAGGGGCGAAATCTCAAGTGAGACAACGCATTCGGGTAGAATCCCTAGGTTGTGACTCAGCTACCAGAGGGGAGCAACACATGAACAAGCGGGATCTCGTCGATGCCGTCGCCGCTCAGGTCGGCCGGCCGCGGGCCGAGGTGGCATCCACCGTCGACGCCGTCTTCGATCTGATCTCCGGGGCGCTGTCGCGTGGTGAGAAGGTCGCCATCAGCGGGTTCGGCAACTTCGACGCCCGCCAGGTGGCCGAGCGGATGGCCCGCAACCCGCGCACCGGCGAAACGGTGACGGTGGCGGCGCACACCAAGGCCCGGTTCAAGCCCAGCCGCAACCTCAAGAGCACCCTCGGCGGCTAGTTCCCCCGAGAGACCCATCAACAGCGAGGGCGCACCCTGGGGTGCGCCCTCGGCATTTGAGGCCCGTCGCGTCGGGCGGGCCGGAAACCCGGCTAGTACTCCACTTCCATCCCGGCCGTGGCTTTGGCGAACTGGCCGAGTGCGGCCATGTTCCGCATCAGGGCGGCCATCGAGCCGCTGATCTTGATCTTGTTGGCGAAGAAGGCTTGCTGGGTGTCCAGCTCGCCCTTGGAGATGGCCACCGCGGTCTCGTAGTTGTTGATGATGGTGACTTCGGGGTTCTCCCCGGGCCCGGGTGTGGCCCGGACGCTGCCTCCGGAGATGGTGATCAGATAGGTGCCCTCGGTGCCCTCCGGCGCGTCGGGGACCTCGAACTGCAGGGTCAACTCGGTGCTGGCGATGGCGCTCTTGAAACCCTCGTGGCCTTCGAGGGCGGCTGTGAGAGCCTCCAGCCACTCCTTGGTCAGGAACTTCACCAAAGCGGCTCCTTCCGTCGTCTCGGCCGAGGCTAGCAGCGGTTCACTCAGCGGGGCCGGGTGGCTCCACTGCGGCGATGGCGAGCGCGGCGGCGATGGCCGCCCGCTCCGCGGGGCCTACCGGGAGCAGGGGTCGGCGCGGCGGCCCGGCGCGCAGACCGGCCGCCTCGGCCGCCGCCTTCACCCCGGCGATGCCGTGGCACTCCACGGCTGCCGCCAGTGCGGCCAGCACCGCCTGAGCGGCCTCGTCCCCCCGGCCCGACGCCACGGTGCGCTGCACCAGTCCCGGGGCGTAGTTGGCCGCGGCGCACACTCCTCCGTAGGCGCCGACGCGACATGCTGCGGCCAGCACCGCGGCCCGTCCGGCGAAGAGCAGGAAACCCCGGGGAAGGGCCGCCGCCAGGGCGCCCAGGCGCGTCACGTCGCCGCCGGAGTCCTTCATGCCGACGATGCCGGGTCGCGCTGCCGTCGCCGCGACCACCTCGGGGGGAATCTCGTACGCCGTGTAGCGCGGCATGGAGTAGAGCAGCACGGGAAGGGGAGCCTCATGCGCCAGGGCGGTGTAGTAGCGCTCCACCGCGGCGGCGTCGCCCCGGGCCAGGGTGGTAGGGCACAGTACCAGCAGGGCGTCGGCGCCCGCGGCGGCCGCCTCGGCGGCCTGTTCCAGGGCGAGGCGGACGGACTCTGCCGCCAGGCCGGCGAGCAGGAAGGCGTCCGGCACGGTGGCCCGGGCGGCGGCTATCAGAGCGCGCCGCTCCCCGGCCTCCAGGTAAGGGCCTTCGCCGTTGGACCCGCCCACCAGGAACCCGCGCACCCCCCGACTCCACAACAGGCTCAGGTTGTGCCGGTGCGCCTTCAGGTCCAGGTCGCCGGCCTCGTCGAACGGGGTGATCAGGGCGGGGAGAGCGCGAGGTGGGGAGAGCACGCCCGGGGACGCTAGCGCCGGAACCGGACGAGATCGGTTATGGACGCGCCATAATGTGCCTCCTGCCCGACCAAGAGGAGAGGTGACGGCAACCCGCCAGTCTCGCCGTGCGGCCAGCGCCTCGGTGCAGAACCCCCACTTTCTGCTGCGGCGCGTCCACTCTCTGGTGGGCCTCGTCCCCGTGGGAGCGTTCCTCCTGTTCCACCTGTGGGAGAACTCCCAGTCGCGCTTCGGGCAGGAGCACTACAACACCTACGTCGTCGAGAAGATCCAGAACCTCAACTACGTCCGGCTGTTGGAGATCTTCCTCATTGCCTTGCCCATCCTCTTCCACGGCATCTACGGCCTGGTGGTGTTCTGGATGGGGAAGCAGAACGTCACCCACTACGGCTACTTCCGCAACTGGATGTGGCTGGCGCAGCGAATCTCGGGCCTGGGGGTCTTGCTCTTCCTGCTGATGCACGTCATCGGCACCCGGATCCTCGCCATCTGGAACGAGGCCGTGCGCCAGGACATGTTCTCCCACATGAAGAACCTGCTGTCGGAGCCCTACTTCCTGGTGCCCTATCTCCTCGGCTTGGTGCTTACCACTTTCCACTTCTGCAACGGGCTGTGGTCGGCCTCCATCGTTTGGGGCCTGGCCACCACTCCCCGGGCGCAGAAGATCATGCAGGTGGCCTCCGGGGTGGCGTTCGTGGTGGTCACCGCCCTCGGCATCCACGGCATGCTGGGTTTCTTTCTCGCGACCTAGGCCCGGGAGTGACATGAGCACGGCGAAACCGACGACCATCGTGGTGGGTGGGGGCCTTGGGGGGCTGTGGGCCACGCTGCGCCTGGTCGAAGCCGGCATCCCGGTGAAGCTCTTCTCCTTGTTCGAGGTGAAGCGTTCCCACTCGGCTTGCGCCCAGGGGGGCATCAACGCCGCGCTCGACACCAAGGGCCAGGGCGACAGCGTCTGGCAGCACATCGTGGACACCATCAAGGGAGGGGCGTACCTGGCGGACCAGCCGCCCATCAAGACCATGTGCGAGGAGGCCCCCGGGCTCATCCACACCTTCGAGCGCATGGGGGTCACCTTCTCCCGCACCCCGGAGGGCCTCCTCGACCTCCGCCTCTTCGGCGGGGTCAAGTACAAGCGGACGGCGTTCGCCGGTTCCAGCACCGGCCAGCAACTCCTCTACGGGGTGGACGAGCAGGTGCGGCGCTACGAGGACCGCGGCCTGGTGGAGAAGCACGAGTGGTGGGAGATGCTCTCCATCGTCACCGACTCCGAAGGCCGCTGCCGCGGGATTACCGCGCTCGACCTGCGCAGCCAGCAGGTCCAGGCCTTCCCTGCCGATGCGGTCATCCTGGCCACCGGGGGCATCGGGCTGATCTACGGCAAGTCCACCAACTCGTCCAACTCCACCGGGGCCGCCGCCAGCCGCGTCTATCAACAGGGCGCCTGGTTCATGAACGGCGAGTTCATCCAGTATCACCCCACGGGGATGATCGGCGACGACAAGCTGCGGCTGATGAGCGAGGCCTCTCGCGGTGAAGGGGGTCGCATCTGGACGCCGCGCCTGCCGGGTGACTCGCGAGATCCCCGCTCCATCCCGGAGGACGAGCGCTTCTACTTCCTCGAGGAGTGGTATCCCACCTACGGCAACACCGTCCCGCGCGACGTGGCGGCCCGCGCCATCTGGCGGGTGGTCAAGCACCTGGGCCTGGGGGTGCGCGGCGAGGATCGGGTTTTCCTGGACCTGACCCATCTGCCGGCCGACTTCGTGCGCCGCCGTCTGGGATCCATCATCGAGATCTACGAGGACTACACCGGAGCAGACCCCACCCAGGTGCCCATGGAGATCTTCCCCGCCCCGCACTACAGCATGGGAGGGCTGTGGGTCGATTGGGAGGCGGACCCGGCTACCGGCGGCATGAAGCACGGCAGCCCGCGCAACCACCAGACCAACATCGCCGGCCTCTTCGCCTGCGGGGAGTGCGACGGCGCTTACCACGGAGCCAACCGGCTGGGGGCGAACTCCATGCTCAGCGCTTCCTTCAGCGGGAGAGTGGCCGGCGAGTCGGCCGCCGCCTATGTGAAAGGCCTGGCGCGCGTGGCTCGGGCAGATCTGGGGAATGCCTTCGATGCGGAGCGCGATCGCCAGGAGGAGATCAACCGCGCCATCCTGACCTCGGAGGGCTCTGAGAACCCCTTCGCCCTGCACCGCGAGCTGGGCAAGGTGATGACCGACAAGGTGGGGGTGGAGCGCGACAACCGCTCGCTGGATGAGGCCATCGGTGCCCTGCAAGAGCTTCGGGAGCGTTTCCGCCACATCTCCCTCGACGACCGGGGCCCCTGGGTGAATTCGTCGTTGCCCTACGCGCGCCAGGTCCACGACATGATCGTGCTGGGGCAGGTGATCGCCGCCGGCGCCCGCCTTCGGGATGAGTGCCGCGGCTCGCACTACAAGGCGGAGTTCGAACTGAAGATCCCCGAAGGCAAGTTCCCCGGCGACCCCGAGTGGGAGGAGTACCTGACCCGCTGGAAAGAGAAGAACGAGCGCTGGTTGAAGACGACGGTGGCCCGTTATGCGCCGGAGGGCCCGGAGATCGAGTACCACCCCGTGGACACCTCCGTGCTGCCTCCCGAGACACCGCGGGACTACCGGTAGAGGGCGCCATGGCAGACACCATCCGCTTCAAGATCCGCCGCCAGGACCGCCCCGACAGCACTCCCTACTGGCAGGAGTTTGCCATGCCCTACCGGGCGGGGCACAACGTGGTTTCGGCCCTGATGGCCATTCGAGAGAACCCGATCACCGCTCAGGGCGAGCGGGTGGTGCCGCCGGCCTGGGAGTCCAACTGCATGGAGGAGCAGTGCGGGTCCTGCTCCATGCGCATCAACGGACGGGCCCGGCAGGCCTGCTCGGCGCTGGTCGATTCGCTCTCCCAGCCCATCGTGCTCGAGCCTCTGGCGAAGTTCCCGGTGATTCGCGACTTGGTGGTGGACCGCTCGGTGATGTTCGACAACCTGCGCCGGGTGAAAGCGTGGATCGACATCGACGGCTCTTGGGACGTCCACACCGGCGCGCCCCGCATCTCGCCGCAGGAGTGGGATCTCAATTACGCGTTGAGCCGCTGCATGACGTGTGGTTGCTGCATGGACGCTTGCCCCATGTTCGCCCCGGATCGGGACTTCCTGGGCCCGGCTCCGCTGGCCCAGGTGCTGTTGATGAACAATCACCCCACCGGGAAGTTCTCCCGAGCCGACCGTCTCCACGCCATCATGGGCGACGGCGGCCTCACCGACTGCGGCAACTCCCAGAACTGCATCCAGGTCTGTCCCAAGCACGTGCCCCTGACCACCGCGATCGGCATGCTGGGCCGTCAGACCACCGCGCAGATCCTCCGCGACATCTTCGGGGCCTGAACCCCGCTTGCGGCAGGCGCTCGCCGTTGCGGCGTGCTCCCTCGCCCGGCTCAGGTCGTCTCTCCGGAGCCATCCCCGTCGGATCTGACGGGCTGGATCGCGCGGACCGCGCGTGGTGTGGACAATCTGTGAAGACGTGTTCCTTGTAGAACAACGACATACCCTTTGACTGCGCGCGCTCCGCGCGAGATAATGACACTTAGGTAACTACGACTATGTCATTCATCGTCCGGGCTATCGATCTCGAGGAACTGCGGAGCGCGCTGGCGTTCGACGACCTCGCCTGGCACGATCGGGCCAACTGCAAGGGGGCCAACGCCGACCTGTTCTTTCCCGAACGCGGGGCTTCCACCCGGTCTGCCAAGGCCATTTGCCGGGAGTGCCAGGTGCGGGGCGAGTGTCTGGAGTTCGCCCTGCGCAGCGGCGAGAAGTTCGGCATATGGGGCGGCCTCTCCGAGCGGGAGCGCCGCCGGGTGCGTCGCGAGCGACAGGTGGCCGCGGCCAGAAGGGCCTCCTAGCCCTCGTCGATCTCCCCGTGGCGGGGGAAGATCCCGGTGACGGCGAAGCCGATGTGCTCCCCGATATTCACCGCGTGGTCGGCGATGCGCTCCATGTAGCGGCCCACCCGGGACAGTTCGATGGCCGTGTCCACGTCCATGCTCTCGGTCTCGGTAGCCAGCAGGGTGTAGAACTCGCCGACCAGGTCGTCCACCACGTCGTCTTCTTCATCGAGCCGGCGCCCGGCCTCGGGGTCCATTTCTGCGAGGCTCTCGATGCTGCTGCCGAAGAGATCCAGCGCCGACCGGCAGAGGCGGGCGAGCACCCCCTGGATCTGGTTGCTCAGATGGAAGCCGTGCTGGCGCAAGATCCCTTTGGCGCAGTTCACCACCAGGTCCCCGCTGCGCTCGATCTCGTGCGCCACGCGGATGATCGAGATCAGGAAGCGCAGGTCACCCGCGACCGGCTGCTGCAGGGCGATGACCCGGAAGACCCGGCGCTCCAGGTCGATGTAGGCCCGATCGACCTGGTCGTCGGCGTCGATGACCTGCTGCGCCAGGTCGAGGCGGTTTTCGAGGAGAGCCTCGTTCAGTCGCCCGGCATTCTCCAGCACCAGAGAGCCCAGGCCCACGGCGAGCCGCTTGATCTCCTCCAACTCAGTCTCGAAGCGATGGCGGATCTCGGAATGGGGACTGCGGTCGTCGGTCATGGCGCCTCGTTCTCGGGTCCGGCTAGCCGAACCGGCCGGTGATGTAGTCCTCGGTCTGCTTCTGGTGGGGCCGGGTGAAGATCACGTCGGTGGTGTCGAACTCTACGAGGCGGCCGGTGCGCATGCCGGTCTCTTTGACGTCGACGGTGAAGAACGCCGTGCGGTCGCTGACCCGGGCTGCCTGCTGCATGTTGTGGGTGACGATGATGATCGAGTAGTCCCGCTTCAGTTCGATCATCAACTCCTCGATGCGCAAGGTGGCGATGGGGTCCAGCGAGGAGCAAGGTTCGTCCATGAGCAGTACGTCGGGGCTGGTGGCGATGGCCCGGGCGATGCACAGGCGCTGCTGCTGGCCCCCCGATAGTGCGTAGGCCGATTCCTTGAGCTTGTCCCGCACCTCGTCCCAGAGGGCGGCCCGGGTCAGGGATTCCTCGACCAGGTCGTCCATGTTCCCCTTGAACCCGGCGATGCGGGGCCCGAAGGCGATGTTGTCGTAGATCGACTTGGGGAACGGGTTGGGCTTCTGGAAGACCATGCCGATGCGCCGGCGCACCTCGACGGGATCCACCTGGTCGCCGTAGATGTCCACCCCGTGATAGCGGATGGTGCCCTCGACCCGGGCCGACTCGATGAGGTCGTTCATGCGGTTGAAGCAGCGCAGAACGGTGGTCTTGCCGCATCCCGAAGGTCCGATCAGGGCGGTGATCTCATGTTCCCGGATCTGCATAGTGGTCTCGGCCACCGCTTGGAAGGACCCGTAGAACACCTTGAGGCCGGAGACGTCGAAGATGCTGTTTTGCGTGCCGGGTGCCTCTCCCGGCCCGTTCTTGCGCAGCACCCCGCCCACGGACACGGCACGCCCGCCGGAGCGGACCGGCAGATCCGGCGTCGGCGCGCCGGGGGCAGGCCCGGCCGGTTGGGTCAAATTGGCTTGCTCCATGTCACCACTTCCGCTCGTAACGGTTGCGCAGGATGATGGCCGCGGCGTTGGCGGTGAGCAGCAGCACCAGCAACACCACGATGGCGGCCGCGGTCAGCGATCGGAAATCGGCCCCGGGCTGGCGGGCCCAGGAGAAGATGGTCACCGGGAGGGCGGTATACGGCCCGACGGCCCTGTCGATGAACCCCGCGCTGCCCATGCTGAAGAAGCCGGTGGCCGCTCCCACGAGCAGGAGAGGAGCGGTCTCGCCGAAGGCCCGGGCCAGGGTGAGCACCGTGCCGGTGAGGATGCCCGGGGCGGCGTAGGGGATCACGTGGTAGCGAATGACTTCCCACCGGGTGGCTCCCACGCCGAAGCCGGCCTCGCGAATGGCGGAGGGCACCGCCCGCAGGGCTTCGGCGGTGGTGATGATCACGATGGGCAGCACGAGGGCGGCCAGAGTGAGGCCGCCGGCGAGCAGGTTCTTGCCGTAGACGCCCCCGCCCGCTCCCACGGCGCGCACGAAACGCACGAAGATGGTCAGGCCCAGAATGCCGTAGACGATCGAGGGGACTCCGGCCAGGTTGCGGATGTTGGTGCTGATGAAGCGGGTGAAGCGGTTGTCCGGGGCGTACTCCTCGAGGTAGATGGCGGCCCCGACTCCGATGGGGAAGGCGAGGGCGGCCACTACCGCAGTCAGAGCCAGTGAACCCATGATGCTCTGCCACAGCCCGGCGGTGCCGGCGTTGAGCGACAGCGGGCTGGTGACCACTGAGAAGCCCCGGCCGGCGAAGGCATCCCAGGCGCGCACGAAGACGTCGATCAGCAGCGTGGCCAGGAAGAGCAGGGCGAGCAGCAGGGCGAGCAGCAGGGCGGCGGGGAAGGCGATATCGCCGAAGCCCAGGCGTCGGCCTTGGATGGACTGGCGTACCAGGTCGGTGGTGGAGGGGGCGGCGGCGCGGGTGGCCATCAGTACTTCTCCCGCACCTTGCGCACGAACCGGTCGCTGATCAGGTTCAGGGTCAGAGTCATCAGGAAGAGCAACAGGCCCACGAAGAAGAGGCTCTGGAAGGCATTGTTGGAACCGGCCACCTGGTCGGAGCCGATGGCCAGGGCGGTCATGGCGGCGGTCATGGTCTGCCCGGGCTCGAACACGTTCAGTTCGAAAAGGGAACCGCCCACCGCCCCGGCGGCCATGGCCACGACCATGGTCTCGCCGATGGCTCGGGAGAGGCCCAGGATCAGGGAGGCCATGATGCCGGAGGCCGCGGCGGGGAACACCACCCGGGTCACCGTGGTGGCCTTCTTGGCCCCCAGCCCGTAGGAGGCCTCACGCAGGGCGTGCGGCACGGCCCGCATGGCGTCCTCCGATACCGAAGCGACCAGGGGGGTGACCAGGATGCCCACGCCGATGCCGGCAGCGGCCATGCTGAACACCCCGGCATGGGGGTTGAGGCGCATGACGATGTTGGGGCTGATCCAGGTGAGGGCAAAGTAGCCCAGCACCACGCTGGGGACGCCGGCGAGGACCTCGAGGATGGGCTTGAGCCAGCGCCGGGCCCGGGGCCGGGCGTACTCGGAGAGGTAAATGGCCGCTCCCAAGCCCAGGGGGGTGGCCACCACCATGGCGATCAAGGAGATGAGCAGGGTGCCCGTCACCACCGTCTTGATGTCGAACATGTCGCGGCGGGGAAACCAGCCCAGGTCCCAGAGGCTGGAGAGGTCCACCTTGCTGATGAAGCTCCAGGCTTCGCCGGCCAGGGACCCGACGATCAGCAGGCTGATGAGGATCGAGGTCACCGCGGCGCCGAGGAACAGGCGCCGGACCCGGCGCTCCCGGCGCAGCCGGGGGCGGGAGCCGGTGAGATCGATGGTGGGGGCTTCGGTGGTCACGCCGCGATCCCGTTTCTAGCAGTCTGTGGTCCCGCCGGCACCCGGGCCGGCGGATACCAGGCAGAGAAGGGGGAGGAGACGGGGGGCCGGTGGGCCGGCCCCCCGTCTCTGTGGGGAGGAGCGGATCGGGAGGATCGCTCCGGGCAGTGCCGGGGTTACCGGTTCTGCCAGGCCTCCAGGGTGGGGGCGTAGTCGGCCAGGCGGACGTAGCCGGTCTGGTCGATGACGCTGAGTCCCTGCTCGGAGAGGTAGAGGTCCACGTAGGCGGCGACTTCGGGACGGGCAGCCGACGCCTTGTTCACGTAGATGTAGAGCGGCCGGGAGAAGGGGTAGCTGCCGTTGGCGATGGTCTCGGCGGACGGGGCCACGCAGCCTTCACCGGCGTCGATGGCCAGAGCCTTCACCCGATCCTGGTTGGCCAGGTAGAAGGCGTAGCCGACCCAGCCGAGGGAGTACTGGCTGCCGGCGACGCCCTCGATGATCACGTTGTCGTTGGGCGAGGCCACGTAGTCCGGGCGGACCGATTCGGCCCCCCGCGTCTCGGCGTAGTCCTCACCCCCGGCCACGCCGTCGATGAGGAACTCGACGAAGGTGTCGAAGGTCCCCGATTCCTCACCGGGAGCGGTGATCACCAAGTCGGCATCCGGATAGGGGGCGTTGGGGGCCCCGATCTCGGCGGCGAGGGCGTTGGCATCCGCCCACGAGCCAAAGCCGATCGACTCCGGGCCGAGGACGGCGTACAGGTCGGAGGTCGCCAGGCAGGCGAAGGCATCGTTCTGGGTGCTGGTCAGCACCGACAGGCCGTCGATGGCCACCACCAGTTCGATGAACTCGATGCCGTTCTCGGCGCACAGTTCCTTCTCGGAATCCTTGTAAGCGCGGGAGGCATCGCCGATGTCGATCTGGCCGGAGCAGAAGAGCTGGGCGCCGTCGCCGGTGCCCGGGCCTTCGACCTTGATGGCCACGCCGGGGTACATGGCGTTGAACATCTCGGCCACGCCGGCGCTGATCGGCTCGACCGTCGAGGAGCCGGAGATGTCGATGCTGCCCGTAAGGGCGGCGGCCGTCGTCGTGGACTGGCCGGCCGCGGTCGTAGTGGGCGCCGCGGTCGTAGTGGGCGCCGCGCTCGTCGTAGTCGCGTCGTCGTCGCCGCAGGCGGCGGCGATCAGCGCCAGCGCCAGCAACAGGGCAATGAGGCCCAGCTTGCGGGACATGATCTTGTGTTCCTCCTGGTTGGGTCAAGTCCGGCCGGCGGCAGGGCTGCCGGCCATCGCGCCAAACGGTACGCCGGCACAGGTGACGGCCTCGGGGCCGCCGTGTGAACTGGGGGTGAATCTTTGGGAGGTCTAGCAAGGGCCGGAGAACGGGGGCCTATAGTCGGCGAGTCGTGACCGCTGTCGTCGCCGCCCTCGCCGCGGCGGGGCTCTTGCTGCTCATCGCCTTGGTGCTCCTCGCTCGGCGCGCCGCCGCCCTAGCCGCCGATCTGAGGCTGGTCGCCGCCCGCCTCGGGGTGAACCACCCCGAGGTCCGGGTCGACCTCGCCGCGATTGCCGCCGCCCTGGACCGTCGCGAGGCGGCAACGGATGCCGAGCGCCGTGATCGGGCGCGCCTGCGGGAGGCCCTCGACGCCGCCGGCATCGGGGTGCTGATCACCGACTCGTCGGGGGGGGTGGTGCTGGCCAACCGGGCCGCCCTGCCCTACCTCAGCGGCCGTCCCGGGGAGGCGGCGGTCGAGGGGCGGGTCAGCGAGGCCATCGGCGCCGCCCTGGACCACGGGGAGTCCTTCAGCCGGGAGCTGGAGTTGTATACCCCGCGCCGTCGTGTGGTGCGTCTCGAGGTGACCCCCCTGGACGACGCGGGGGGGAGGCGCTTGGGGGCTGTGGCCTACCTGGCCGACGTGACCGAAGAACGGCGAGTGGAGGCTATGCGGCGGGACTTCGTGGCCAACGTAGGGCACGAGCTGAAGACCCCGCTGGGCGCTATGTCGGTGTTGGCTGAGACGCTCTCGGCCAACGCCGGCGACGCCACCGTGGCCGAGCGCCTGGCCGGCCGCCTGCAGGCGGAGGCGTCGCGCCTGGCGCGGCTGCTCGATGACATGCTCGACCTGTCGCAGGCGGAGGCGGCGGCCGACCCGGGCCTGCCCGTGTCCCTGGCCGGGCTGGTGGCCGAGGTGGCCGGGGCGCTGGGCGAGACGGCGGCGCAGGCGGGGGTGGAGCTGATCGTCGAGGGGGTGCCGGCCGAAGCCGTCGTCGCCGGGGACGAACGGCAGCTGCGGACCATGCTCGGGAACCTCCTCGACAACGCCGTCAAGTACAGCGACCCTCGCCCCGGCCGCCCGGCGCCGCGGGTATGGCTGCGGGTCCGAGCAGAAGGCGAGCGGGTGGTGCTCGAGGTGCAAGATGAGGGCATCGGGATCCCCGAAGCCCACTTAGGGCGCATCTTCGAGCGCTTCTACCGGGTGGATCGGGCGCGCAGCCGGGCCACCGGCGGGACCGGCCTGGGGCTCTCCATCGTGCGCCATGTGGTCCTGAACCACGGGGGACAGGTGGGAGTCGAGTCGCACCTGGGCGAAGGGAGTCTCTTCCGGGTGTGCCTGCCCAAGTGGAGGGAGCCATGACCAGAGTGCTGATCGTGGAGGACGAGCCTTCTTACGTGGAGGCCCTGCAGGTATCGCTGGGCGCCGAGGGCTTCGAGGTGGAGGCGGCCCTCGACGGCAAGGCGGGCCTGGAGCGCTTCCGCTCGTTCCGGCCCGAGGTGGTGCTGCTCGACCTGATGCTGCCCGTCCTGCCGGGCCTCGACGTGCTGCGTGCCATCCGCCGGGATTCCGAGGTGCCGGTGATCGTGGTCAGCGCCAAGGGAGCCGAAGCCGACATCGTCTCGGCCCTGGAGTTGGGGGCCGACGACTACGTCACCAAGCCCTACTCGGTGCGGGAACTGGTGGCCCGCATCCGCGCCGCCGCCCGGCGCACCGGGGCGCTGGTTACTCCCGAGGTGCTCACCGCCGGGGCGGCCATTCTCGACCTGGCTTCGCGGCGCCTCCGGCTGCCCTCCGGCGAGCAGGACCTCCCCAAGAAGGAGTTCGAGGTGCTGCAGTTGCTTATGCAGCGACCCGGCCGGGTGGTGCCCCGGGAGGAGTTCCTCGACGAGGTCTGGGGCTTCGCCTGGGCGGGCGACACCCGCAGCCTCGACCAGCACGTGCGGCGCCTTCGCCGTCGGCTGGAGGCCGACCCGGAGGCGCCGGCGATCGAAGCGGTGCGCGGGGTGGGGTACCGGCTGGTGGTCTGAGGCGGGGCGGGGCGCACTGTTCTCCCCCCGCAGGGGGGAGTGCCGAGTCCTCGAGGCGAGGGGGGTGCTTCACCCGCCTCGAACCCGTGTGCCCAGAGGCAACGCAGCCCGAGCCGTTATGTCTTTGGGACGGACCCCCTTCGTCCCGGCCCTGCGGGCCGGTCCACCTCCCCCTGAATGTGATGAAGGAGGGCCTCCTCGGGTGGCAGCCTTCGGGTTGCCATCTCGAGGCTCCCAAGGAGGCCCTCATGGTGCATGTTGGTCTGGACTTGTCGAGGAAGCGTTTGGATGTGTGCGTGTTGGACCCGGACGGGGTTCTGCGTTGCCGGCTGCCGGCGCCGCCTGATGCGGACGGGCTGCGGGGACTGGCAGCCCGGTTCGAGGGGAGTCAGGTGCGGGGGGTGGTGGAGTCGATGACGGGCGCCCGGTTCGTGCATGACGTTTTGGAGGGTTGCGGCTGGGTGGTCGAGGTCGCCGACGCTGCCCGGGTAAAAGCGCTGGCTCCTTTGACGGCGAAGACTGATCGGATCGACGCCCGGGTGTTGGCCGACTTGTCTTTCCGGGATCTGATCCCAGCGGTGTGGCTGCCGCCGCCGGAGGTGCGGGGGATGCGGGAGCTGGCCCGTTTCCGTCTGCATCTGGTCAAACACCGCACCGCCTTGAAGAACCGGATCCACTCGTCTTTGATCAGCTGGGGGATCGGGGTGCCGGTCTCGGACCTGTTCGGGGTGGGCGGCCGGAACCTCCTGGCCCGTTTGGAGCTGCCCCCGGCGTGGCGGGACACCACCCAGGCTGCGTTGGAGACCATCGACCATCTCGACGAGCAGATCGCCGACTGTGACCGGCAACTCCGTCACGCCGGCCAGGCGGACCCGACCGTCAGGCTGCTGCAGACCGCCCCCGGGATCGGACCCATCCTCGGGTTCACCATCGCCGCGGAGATCGGCGACATCGGCCGCTTCCCCAACCCCAAGCATCTCGTCGGCTACACCGGACTGTGTCCCCGAGTCCACCAGTCCGGAGACTCCGACTGGCGAGGACCCTTAGCCAAACACGGGCCCCGCTGGCTCCGCTGGGCCCTCATCGAAGCGGTCACCTGGGCCTCCCAACACCCCGCCTACTCCCAGCGGTATCAGACCACCACCCGCCGGCTCGGCCGCCAGCGTGGACCCGCTGTCGCCCGCGTCGACTGCGCCCGCCAACTCGCCACCGCCATCTGGTGGATGCTCACCCGCCAACAACCCTTCCAGCCGGCAAGCCCCGCCTCCCCTCTGGTCGCCTGACGACCCACCCCTGAGATGGGCCACCGGCAACCTCCAACCACCTAATCCACCCACAGACGGCAATAGAGAGATGAGAACCCACCCCCACAACTTGACTCACCACCCTCCTTCATAGAGAGGGGCAGGAACGGGCCTGTCTAGAACTTGCCCAGCGCCTTCACGTACGAGTCGTACTCCCGCGGGGTCCCCAGCGATTCGGTGGCGATGACCTCGCGCACCACGCCCTCGGCGTCGAGAACGAAGGTGGCCCGGTTGGCGCAACCCTTCTCGTCGTTGAACACGCCGTAGCGGCGGGCGACCTCGCCGTGTGGCCAGAAGTCCGACAGGACCGGGAAAGTGAAGCCGTTCTCCGCTGCCCACTTGGCCAGGGCGGGCCGGGGGTAGGTGGTCACCATCACGACGTTGGCGTCGAGGGCATTCAGGTCGGCGAAGTGGTCGCGCAGTGTGCAGGCTTCGCCGTCACAGAGGCCGGTCCAGGGGAAGGGGATGAAGACGAGCAGCGTCTTGTGGCCCTTGGCCTGCTCCAGGCTGAAGGGGCTGTTGTCGATGTTGGGCAGGGTGAACCCGGGGGCGGGGGTGCCGACGGAAACGGACATGTTCTCACGGCCTCTCGTTCGCTGAGTGGGCGCATCGTACGCCGCCGGCCGTCCCAACGAAGGGGGTGTTCTAGAGCAGGATGCGGGCCGCCCAGCCCACCGGGTCGTCGAGTTCGGCCGACGTGGGGAGGGCCTCGGGCCCTTCCCAAAGCCGGGAGAGTGCCTGCTCTCCCCAACGGCGGGCCACCTCCTCGCAGAAGGTGGTACCGCGCCGGTAGCGGTGGTGCTGCAGGTCGAGGCCCAGCATGCGCTGCAGCATCTGCTCGCCGGGGGAAGGCTCGGCACGGCGGCGGTCGATGGCCTCGCGCAAACGGGGCGCTTCGGGGATCAGGCCGGGGGCGGCTCGCCCCACCAGCCACTCGGCGTATCCCTCCAGCAGGGCCATGAAGGCCTGAAGGCGGCGCAGGGCTTGCTCGGACTCAGGCCCGGGCACCAGGCCGCTCAGGGCGGAGGGATCGGCAAGCAACCCTTCGAGATGCTCCGGGTCCTGCAGTGCTTCGAGTCGCTCCTGCAGGCCGGAGGGGTCGGGGCGGAGGCCGTCCACGAAAGCCCCGGTGAGGTCGGCGAGGTGGCGGCGCACCCAGGGGAGGGCCACCTCGGCCCGGTGGGCCGCCTCGTGCAGCGCCAGCCACAGCCGGGACTGCTGCGGGTCGAGGTCGTGGTCGGCGATGAAAGCGGCGACGTTGGGCACCACGAAGCTGGGCGGCGCCCCGTCTACGGGAAGGCCGACATCGAAACCGGCCAGCACCCGATGGCTGAGGAAGCCGGCCATCGAGCCCATCTGCATGCCCACTAGTGCCGGTCCCAACTGCTGGAGGAAGGGGTCGGCTTCGCCCTCCAGGCCTCCGGCCATCTTGGCGGCCAGCGGCTCGGCCAGGTAGGTGAAGCCCGCCACGCTCTGCGCCGCCCAAGTGCGCCGATCCAGGGCCCGCACCTCCCCGGCGACGGGGTCCAGCGGCGAGGCGGCCGCCACCCGCCGCGCCGCGGCGTGGGTGAGATCCACGAACTCCTCGGCCAGCCAGGGCTCCACCGGCTCGGCGGGGCCGGCGACGCTCTCGGCGATCTCCCGGGCCAGTCCCCAGTTGACCGGCCCCCGGGCTTCCAGGAGGCGGCGCAGCCGGTCGAACAGGTTGTCGGTCACGTCCCCTCCGGGCGCTCCATGAGGGTCACCGGGATGGTCTGCAGGGTTCCTCCCCGGTCGATCTGCAGATCCACCACCTCGCCCACCCGGTAGAAGCGCAGCAGCACCACCAGCTGCTCCATGGTGGCCAGCGGCTCGCCGCCCACCGATTGGATGACGTCGCCCTCACGCACCGCAGCTTCGGCGGCGGCGGTGTCGGCGAGGATCCGGCTCACGTATACCCCGGCGGGCACCGAGGAACCGTCGGGCTCCTGGCGGAAGTAGGTGACCCCCTCGATTCCGAGGAAGGGATGGTCGGCGGCCCCGCGGGCGATGAGTTGCTCGGTGATCACCTGCATCAGCTCCACGGGGATGGCGAAGCCGAGGCCTTCGGCACCCACGTCGCTGATGCCGATGGCGGCGGTGATCCCGATGAGGCGGCCTTGGGCATCCACCAGCGCCCCGCCGCTGGAGCCCCGGGTGATGGGGGCATCGGTCTGGATGAGGCCGAACAGGTACTCGTTCACTCCGGTGCGCAGCTGCCGGTCGAAGGCGGAGATCACCCCCACAGTGACCGAGGGGCCTCCCTCCAGGCCCAGCGGGCTTCCCACCGCGATGGCGGTATCACCGATCTCCAGGTCCTTTGAAGATCCCAGGGCGATCGGGGTGAGGTCGTCGGCGGCGATGCGGAGCACCGCCAGGTCGGTCACCGCGTCCTGCCCTACCACCTCGGCGGGATAGGCACGTCCGCCGGCGAAGATGACCCGCACTGCGGCGGCGCCGGACACGACGTGCTCGTTGGTCACCAGCAAGCCGTCGGAGGTCAGCACCACGCCGGAGCCGGAGCCGTCGGCGGCGAAGTCGGCGGTGAGATCGGCGACGCCGGCGCTCACCTCGACGGTGACGATGGAAGGGAGCACCGCCCGGGCCACCTCGGAGGCAGGGACGTCGCCGCCGATGCCGATGATGCGGGTCTCCACCTGGCGGATCACCTCGGTCGTCGGCCCGCGGTCGAACCAGAGAAGGAGCGCCCCGGCGGTGAGCGCCGCTCCCAGGGCCCCGGCCAGCAGCCCCACCAGGGCGTACCACCTCCCGCGGCGCGACTTCTGCTCCCGGCGCGCCACGGGCTGGGGAGGGCCCGTGGGCGGCAAGGTGCCGGCGGCCGGCCAGAAGTCCTGCAAGCCGTAGTAGGAGGGGGACGTGGGGGGAGCCGGCTCGTCGGCTGCGGCCGACTCCAGAGCGGGTGTCTCCTCGGGAGGCGCGGAGGGCAGTCCGGGCTCGAGCGGCGTCGGCGTCGCAAGGGCGGGTTCGCCCGAAGCGGCCTTCGGCAGGGCGGGCGGGATCTCGGCAGAGGGCAGGGCGGCCTCGAGCGGCACGTCTCGCGAGCCCGGGGTAGTGTCGCTCATGAGGACGATTCTATGGAAGGGCCCCGCCAACCCGCCCCCGAGATCACTTGGGTGAGGGTATCCCCCGAGCCTATTGAAGCCGTCGCCCTGATCACTCGGGTGGCCGCGCCGGGGGCGGGAGCGATCTCGTTGTTCCTGGGCACGGTGCGCGACCACTCGGCGGGCCGCCCGGGCGTCACCCACCTGGAGTACGAGGCGTACCCCCGGGTGGCCGAGGAGAAGATCGCCGCCATCGTGGCCGAGGCCCGGGAGCGCTGGGACCTGCTGTCGGTGGCGGTGGAGCACCGGGTCGGCCGGCTGGAGGTGGGGGAGCCGTCGGTGGGCATCGCGGTGTCGAGCGCCCACCGCGCTGACGGGCTGGAAGCGGCCCGCTACCTCATCGACCAGCTCAAGGAACGGGCTCCGATCTGGAAGAAGGAGCACTGGGCCGGAGGGGCGGAATGGGTCGGCGCCGAGGGCGGCGATTGACCCCCGGGACTGCTCGACAGGCTGTGTTAGCAGTTGTTAGCCTGGCGGCGGCCGGGATCGAGGACATGGCCGGGGAGGGCCGGGTGCGGTGCTCGCTCTGAAGAACGTCGAGGTGGTGTACCACGATGTGATCCTGGTCCTGCGGGGCATCTCCCTCCAGGTCCCCGACGGCACCATCGTCGCCTTGCTCGGCGCCAACGGGGCGGGCAAGACCACCACCCTGCGGGCCATCAGCGGCATCCTCGACGTGCAGAACGGGGAGATCACCAAGGGGGAGATCACCCTCGACGGCCAGCGCATCGACCATCTCTCCGCCTCCAAGATCGTGAAGCTCGGAGTCAGCCAGGCCCTGGAGGGACGGCGAGTGCTGGCCGAGCTGACGGTGGAAGAGAACCTCCGGCTCGGGGCCCACACCAACCGCCGCAAGCTCAACGAGAACATGGACCGGGTCTACGGCTTGTTCCCCGACCTCAAGCAGCGGCCCAAGTTCATCGCCGGGTACCTCTCCGGCGGCCAGCAGCAGATGCTGGCCATCGGCCGGGCCCTGATGTCGGCGCCGCGCTACCTGCTGCTGGACGAGCCCAGCCTGGGCCTGGCCCCCATGCTGGTCCAGGAGATCCGCGACATCATCGTGGAGATCAACCGCCAGGGCACCGGGGTGCTCCTGGTGGAGCAGAACGCCGGCATGGCCCTGACCATCTCCTCCCACGGCTACATCCTCGAGACCGGGAAGATGGTCATGGACAAGCCGTCGGCCGAACTGTTGAAGGACGAGGACGTGCGCGAGTTCTATCTCGGCCTGCACTCGGGCGGCGACGAGATCCGTTCCTTTGCCAACGTCAAGCAGTACCGCCGCAAGAAGAGGTGGCTGTCGTGAGGGCACGTCGGCTGCACGAAGTCCTGCCCCACGGCGGCGAGCCGGGGAACGTGATCCTCGAAGTCGATGACATCCACCTGTCCTTCGCCGGGGTCAAGGCGGTGGACGGGATCTCCTTCAAGGTCCACACCAACGAGTTGTTCGCCATCATCGGCCCCAACGGGGCCGGGAAGACCTCGATCTTCAACTGCGTGTCCGGCTTCTATCACCCTCAGCGGGGATCCGTGCGCTACGAGGGCCGGGAGCTCCTGGGCATGCGCCCCGACCGCATCGCCGACCTGGGGATCGCCCGCACCTTCCAGAACATCGAGCTGTTCCCCCAGATGACGGTGCTGGACAACCTGATGCTGGGCCGTCACCAGCACCTGAAGTACGGCACCCTGGCCGCCCTGGTGCGCGCCGGCCGGGCCAGCCGCGAAGAGGCCCGCAACCGCGAAGTGGTGGAGGGCCTGGTGGAGTTCCTCGGGCTGCAGCCGGTGCGCAAGTCCTATGTGGCCATGCTCCCCTACGGCCTGCAGAAGCGGGTGGAGCTGGGCCGGGCCCTGGCCATGGCGCCGCGCCTGCTGATGCTCGACGAGCCGGTAGCGGGCATGAACCTCGAAGAGACCGAGGACATGGCGCGTTTCATCAACGACATCCGCTGGGAACTGGGCATCGGGATCATCCTGGTGGAACACGAGATGCGCATGGTCATGGACCTGGCCGACACCGTGCTCGCCGTCGATTTCGGCCGGCCCATCGCCGTGGGCACTCCCGCCGAGATACAGAACAACCCCGACGTGATCCGCGCCTACCTGGGCGAGGAGCACGGCACGGCCCCCGCCGGAGGAGGTGCCGAGTGACCACCCTGGCCGACGCCCCCGCCCCCCCCGCCACCACCCCCGCCGTCACCGCCGCCAGCCGCTTGCGCCAGGTGGCCCGCGAGCGCCCCACGGACGCCGCCCTCCGGGTGAAGAACCGGGGCATCTGGCGGGAGATCTCCTGGGCGGAGTACTGGGACCAGGTGGAGACCTTCGGTCACGCCCTGCTGGCTCTGGGGATCCGGCCCCGCGACCGCGTCGCCATCCATTCGGAGAACCGCCCCGAGTGGCTGTTCACCGACGTGGGCACCATCTCGGTGCGGGCGGTGTGCATGGGCCTGTATCCCACCAATCCCACCACCGAGGTGCGCTACCTGCTGCAGAACTCCGGGTCGCGTCTGCTGGTAGTGGAGGATCAGGAGCAGGCCGACAAGGTGCTCGATATCCCCGCCGAGGAACTCCCCGCGCTCGAGCGCATCGTCTACGTCGAGCAGCGGGGGATCGACCGCTACCAGGATCCCCGCCTGGTCTCGTGGGACGACTTCATGGAGGAGGGCCGGGCTCACCGGCGGGCTTACCCCGGGGCGGTGGAGGAACGCATGGCCGCCGCCCAGACCGACGACCTGGCCTATCTCATCTACACCTCCGGCACCACCGGCCCGCCCAAGGGCTCGATGCTCACCGTGGGCAACTGCGACTTCGCCGGGGGCATCCTGGCCAGCGGCGAGGGCCTCATCAACCCGCCGCCGGGGCCCGACGACTTCGTGCTCTCCTATCTGCCGCTGTGCCACGTGTACGAGAAGGCCATCGCGGTGTGGCTGCCGCTGTGGACGGGTGCCGTGGTCAACTTCGGGGAGTCCCTGGAGACCCTGATGACCGACATCCGGGACATCCAGCCGACGGTGTTCCAGGGGGTGCCTCGCATCTGGGAGCGCATCCACGCCGGCATCCAGGTGAAGCTGGCCTCGGCCTCCCGGCTCAAGAAGGTCAACGCTGCGGTGTGGTTGCGGGTGGCGCGCTGGCTGGGCCGCACTCTGGTCCGCACCGGCGGCCGGCATACCCCGCTGAGCGCGGTTGCCTACTGGCTGGGCAACCTGCTCCTGTACCGGGCGCTCAAGGAGCGGGTCGGCCTGCGGCGCTGCCGGTTCGGGGTATCGGCGGCGGCGCCCATTGCCCCGGAGATCCTGGAGTACTTCATGTCGCTCGGGGTCCCCATCTATGAGGCGTACGGCATGACGGAGAACGCTGCCATTGCCACCACCAACCGCCCCCGCCGGGTGCGCCTGGGAACGGTGGGGGAGCCCTACCGCCAGATCGAGGTGAAGATCGACGAGCAGACCGGGGAGATCCTCACCCGGCACCCCGGATCCTTCGTCGGCTACTGGGAGATGCCCGAGGCTACCGCCCGCACCCTGGACGCCGAGGGCTGGCTGCACACCGGCGATGTGGGCGAGTGGGTGGACGGCACCCACATCCGCATCGTCGACCGCATCAAGGACATCATCATCACTTCGGGCGGCAAGAACATCTCCCCCTCGGAGATCGAGAACAGCCTGAAGACCTCGCCCTTCGTCAAGGAGGCGATCGTCATCGGGGACCGGCGCAAGTACCTCACCGCGCTGATCGGCATCGAATTCGATGTGGTCAGCGAGTGGGCCCAGCGCCACAAGATCGGTCACACCACTTACCGCGACCTGTCGGAGAAACCCGAAGTCATCAAGCTGATCCAGAAGGTGGTGGATGAGACCAACGCCAAGTTCGCCTCGGTGGAGCAGATCAAGAGGTTCACTTTGTTGCCCAAGGAGCTCGACCACGAGACCGGCGAGCTCACTGCCACCCAGAAGGTGAAGCGCTCCGAGATCGAGAAGCGCTTCGGCCACCTGATCGAGGCGATGTACCGATGAGCTTCCTCCAAGCCCTCATCAACGGGATCGCCCTGGCGGCGGTCTACTCCCTGCTGGGCATGGGCTTCGTGATCATCTACAAGTCGATGCAGGTGCTCAGCTTCGCCCAGCCGGCCCTGATGCTCTTCGGCGGGTGGTGGGTGGTCTACTTCGCTACCCTGGTGCACCTCAACTTCTACGTCGCGGTGCTCATCGCCATCGCCATCGCCGTGATCAGCGGCCTGTTCATCGAGCGGGT
This sequence comes from Acidimicrobiia bacterium, assembly GCA_016932695.1. Lineage (GTDB taxonomy): Bacteria > Actinomycetota > Acidimicrobiia > Spongiisociales > UBA11373 > VGBK01. Next base: position 4,507 of record JAFGCH010000094.1, on the reverse strand, counting down.
GTTCCTTCGCCCCATGGTGGGCAAGCCGGTCTTCGCCGTAGCCATCATGACCATCGGGCTGGACCTGGCCATACGGATCATCGCCGGCAACTTCTACGACGTGAGCCCGCGCTCCACCGGGGACCCTTGGGGGCTGAGCACCTTCAACGTGGGCCGCCTCATCATCGGCCATCGCCGGGTGGCGGCCATCGTGGTGTCGGTGGTGGTGCTCCTGGCTCTGCTTGCTTTCTTCCGCTTCTCGCGCATGGGCTTGGCGATGCGGGCCGCGGCTTTCGACCAGGAGGTGGCCCTCATCCAGGGGGTCTCGGTGGCGGCGGTGTTCGCCATTTCCTGGGCCCTGGCCTCGGTGCTGGCCACTCTGGCCAGCCTGTTCATCAACCCCGACCTGGGCTCGCTGGGGCCGGCCAGCTACACCCTGGCCCTCAAGGCCTTGCCGGTGGTGGTCATCGGGGGCCTGGACTCCATCGGGGGCACCCTGGTGGCGGCGCTCATGGTGGGCATCGCCGAGGCGCTCACCGGCACCTATCAGATGCACCTGACCCCCTACATCGGGCAGAACTTCTCCCAGGTCGTGCCCTACCTGGTGATGTTCGTGGTGCTGCTGGTGCGGCCCTACGGCCTGTTCGGCACCAGGGAGGTGGAGCGGGTATGAGGCTGCGCCCCGGCCTGGTCACCGACTACCGCGCCGACGCCGGCATCTTCAAGAGCGTCACCCAGCGCATCTGGTTCGGTCTACTGCTGGCGGCCGCCGTCTTCCTGGGCGCCGGCGGGGCCATCGGGCCCATCCGCATCTCGTCGGACATCATGGTGCTGCTGGCCTACGCCATGTTCGCCTCGATCGGGGCGCTGGGCCTGAACATCGTCACCGGGATGGCCGGCCAGGTGTCCCTAGGCCACGCCTTCTTCCTGGGCCTGGGGGCATACACCGCCGCCATCCTCGGCGGGGTGGAACAGACCCGCCAGGCGATGGATCCCGTCACCGGCCAGCAGGTCACCGAAGTGGTGCTGCGGGGCTACGGCCTCGACATGATCATCTGGCTGCCGCTGGCGGGCATCATCGCCGCCCTGGCCGGGCTGATCGTGGCCCCGGTGGCCACCCGGCTGCGCGGCCTGTACTTGGCGTTCGTGACCCTGGGCCTGGTGTTCCTCGGGGAGCACATCTTCCGCGAGGCCAGGACGCTCACCGGAGGGGCGGGCAACGGGCGGCCCACCGCCGAGTACCGGCTGTTCGGGTTCCGCTTCGACCAGGACGGCGAGGTCTTCGGTATCTGGATGAGCAAGCAGCAGAAGCTGTTCTTCCTGGGCCTGATCTTGCTGCTCGTCATGGGCCTGGCGGCCAAGAACCTATTTCGTTCCCGGGTGGGCCGGGCCCTGGCCGCCATCCGGGACCGCGACATCGCCGCCGAGATGATGGGCATCCCTCTGGGCCGCTACAAGCTGATCGCCTTCACTATTTCCTCGTTCTATGCCGGCATCGCCGGGGCCCTGTTCTGGGCGGTGGTGGGGCGGCTGACCGCCGAGGGGTTCAACTTCCTGCTGTCGATCAAATACATCGCCATGATCCTCATCGGGGGGGTGGCCACGGTCTCCGGGTCGATCATGGGGGCCTTCTTCATCACCTTCCTCCCCAAGGTGGTGGAGGGGCTGGCGGGCCTGCCCGGCCTCTCCCACATCATCTCCAAGGACCCGGCGGGGATGATCAACACCTTCCAGTTCGAGCAGATCCTGTTCGGCCTGTTCATCGTGGGCTTCCTCATCCTCGAGCCTATGGGGCTCTACGGGATCTGGATCCGGGTACGGAACTACTGGAAGGGCTGGCCTTTCAGCTACTGAGCCCGGCAGGAGCCGGGCCGATCGGATAGATTGGCGAGGGGGCCCAGCGGGGCTCTCTCACTAAGTGAGACACAGAGGAGAGGGAAGAGGGAGGAAACGAGACATGATCAGACGGCGACCCTGGTTTGCGGCGCTCGCCGTGCTGGCGGTCCTCTCGTTGGTAGCCGCGGCTTGCGGCGACGACGACGCCGAGACCACCACCACGACGGCCGCTCCTACGACGACGGCCGCTCCTACGACGACGGCCGCCCCTACGACGACGGCCGCCCCCACGACCACCACCGAGGCGCCCGAGGAGATCCTCTTCGATGTGGGCGTCACCATGGAGCCGTGCCCCGGTTCGGCCAACCCGGAGAACGGGTGCATCTACCTGGGCAACATCTCGGACTTCTCCGGCCCCTTCGCCGGGTTCGGCGGGCCGCTGGCGGCCGGCCACATCGACTTCTGGAACCGGGTGAACGCCGAGGGCGGCATCGGCTCCGATGACGGCAAGAAGTTCGATGTGGTGGTCCCGGAGGACTACACCATCGACGCCGGCTATGTGGCGGAGCAGCACGTGGCCGGATACGAGCAGATCCGGGGGAGTGTGGCGGCCCTGGCGGAGACCCTGGGCACGCTGCAGACCCTGGCGGCGCTGCCCCTGTACGTCGCGGACAACACGATTGCCTCGGTGTCGACCTGGTACTCCGGTTGGAGCTTCACCGACATCGACGGCGGCCTGATCATGGAGACCGGGGCGAGCTACTGCGCCGAGGCCATGAACGGCTTCGACTTCATGGTCGGCCTGATGGCGCAGCAGTTCGGTAAGGAGGGCTTCACCTACGGCATCGTCAAGTTCCCCGGCGACTACGGCGAGGACTATGCCGCCGGTGTCAAGTTGGCCGCGGCGGCCTACGGCCTCGGCGATCCGCTCGCCGAGCAACTGCAGATCCCGATGTCGGCCGGCGGCACCCTCGACGACGCGGTGATCGCTATGGCCGGCACCAAGCCGGATGTGATCTTCGTGGTCACCGGCCCGCAGGAGCTGGCCACCCTGATCGGCGGCGTGTACGGCGCCGGGCATCAGACCGCTCTGTACGTGGGCGTCGGCCCGTCGTGGAACCCGGCCCTGCTGGGCACCGCGGCGGGGCCGCTCTTCGAGGCGGGGGTGTTCTTCCACACCTCACCGGCGGGCGGCTGGGATACCGACACCCCGGGCCATGCGGCCATGCGGGCGGCCTTCGAAGCCGCCGGGCGCGATGCGGCCTACAAGAACCTGGGCTACATCGCCGGCTGGGACATGCAGTACAACATCAAGGCAGCCCTGGAGCAGGCCATCGCCAACGGCGACCTGACCCGCGCCGGCATCCTGGCGGCGGCCCAGTCGCTGACCGCGGTGGACTACGAGGGCATGTCGCCCGTCAAGACCTTCGTGGGCACTCCGGCCGAAGTGATGGAGCGGGCCTCGGTGGTGCACCGGATCGACCCGGCGGCCTCCGACGGCCTGGCCATCGCGGCCCCGATGTTCGTCGGCCCCACGGCGGCGGCGCACCCCTTCGACGCGCCGTGCGCCATCTTGGGCGGGTAAGCAGCCGTTCGGACTACCTAGCGTGAGGGGCGGCCCCCCAGGGGCCGCCCCTCAGTTCGTTGGGGGGTGGGCTGGGGGTTCACTCCCTCTCCCGGCCGCTTCGGGCGGGAGAGGGCGGGGTGAGGGCAGACTGCAAGAAGACCTCAGTCACGCTCTTGCCCTCCCCCAACTCCCCCTCCCGGCGAAGCCGGGAGGGGGAGTCGGTCTACTTCGCCCCAAAGGCCCCCTGGAGGGTGTCCGAGGAGAAGGCTCCCTGGGAGGGCTTGCCGGCGGCGTAGCGGTACAGGGCGGTCTGGAAGATGCCGCTCAGGGCCGCCAGCACCATGGCCACCGCCAGGATCCAGATCACGCCGACGGTGAGCAGCAGGGGATTGACGGCGACGTTCATGGCGCCGGTGACGGTGTCGGTGGAGGATCCCAGGGCGAAGGCCCCGGCGATGGCGGCGATCCCCGGCAAGACGGCGACGAAGCCGAGCAGGCCGAAGCCCGCCCGGGCGGCGATGTTCTCGCCCCAGGTGCCTTTGAAGAGGTTTGCCGAGCGCTTCAGGGCGTCCCCCACCCGTAGGTCTTCCATCACCAGGATGGGGAGCACCAGGAAGGTCACCAACGACCAGGCCATGCCGGCGATGCCGGAGATCACCTTGCCCACGACGCCGGCGCGCTCCTCCACGGCGCGCAGCAGGGCGGAGACGGTGGCCGAGAGCAGGGCCCAGGGGAACAGCCGGCCCGCCCGGGAGGCCGCCCCGCGCAGGGCACTGCCCACGGTGGGGTCCCCTCCTTCCAGCCGCTCGTTGGCGGCGTGGATCAGGGCGGCGTTGAAGAAGATGGTGATGTAGGCCAGCACCAGGTAGGCGGCGAACGCCAGCGGGAGGATCACCCACGCCGGGTTCTGGTCGGTCTCCGAGCGCCCCACCCACGCCATGGGGACGAGGAACGAGGCGGCCACCACCAGGGTGGAGAGGAGCGAGATCACCGGCAGGGCGATCAGTTCCTTGTCGGCTTTGAGCACTTCCCAGGAGGCCCGGGCCAGCTGCATGGTTCTAGAGATGCGTCCCATGGGGGGAGTGTATGAGGGGTTGGTCGCGTGATGCCCCCTCTCCCGGCTTG
>JAFGCH010000093.1 GCA_016932695.1 Acidimicrobiia bacterium | reverse complement strand
TTGAAGCCCTTGCGCCAGTCGAACTTCTCCACGGCGCGAATCAGCCCCAGGTTCCCTTCCTGGATCAGGTCAAGAAAGTCGATCCCCGAGGTGTTGGCGTAGCGGCGGGCGTTGGCCACCACCAGCCGCAGGTTGGCGGTAAGGAAGTCGTCCTTGGCCTGGCGGCCCAGCCGGACGAGGCGCCGCAGCTCGACCTCCTCGACCTTGGTGGACAGCCGGCCCTCGTCGAGGCGGCGCTGCGCCTCCTCGCCGGCTTCGATCTTCTGGGCGAACTCGACCTCGAGTTCGGCAGTGAGCAGGTCGTACTCCCCGATGGCGGTGAGGTACTGGCTGACCAGGTCGGTGGTCAGGCGCCCGCGCTCGTCGGTGAGCTTGGCCCGCTCGCGATCTCGCCGCGTCCGATTGCCTACCGTCATGGGGAAGGTTTCGTCCTCTCCTGCCGGGAACCTCTGGGAAGGCAGCCCTTGTGAAGGAATTCACAAGGGCTGACTCTCGCACACTATGACACAAAAAGGGGAGTTTGTGAACCCCCCGCCCGGGCCCACCGGAAAGCGTTTTCGCGGGGAGCTCTCGCCCCCATAGACAGCGGGTGGAGAGTGACAGCGAGTGGTCGGCGACAGCGGGTGAACCGCGACCACGGGCGGGCAGTGGCCGCGGGTAGATGGTGACAGTAGGCAGATAGCGGGCCGAGTCGCCGCCCTCCGGGTAGGCGCCCGGCCGGCATACCATCGCCGGGTGCCTCCTGCCGCCGCCAACGGACTCGCCGCCGCCCTGAGCCCCTACCTGTTGGCCCACGCCGACGATCCGGTGGATTGGCACGAGTGGGGGGACGAGGCCTTCGCCGCCGCCCGCCGTCGCGACGTGCCCCTCCTGCTCTCGGTGGGCTACTCCGCCTGCCACTGGTGCCACGTGATGCACCGGGAGTCGTTCTCCGACCCCGAGATCGCCCGCTTCATCAACGACTGGTTCGTCGCGGTGAAGGTGGACCGCGAGGAGCGCCCCGACGTGGACCGCATCTACCTGGATGCAGTGACCGTCCTGACCGGGCGCGCCGGTTGGCCGCTGACCGCCTTCCTCACCCCGGCGGGCGAGCCCTTCTTCGGGGGCACCTACTTCCCCCAGGAAGACCGCCACGGCCTGCCCGCCTTCGATCGAGTGCTGCGCGCCGTTCACGACGCCTGGTGCGACAGGCGAGGCCAGGTGACGGCGGCCGCGGCCGACCTCACCCGCAGGCTGGCCGCTCCTCCACCCCCGCCCGGTCCGGCGCCGGGGAACAAGGCCCTGCGCGGCGTGTACCGGGCCCTGGAGGCCTCCTACGACCCGGCGCACGGAGGGTTCGGCGGAGCGCCCAAGTTCCCCCAGGCGTCGAGCCTCGAGTTCCTGCTGCGGGTAAGCGGGGCGGACTGGGCCCCGCAAGCCGAGGCCATGGCGCGCCGCAGCCTGCACGGGATGGCCGACGGGGGGATCCACGACCAGGTGGGTGGAGGCTTCGCCCGCTACTCCGTGGACGAGCGCTGGCTGGTCCCCCACTTCGAGAAGATGCTGTACGACAACGCCCTGCTGGCCCGCCTCTACGCCCGGGGAGCGCAAGTCACCGGGCAGGCCCGGTTCGCCGCGGTGGCCCGCAGGACCCTCGACTACCTGCTCGCCGACCTCGCCCTGCCCGGCGGCGGCTTCGCCTCGGCCGAGGACGCCGACACCGAGGGCGAGGAGGGGCGCTTCTACACCTTCACCTGGGAGGAATTCGTCGCCGCCGCCGGTGCAGACGCCGGCGCGGCAGCGGCCGCGCTGGGGGTCACCCCCCAGGGCAACTTCGAGGGGCGCAACGTGCTCCATCGCGCTCTCCCCGCCTCCCGAGTGGCGGAAGAGACCGGCCTGAGCCTGGCAGAGGTCGAAGAGGCGGTGGCCCGGGCCCTGGCGGCTCTGGGCACGATGCGAGCCGCCCGCGCCCGCCCCGCTCGCGACGACAAGGCGGTGGCCGCCTGGAACGGCCTGGCGGTGAGGGCCCTGGCCGAATCGAGCGTCGTGCTCGGGGAACCGCGTTACCTGGAAGCGGGGGCGGCGGCCGCTCGCTTCGTCCTCGGCGAGATGCGGGGCCCCGACGGCCGTTTGCGACGCGCCCGACGCGAGGGGCGGGACGCCGGGCCCGGCTTCTGCGACGACTACGCCGCGATGGCCCTGGGCCTTCTGGCTCTCTTCCGTGTCGACGGCGACGAGGCTTGGTTCGGTGCGGCGGCAGGCCTCGTGGAGGACATGGTCGACCTCTTCGGCGACCCGACCACGGGGGCCTTCTTCAGTACCGGCCGCGACGCCGCCGGCCTAATTGCCCGTCCGGTGAACCTCTCGGACCACCCCGTCCCCTCGGACAATGCCCTAGCCGCCGAAGCCCTCCTCACCCTGGCCTCCTACACCGGGGATCACCGTCACCTCGACCGAGCGGAGGCCATCCTGCGAGCCGCGGCGAGTTACTTCGACCGCGCCCCGGGGGCCGTGGGTTACCTCGCCGGGGTCCTAGCAGTAGCGCGGGCCTCCCGGCGCGAACTGGTGGTGGTGGGGCCACCCGAGGCCCCCGCCACCCGGGCGCTGCTGGCAGTGGCCGAAGAGGCCTTCCGGCCTGAGTTGGTCGTCGCTCGCAGCAACGGCCGACCTTCCGGCGCCGTCCCGTTGCTGGAGGGGCGCCTGCCGGTCGGAGGCCTCCCCGCCGCCTACCTCTGTCGGGACTTCACCTGTGCCCCCCCTATCACCGAACCCGACGAACTGCGCCGCCTGCTCGCCGGCGGCCTCGACTTGCCCGGAGACCCGCGTAGAGTCGGCCCGTGACGGTCGGCACCCACCTGCGGCGCAACCTGATTCGGGCGGGGATTCTCCTGCTCGTCGTCGCGGTGGCCTGGTCGGGCTGGCAGGCCTTCCGCGTGTGGAGGGCGTGGCGCAACGTGGAACGGCTCCCCTTCAACGTCGTCGATGCCCGCGAAGCCCTGGGCCAGCAGGGGACCATCGGTGTGATCGACACCGCTCCGACCACCGCGCCGACAGAAGGCGGCGAGGAGATCGAGGTCCCCGGGACCCTGCCCCCCGATGTGACCCTGCCCACATCTCCCCGGCTCGCCCCCGAGGCTCTACAGGCTTTCCTCGTCATCGGCAGCGACCAGCGGCCCCAGTTGGGTTCGGGGGGCCGGGCCGATGTCATCGTCCTGATCCTGCTACCCGCCGATGGGGCCGACCCGGTGATGGTGTCGATACCACGCGACCTGTACCTGCCCAACCCCTGCACCGGCGGCTACACCCGCATCAACGCCACCCTGAACGGATGCGGGCAGGCGGCGACGGGCCCCGAGCTACTCAGCGTCGCGGTAGAGGACTTCACCGGGGTGGAGATCGACCACTTCGCCGTCTTCGACTTCGAGGGCTTCAAGGCCATAGTCGACCGGGTGGGCGGGGTGGACATCTGCGTCGATCACCCGGTGCGCGACTCCAAGACCGACCCTCCCCTCGACCTGCCCGCCGGCTGCAGCCGGGCCGACGGGGCCATGACGCTGTCCTGGGTACGCTCGCGCCACACCAAGGAACTGGTAGACGGCGTCTGGCGAGCCATGCCGGGGGTCAACGACCTCACCCGCAACCAGCGTCAGCAGGAACTACTCCTGGAGGCTCTCGGCCGCCTGAAGGCCTTCCGCTCCATCACCGAGTTTTCCGCCCTGGTCGAAGAGCTCTCCGACGCCTTCGCCATCGATGATCATCTCTCCCTCGGGGCTGCCATCGGCCTGGCCTGGGACATGCGTGGGATCAACGTGGCCTCCATCCGGAGGCCCACCATCCCGGCGGCGACCTACATCACCGAGGCCGGCGCCTACGTTCTCCTCCCCCAGGCTTCCTTCGCCGAGGTCCTCGAATCGGCCTATCCCGGGGCGGCGGCCATCGTCGCCGAAGGCTGAGCGACGGCGCCGGGCCGCCGTTGCCGCGACAAGGCGGCTGCGCCCCTTATCATCCCCTTTACGCGAACACGGCGGGTGACGTGGATCAACCACCGCGTGACAGCAGAGGTGGTGCCCCCTCCGGCGGCGAGCCCTTCCCCGGGATTGAGGCCGCCCCGCCGCGCCGCTCGCGAGTCCCGGTGCCGCCCTCGGGCGGCGGCCGAGCCTACGGCCCTCCCCCCCAGCCCAACCCCTGGCTGATCGGGCTGGCAGTGGCGGTGGTCCTGGGCGCCATCAGCATCCTGGCCTTCAGCTTCCTAGCCCCCGACGATGGCTCCGCCGCCCCCACCACCACCACGACCACCTCCGACGGCACCTCCACCACCACCACCTCCGACGGTACAACGACCACCTCCGACGGCACGTCCACCACGACCACCTCCGACGGCACCTCCACCACGACCACCTCCGACGGCACGGTGACCACCACCTCCATCCCGGACGGAGACACCCCGCCCATCGCCTCGGTGGGTGATCCCATCCCCATCACCGAGTTGACCCTCTCCAAGGACGACATCGGGCCCCTGGACTTCGGCGACGACGGGGATCAGGTGCTGGGGCGCCTGGTGGCTACCTTCGGGGACCCCACCCAGGACACCGGCTTCATCGTGGGGAGCGGTTCGTGGGGCGAGTGCCCCGGCGACGCCATCCGAGTGGTGCAGTGGGGGCCGCTCAACATCGTCGTGCGGGGCGAGGCGGGCGCCAGCGAGTTCGTCTCCTACCGCCTGGACTTGAAGTACGGGGGGATTACGTCGCCCACCACCGACATGGAGACCCTGAGTGGGCTCCGGGTCATGGACACGGTGGGGCAACTGAAAGAGATCTACGGCGGGTTCGTCATCGAGTTCGTAGTGAACGCCGACGCCGGCCTGGTCTTCGAACTGCGCAGCCAGCGGGGCGGCGAGTTGCTGATATGGGGCCCGGTGGAGTCGCAGAACGACGACGCCCGGGTGACCGGAATCTACTCACCCGATTCCTGCAACCGCACCCTCGGCGAGTAGCCGCCTTCGCCGGGTGATGCCACCTTCCCCCGGCCCCCACTTGGAGAGCGACCCCGGAGCT
>JAFGCH010000092.1 GCA_016932695.1 Acidimicrobiia bacterium | reverse complement strand
ACTTCGGTGATGGGCCGGGGGCGGGCGGCTCGGGCGATTTCGAGGTCCGATGGAATGGCCAAGGCTGCTCCTTGGGGCGGCCGCCGGCGGCTATCGGGGCCCCCGCCCGTCACCCTAGCGGGGAGCCCGCCCCGGCTCACTCCGCCTTTCGCCGCTTGGAAGGCTGCACCCGGGGAGGCTCCCCCGGCTGCTTGGGGTAGTGCGGCGGCCAGGGGGCATCGCCCAGGCCGCGCGCCGCATCGGCATCGGCCAGGCGCAGCAGGGGAGAGAGATCGCCGGCGGCGGCATCGATCCCCTCCGTGGGGTCGCCGGCCGTGGCCCATCGTGCCCGGAAGCCCTCGAGGGTCATCTCCATGGGGTCGATGGTGGTCAATTCCTCCCAGGTGAACGGGGTGGAGACCCGGCCGGTGTGGCGCAGGCTGTAGGCCGAGGCGATGGTCTTGTCGCGGGCGTTCTGGTTGAAGTCGAGGAACACTCCGCGCCTCTCCTCCTTCCACCAGGCGGTGGTGGCCAGGCCGGGGAGGCGGCGCTCGATCTCGCGGGCAAAGGCCAGGGCGCCGCGCCGCACTTCCTCGAAGGTCCAGCGGGCCCGGAGGCGCACGTAGATGTGGAGGCCTCGCGACCCGGAGGTCTTGGGCCAGCCGATCAGGCCGTGCTCGGCGAGGAGGTCCCGGCAGGCGGCGGCCACGGGGCGGCAGTCGTCGAACGTATAGCCCTCGGTGGGGTCGAGGTCGAGGCGCAACTCGTCGGGGTGGTCGAGATCCTCGGCCCGGCTGGTCCAGGGGTTCAGATCGAGGCAGCCCAATTGCACTTGGTCGACGATGTCGGACACGTCGTTCACCACGGCCATGCGACCGGGACGGGCCGAGGGGAAGCGCACCGCCACCGCCTCCCGGATGGTTCCCGGGGCCCGCTTGGTGAAGAAGGGCGGGTGATCCACTCCCTCGGGCCACCGCTTCAGGGCGCAGGGCCGGCGGTAGACGCCCCGCACCGCCCCGGGGGCACAGAGCAGGTAGTGCTCCACGACATCGCGCTTGGTCCACCCCTGCTCGGGGAAGACCACCTTGCCGGGGCTGGTGAAGCGCACCTGCCGGCCCGCGGCCTCTATGCGGATCTCGTCGCCGGGCATGGGGCGGATTATGGACCGGGCCCAGGCGGAGAAGGGGGAAGGCGGTGTTAGCTCCCTCTCCCGGTTTGCCGGGAGAGGGTTGGGGTGAGGGCAAGGGCGCGACGGAGCTTTCGTTGTGTTCTGCCCTCACGCTCGCCGACTACGTCGGCTCTCGCCTCCCCCGCCTGGCGGCGGGGGAGGCGAGAATATGGATGTGGACGCCACCGTGCTCCTCGTCGAAGACGACGCCTCGGTGCGTGAGGTCACCCAGCTGGGCCTGCAGCGGGCGGGCTTCACCGTCCTGGCGGCGCGCGACGGCAACGAAGGGCTGAGCTTGTTCCGGTCCCGGCGGCCCGACGCGGTGGTCCTCGACGTGATGCTCCCCGGTCGCGATGGGCTTGAGGTCTGCCGGGCCATCCGGCAGGAATCGGCGGTGCCGGTGGTGATGCTGACCGCCTTGTCCGGCACGGTGGACGTGGTGGTGGGCCTCGAAGCGGGGGCGGACGACTACGTCACCAAGCCCTTCGAGATGGCGGAGCTGGTGGCCCGGGTGCGGGCGGTGCTGCGGCGGGCCACGCAGCAGTCGCCGGCAGAGATCGTCACTCTGGGACCGCTGCGCATCGACCCGGCGGGCCACTCCGTGGAAGGCTCCGCCGGCGAGATCGCGCTGACCCCCACCGAGTTCCGCCTGCTGCTCGAACTGGCGCGGCGTCCGGGCCAGGTGTTCACCCGGGAGATGCTGCTCGAGCGGGTCTGGGGCTACGGCTACCTGGGCGACTCGCGCCTGGTGGACGTGGCGGTGCAGCGGCTGCGGGCCAAGGTGGAGCCCGACCCGGCTCACCCCGGCCTGATCCGCACGGTGCGCGGGGTGGGTTACCGGGCGGCACCCCGCTGATGAGGCGCTTCCGCACCCGGCTGGCCCTTACCATCGTCGGCCTGGTGCTGCTCACCGCCCTGCTCCTGGGGGCCGGCTCGTACCTGTTCGTCGCTCGTTCTTTGCGGGGGCAGTTCGCCGCCGACGCCGCCGCCCAGGCGGAGTTCGCCATCGCCGAACTGGCTACCGAGGATCGTCTCCCCACCGGCGCCGGGCTTGCCGAGTTCGAGGATTCGGGACTGGCCGAGGCCATCCGGCGGCGCGGTGGGGTGGAGCTGTATGTGGACTTCGGGGCGGGCGCGCCCCCCTACGCCTCCGGATTCGCTGCGGCGGGGACTCCGGCGCTGGTGGAGCCCCGGCTGCAGGAGATCGTCGCCGCGGGCCGGCTGGGCTGGCAGTGGCTCGACCTGGGTGGGGAGCCTTACCTGGTCGTCGGAGGGCGGCGGCCGGAGGCCGGGCCCGACTTCTACATCTACTTTTCTGCGGGCGACGTGGCCGCCGCCCTGACCCGGCTGTGGCAGGCGCTGGCGGTGGGCGGAGCGGTGCTGGTCGGCCTGGCGGTGGTGGCCGCCGGGGCGGTGTCGCGGCGGGTGCTGCACCCGGTGGCGGCAGCCGGCCGGGCGGCGGCGGCCATCGCCTCCGGCGACCTGTCGGCTCGCCTGCCCGCAGAAGGGCGGGACGAGTTCGGCGCTTGGGCCGAGTCGTTCAACCGCATGGCCGCCTCGCTGGAGTACTCCATCGCGGAACTGCAGGAGGGACGCGACCGGGAGCGGCGCTTCGTGGCCGACGTCTCGCACGAACTACGCACCCCGCTTACCGCCCTCGTGGGAGAAGCGGCGCTGCTCGAGGAGCATCTGGAGGCCATGTCTCCCCAGGCGCGCCGCCTGGGGGAACTGCTCGCCGCCGACACCGCCCGGCTGCGACTGCTGGTGGAGGACCTGCTGGAGATCAGCCGGCTCGATGCCGGGTCCGACGCCACCAGCCTCACCGAGTTCGACGCGGCGGGCTTGGCGGGGGCGGTGGCCGCCGCCCGCTGCCCGCGCGCCGCGCTGGAGGCGCCGGGCTCCCTGCCGGTGCGCACCGACCGCCGCCGCTTGGAGCGGATCCTGGGGAACCTGCTGGACAACGCCGCCCGCCACGCTGGGGGCGAAGACGTGCGGGTCACCATGCGGCGGGAGGCCGGCGACTTGGTGGTGGTCGTGGCCGACCGCGGGCCCGGGGTGTCGGAGGCGGATCTGGGGCGCCTCTTCGAGCGCTTCTACAAGGCCGATGCGGCCCGGGCGGCCTCGGGCAGCGGCCTCGGCCTGGCCATCGCCCGCAGCCACGCTCGCGCCCTGGGAGGGGATCTCACGGCACACTGCCGCGAGGGCGGCGGCCTGGAGTTCGTGGCCCGTCTGCCTGTCGCGGAACTGTTACCCGACGGTGAAGCCCCTGATACGGCGGGGTAGGACACTGTCGGAGGAAGGCGGCCCGCCTTCCCCCGAACCTGCGAAGGGAGCGAGACCATGAAACGCCCGGCCGTAGTCCTGGTGATGCTGGCCCTGGCGGCGGCCGCTTGTGCCGAGCCGGTGGTGGACGCCGGCCCCATCACCACCCGTCCGGCGGGTTCCGGAGGCACGGTGGCCACCACGACCACCACGGCCGCGCCGACGACCACCTCGGCCACCACGTCGACCAGCGGGGCGTCCCCCACGACCGCCGCCACGACGACCGGCGCCGCCACGACCACCACCGCGGCGCCGGGCACCATGGGCCTGAAGGTCTACTTCATGCTCGAGGGCGGCGGCAGCGACTACCGGCCCGGCCCCTTCCTGGTCCCGGTCTATCGAGAGGTTCCTCGGACCCAGGCGGTGGCCAGGGCCGCTGTGAACGCGCTGATCGCCGGGCCCACCGCCGAGGAGAAGGCGAGCGTGCCCGCTCTGTCTTCGGCCGTGCCCGCCGACACCATCCTGCTGGGCATCAACATCGCCGACGGCCTGGCCACCGTGGACCTGTCGCGTGAGTTCGAGGCCGCGGGCGGCACCTTTGCGATGGCGGCCCGCCTGGCCCAGGTGGTGTTCACCCTGACCCAGTTCCCCACCGTTGCGGAAGTGCAGTTCCACCTCGACGGCGAGCCGGTGACGGTCTTCTCGAGCGAGGGGATCATCATGGACCACCCGGTCGACCGCGCCGACTACGAGGACCTCACCCCGGCCATCTTCATCGACGACCCGGCCTACGGTGCTCCGGTCGGCGGCGATATCCGGGTCGAGGGCGTGGCTGCCGTCTTCGAGGCCCAGTTCAACTGGGTCCTGGCCAACTGGGACGGCCTAGTGGTTGCCGAAGGCTTCGCTATGACCGACAACGGCGCCGGCTGGGGCTCTTTCGTCTTCACCATCGATGTGCCCTACGAGGTCGACGCGGCGCAGTCGGCCTCGCTGATCGTCTTCGACTACTCCGCTCAGGATGGGACTCAGGAGAACGTTCGGGAGCACCCCATCCGGCTGCAGCCCTAGGCGCTCCCTCTCCCGCCCGCTTCGGGCGGGAGAGGGTCGGGGTGAGGGCAAAGGCGCGACGTGGGCTTTTGTTGCTGTTTGCCCTCACCGCGGAGGCCGCCCGATGGGCGGCCTCCGCGCCTCTCCCGGCAAGCCGGGAGAGGCTGAAGTCAGGGCGCGCCGTCGAGCCGGTCGAAGGCTCGCACCACCGCCTCGACCAGGCGGTCGCGGTGGAACCACAGCAGGGTGCCGTGGCCGGCATTGACCCACTCCATCTGGGAGCCCGGCCAGTGGCGGTGCACGGCCTGGGCCGCAGCGGTGGGCACGTAGCCGTCTCGCGTCGCGGCCACCAGCACGGCCGCCCGGGTATGCGGCGGGGCGGGGAAGCGGAGGATGCTGGCACTGTGGAGCACCTCGCTGAGGCGCTGATGCACGTCGGGGGCGTTGCCTCCCAGAGCCTCCCAGTCCACGGTGGTGCGCAGGATGCCGTGGAGGAACGGCGGCCCCGGGGAGAAGGAAGCGCCCAGGAGGGCGGGCGCCACGGGGAAGGGCATGGTGGCCGCCAGGAAACCGGCCATGTTGCCGCCCATGCTGTAGCCGCTGACCCCCACGGTGTGACCCTGCCGCCGCAGCCAATCGGCCAGAACGCGTCCTTCCAGCATGGCGCTGCGGCCCATCCACATGAAGTCGGTCACCGTGGTGATGGGCTGCTCGTCGGTGGGGTCGGCGCGCCGGGCTCCGTAGAGGGGCTGCTCCAAGAGGGCGGAGGCGATGCCCCGGGCGGCGAGATCACGCGCCAGCTTGCGGCGGCCCCCGTACCCGTGGTCGTTCCAGGCCGCCATCAGTACCACCGCCCGGCCGTTGCCGTTCGCGGGATGGATGAGGCGGGCGCGGGCGAGACGGCCGGCTTCGGGCAGGTAGCGGCCGGGGCTCTCGAAGATGAGGTCCTGGGCTTTCACCCCATCCCAGGAGAGGTCCGGGCCGGCGGTCACCTCCGCCGCCGGTAGGGGCGGGGCCTCGGCCGCCTCTTCCAGGTAGGCGGCCAGGGCTTCGGGATCGCCCCAGCCGCGGCGGAACACCCGCTTGTGCGGCGGGGTGCGGGCCAGGGCCCGGGCGGAGAGGCCGTCGAGCCAGTGCACGAGGCAGGAATCTAGTTGCGCTGGGGTAGCGTGCGGTCGTGCAGATCGTGCCCTTCGCGCCGAGCGACGCCGCCTACCGGCAGCGGGTGGCCCTGCTGAAGGAGGCCCAGCCCGAGGAGCCCTGGAGCCTGGAAGGTGAGAGGGCTGCCGACGCGGCGGCAACGGCGGCGGGGCACGCCGTCGGTGCCTTCGTCGCCCTGGCGGGCGGGGAGGCCGTGGGGTTTGCCCGCGCGCAGGCCGATGCGGATGTCCCGGTGGCGGGCCGGCGCCGCCTGTGGGTGGTGGTGGCTCACCGGGCCCGGCGGCGGGGTATCGGGACGGCCCTGTTGGAGTCGGTGACGCAGGAGGCGGCCGCCGGGGGAGCCACCGAATGGCATGTCTCCACCAGCCTGGCGGAGCCCGACGGCCTGGCTTTCGCCCTCGCCCGGGGCTTCCGCGAGGTAGAAGCGGAGCACGAGCTGCATCTCGACCTGGGGTCGGTCGCCGCCGAGGCCGCCCCGGCACCGGGCCCGGTCGCGAGCCTGGCCGCCCGGCAGCGGGCCGACCCGGACTGGTTCGAGCGCTACTACTGCCTGCACACGACGGTCGAGGCCAACGTGCCCTGGGGCCTGGGCTATGCAGTGCCCGATCGGCAAGCCTTCCGCCGCCGTCACGTCGATGCCGAGGAGGCCTTGCACGAGGGAACGACCATCGCCCTGGCAGGCGGCGAGTGGGTGGGCCTCTGTGAGATGTGGCGCTCGGGGGACGACGCCTACACCGTCTACCAGGAACTCACCGGGGTGCTGGCGGCACAGCAGGGTCGAGGGTGGGGGAGGGCGCTGGTGACCGCGGCGGCCCTCTGGGCTCGGCAGCAGGGTTATCGGCGGATGTTCACCTCCACCAGCACCTCCAACGGGCCCATGCAGGCCCTGGCGAGCCGCCTGGGCTTCCGCGTTGGTGCCCGATGGGTCCATCTACTGGGCCCGGCGGCTCCGAGGCGCGTACCATCTGGCCGGGAGGTTGGCTCATGACCAGCAGGAAGAAGGGCGTGAAACTCATCGCCGGCGCTGGGGTGGGTGCCGCCGCGGCGGCCGCACTCCGCCGCCGCTGGGGCGGACGCCGGGGAGGCCAGGCGCCGGCAGTGCCGGAGCCGGGGGGCCCGGGCGACACCTATCTGGGGCACCTGGCCGCGGCAGTGCGCATCCCCACCATCAGCCACGAGGACCGTTCGCTCACCGACCCGGCGCCCTTCGCCGAGTTCCACGCCTACCTCGTAAGCACCTACCCGCTGGTGCATCAGCACCTGGGACGCGAGGTGGTGGCCGGGCACTCCCTCCTGTACACCTGGGAGGGATCCGACCCGAGCGCCCCGCCGGTGCTGCTGATGGGGCACATGGACGTGGTGGGCATCGAACCCGGCACCGAGGGAGACTGGCCCCATCCCCCCTTTGCCGGGGAGCGCGATGAGGAGTACCTGTGGGGCCGGGGGACTCTCGACGACAAGTGCTCCGTCATCGCCATCTTCGAAGCCGTCGAGGCCCTGCTGACCGAGGGCTTCCGGCCCGACGTAACCCTGTACGTGGCCATCGGGGACGACGAGGAGATCGGCGGGGGGCAAGGGGCGGCGGCCGTGGCGGCTCTGCTCGCCGAGCGCGGGGTGCGCCTCGACTTCGTCCTCGACGAAGGCGGGGCCGTGGCCTCGGGCCTGCTGCCCGGCGTGACCCGCCCCGTGGCCCTGGTGGGCATTGGGGAAAAGGGCTACCTGAACGTGGAGTTGGTGGCGGACGGCGCCGGGGGGCACTCGTCGGTGCCGCCGTCGCACACGGCGGTGGGCACCCTGGCGGGGGCGGTGGCCTGCCTCGAGGCCAGCCCCGTGCCGGCCCGCCTCGACAGCCAGGCCGAGTTCTTCGCCGCCCTGGCCCCGGTGCTCGGCGGCTTGGGGGGCCTGGCGCTGCGGCACGCCGATCGGCTGGGCCCTCTGGTGGAGAGGCGGCTGGCGGCCTCGCCTCCGGGGAATGCCCTCATCCGCACCACCACCGCAGTGACCATGATCAGCGGGGGGGTGAAACCCAACGTCCTGCCCCAGTCGGCGCGGGCGGTGGTCAACTTCCGGGTGATGCCCGGGGACACCGTCGCCGGCGTCCTGGCCCATGTGCGGGCGGTGGTGGGCGACGGGATCACGGTGCGGCAACTCGAGGGCGGGTTCAGCGCCGAGCCCTCTCCTTTGTCTTCCACCGAGTCGGCGGCCTTCAGGGTGGTGGCCGAGGCGATCAATGAGGTGTTCTCCGATGCCACCGTGGTGCCCTGGATCGTCATGGGGGCCACCGACGCCAGGCACTACATCCCGGTGGCGGCCGATGTCTTCCGTTTCAGCCCCTTCCGGCTGACCCCGGCCGATATGAGCCTGATGCACGGCACCGGGGAGCGCCTGCGCCTCTCCGATGCCGACGGAGCTCTCGCCTTCTACCGGACGGTGATTCAGAAGGCCTGCGGGACGACCCAGCAGTGGTGAGGCCGGCAACCGTCGAGGAGTACCTGGCGGGGCTGCCCGAGAAGCCGCGGGCCGCTCTGGAGCGGTTGCGCCGCCTGATCTCCGAGGCCGCCCCGGAATCTACCGAGGGCATGGCCTACGGGGTGCCCGCCTTCATCGCGTATGGGAAGCCGCTCGTCTGCTACGCCGCCTTCAAGAACCACTGCGGCTTCTACCCTCTCGACCCGGACCTGATCGCCGCCCACGAGGCGGAGCTGGCTTCCTTCACCACGGCCAAGGGAACCATTCGCTTCACCCCGGAGCATCCCCTCCCGGCAGCGCTGGTGAAGGAGATGGTCACGGCGCGATTGGCCGAGATCACCGCTGACCAGCACTGAGATCGGGGAACCGCTCGCTCACCCGTCCGGGACGGAGTCCTGGGTGCCGAAGGGAAGGCCGTCGGTGCAGTAGGTCTCGACGGCGTCGGGGTCGACTCCGGTGATCAGATCGCCGTTGTCGAGCACGTCCAGGACGACCACGAGTTGTGGCTCGCACCAGCAGTTGAAGGCCTGTTGCTGCGCCCAGCTCAGGCGGATCTCGAGCTTCTTCTCTGCAATCAGGGTGGAGTAACGATCGAGATCGTGGTTCGACAACCAGAGATCAATGTACCGCTCTCCGTCGGGCGCGTCCCAGCACTGCGGGTCGCCGGGCCGGTTGCCCTGCTGGCAGGCTTCCCACTTGTGGTAGGCATCGGCGTAGGCAATGCCGGCCTGTGCCTTCTGCTGCATCAGATCGCAGAGTTCCTCCCACTCGGCTGTCGGGCTCATGGCCTCGGTCACCGTGTAGGTGAAAGAGGCCGGCCACCGGGCATCGCCGCCCTCGGCGAAGCCGGATGACACCCAGGCCTCGATGGGCCCGTAGGTGCCGGGCAGGCCGGCGAGACCCCCATCACAGGACCAGGGGACGGTCTCGCCCGGGAAGAGGACCCGGAACGGGTGCCCCCCTACCGGCACCTCCACCGAGCAGAGCCCGGCGGCGACGCTGGGCTCCAAGGCCACCAGGCGACTGGCGTTGTGGAGGGTGCCGGTGACCAGGAGGGGCCGGCCCGATTCCACCTGCACCGGCCCGGTCACCACAAGTTCGAGTTGGGCGGCCTCGATGACTTCGAAGGGTATCTCGACCAGCACCGGGCCCACCGAGGAGTCCAACTCCACGCGGGCCACGGCTCTCCCCACCGTGGCGGGCAGGGGCGGATAGCAGGAGAAGGCGGCGGTCTCGCCGGCCGCCAAGTTCAGCGGAGAGGTGTTGCAGTCTCCCACCCGCGGCGTGATACCGGTGACGGCCGCCGAGTCGGCGGTCACTTGCACCTCGACAATGGGCTGGGTGCCGGCATGAATGGGAGGATCGGTGAGGCCCTCGGGCGAGATCCCTCTGCGCTGCGCCTCGGGGATCCAGAGGCCCTCCCACACGAAGTCCACGTCGTGCAACTCCGCAGTCACCGTGAGCGCTCCCTGGGTGACGGTTACCGGGCCTCCGCCCGGTACCGCGTCACCGATCGCCCCGCCTGTTCCGCTGCGCAGCGGCGACGCAGGAGAGACCGCCAGCCAGGTGCCCCCGGCCGCCAGGGCCACCGTCGCCGCGGAGAGAGCGAGTTTGAGACCCAGCGCCGGGCCGGCCCGCGGTCGAAGGGCGGGCGCAGCCGAGGGCGAGGCCGATACCGGGGACGGAGAGACCGGCGGGGGAGCCGGCGCACTAGGGGGGAGAGGCGGAGGGGCCGGGACCGCCGGTGCCCCGCAAGCCGGGCAGAAGGCAACTCCTTCTCCCAGATGCGTACCGCAGATCCGGCAGGAACTGATCTCTACCACCGCCCTTCCGAGGGGAGGGGAAGCGACCGGCCAACCTTACCCCGCCGGGCCGTACCAGTACGACCGACCGGGGGCCGTGTCACTCCCGCCGGGGCTCTGCCGCGGTGAACGACGGGGCCGCCTACTCCGGCCCCACCACGCTGGCCAGCAGGTCGCGAGCATGGGCGGCGAAGTCGAAGGCGGGATCGAGCACGTTCCAGATGGTCAGTCCCTGCAGGGCGGCCAGCAGGAACTCGGCCCGGCGGCGCGCCTCGGCCGGGTCCAGGCCGGGGCGGGAGCGGCGCATCCCTGCGGAGAAGCGGTCGAGGCGATTGGCATGATGGCGCAGGATGCGGCCCCGCAGACGGTGGTCGTGGGCGCTGCCCGCTACGGCCAGTTGCACGTAGATGCGCGCCAGCACCGGTTCGTCGCAGATGAAGCGGATGTAGGCCTCTGCCAGGTCCTCGACCGTGTCCCGCCGGTGGCGGGCCGGGTCGGGGTCGACGGCTTCGAGCGCCTGGCGCACGACGGTGACCACCGCCTCCTCTTTCGTTTCGAAGAGGTTGTAGAAGGACCCGGGGAGCACCCCGGCGCGCTCGCAGATCCCTTTGAGGGTGATGCCTTCCAGCCCCGCCTCGGCCAACAGGGATCTGGTGGCGCCGAGGATCCTCTCTTGTGTCTGCAAGCCCGCTCGGTAGCGAACCATGGCGCCTCCTGCGACCCGGCCGCGCCCGGATATTGAGTGTATACTCAAATTAGATCCGGCGACTGCGAGAGGGACGGTCATGTCGCACTACAAGTCCAACCTGCGGGACATCGAGTTCAACCTGTTCGAGGCGAATCGGATACAGGAGTACCTGGGAGCCGAGCCCTTTGCCCAAATGGACGTGGATACCGCCGGGGACGTATTGCGCGAAACCGAGCGCCTTGCCATCGAGGAGATGGCCGAGACCTTCGCCGATCTCGACCATGACGGCCCCAAGTTGATCGATGGCCAGGTGGTCCTACCCGAAGCGTTGAAACGGACCCTCGACCGCTACTACGAGGGGGGCTGGGAGCGCATCGGCCTGCCGGAGAGCCTCGGCGGCTTCGGGGCGCCTCCCTCGATACGGTGGGCGGTGCAGGAACTGATGGTTGGATCCAACGCCGGCGCCTTTCTCTACGTGGGCGCGCCGCTCATGGCCCAGGTGATCTCCGAGGTGGGGACGGAGGAGCAGGCCAACACCTGGGCGCGGTGGGCGCTGGATCGCCGGTGGGGGGCGACCATGGTGCTCACCGAGGCCGATGCCGGTTCCGACGTGGGGGCCGGCACCACCAAGGCGATCCCGGTCGAGGGAGACGTCTACCACATCGAAGGGGTGAAGCGCTTCATCACCGGGGGCGACGGCGACTACTACGAGAACATCCTGCACTTGACCCTGGCCCGTCCGGTAGGCGCCGTCCCGGGGACCAAGGGCCTGTCGTGCTTCATCATCCCCAAGTACCTGGTGAACGCCGACGGCAGTCCCGGCGAGTGGAACGGAGTGGCCACCACCAATATCGAGGACAAGATGGGCATCAAGGGCTCGGTGACCTGCGAGCTCACCTTCGGCCTCGAGAAGCCGTGCGTCGGCTACTTGCTCGGGGGGGTGCACGACGGAATCCGCCAGATGTTCCGGGTCCTCGAGGATGCCCGGATGACCATTGGATCCAAGTCGGCGGCCACGCTGTCCACCGGCTACCTCAACGCCCTGGAGTACGCCAAGGAGCGCATCCAGAGCGCCGATCTCACCCAGACCCGGGACCCGAGTGCCCCTCGCGTCGCCATCATCCGCCATCCCGACGTGCGGCGGATGCTCATGGAACAGAAGGCCAACGCCGAAGGGATGCGGGCACTGACGCTTTACAGCGCCTGGGTCCTCGACCAGGTGATGCTGCATCGCGAGGAGCCGTACTGGAGCAAGCTGTCGGACCTGCTACTCCCCCTGGTCAAGGGCTACTGCTCCGAGAAGGCCTACGACCTCATGGGGCAGTGCCTGCAGGTGCTGGGCGGATCCGGGTTCACCAAGGACTACCCGCTGGAGCAGTACATCCGCGACCTCAAGATCGACAGCCTCTATGAAGGGACCACGGGCATCCAGGCCCTGGACCTGTTCTTCCGCAAGATCTCTCGCGATCGCGGGGAGACCCTCATGCGGATGGCGGCGGGCATCATCGAGACGGTCAAGGGCGGCGGGGACGGCGATCCTTTCACTCGGGAGCGGGAGCTCTTGGGCAAGGCCATGGAGGATGTCCAGGGCCAGCTGGGGGTCATGGTGGGCACCGCGATGGCGTCCATGCAGGACCCGCCGGCCATCTACAAGGTCGGCCTGCACACCAATGACCTGCTCTTCAGCCTGGCCGAGGTGGTCATCGGCTGGCTGTTGCTGCGCCACGCCGAGCTGGCCCAGGAGGCCCTGCCCGGCGCTTCGGCCAAGGACAAGGCCTTCTACGAGGGCAAGATCGCTTCGGCTCGCTGGTTCGCCGCCAACGCGCTGCCGCGGGCGGCACTGCGGCGCACTCTGGCCGAGACCGAACAGGGCGAGCTCATGACCCTGTCCGACGAAGCGTTCTGAGCCATCCTCATGGCCTCTCCCGCCCGCTTCGGGCGGGAGAGGCGACTCAGCCGCTTGAAGCCGGCGGCTCGGGCGGGGCATCATGGGGCCTGCGCAGCGAGGAGCGGCACTGCGGTGACCACCACCCACCTCGAGATGCGGGAGCATCCCCGGCTGCAGACCCGCGGGCCGCATCGCGGCGGCATGCTGCTGCGCCTCGAGGAGCCGGTGGTGCCCTTCTACCGCTACCTCTTCGAGCAGATGGGTGGGCAAGCGGCGGGACTGGCCGGCCGATCCGACGCCGAGCTCGCCGAGGAGCTGACCGACCCCGACTGCGACACTTTCGTGCTCTACCTGGGCGGGGCCCCGGCGGGATTCTTCCAGCTGGATCGGCGGACGGCCGGCGAGGTACGCCTCACCCGGCTGGGGCTGCTGCCCGCCTTCCGGGGCCGGCACCTGGGCAAATGGTTCCTGGGCCTGGCCGTCGAAGCTGCCTGGGACTTCCAGCCGGAGCGGGTGTGGACCAGCGTCGGTGACGGCGACGACCCCCGCGCCATCCTCCTCTACCAGTGGGCGGGGTTCGTCCCCTACCGCACCGAGCGTTAGGGAGGCCGGGGCCCGGACCCTTAGCGGTCGTCGTCTTCGTCGGAAGCAGGGGGCCAGGCCACCGCCAGGACGGGACAGGGCCGGCCGGGATCGCGGTGATGCCAGCCGTCGGGCCCGAAGACCACGACCCCTCCGCAGTTGCGGCACACCAGGAACAGCACGAGGGAGGCCATCGGCGGTCGGCCGGGGAGCCCTGAGGGTTTTGCCCCTCACCGGTGGCCGGCCGGGGCAGGCCGGTCAGGGCCGGCTCAGAAGGGGGGTGAGAGCAGCGGCGGTCTCGCGAGCGGCGGCCACGGCCTGCTCGGGATCAGAAACCGACAGCAACTGTGCTCGGGGCCAGCGCCGGCGGGCCGGCGGCAGCAGGGTGGGGCGGACCACCACCAGGGCTACGCGATAGGCGCCGCCGTCGACGGCCTGCAGACCGGCCGGCCAGCCTTCCCCGTGCTCGAGCTCCAGGGGACCCAGTTCGTCCACCACCAGCAGAGCGCACGGGGTGGCGGAGCGCAGCACCCCCTCGCCCCAGGCCAGGGCGGCGGCATCGAACTCCCAGCGGGGGGTAGCGGACTCTGTGGCCGCGGGCAGGGCGCGCCGCCGGGCGAGGCGGCGCCGCTGCCCCGAGGCCAGGTCGACGGCATCGATGGCATGCTCTTGGCCCCCGACGAACACCTTGGGGGAGAGGATCCCGGCGACTAGGAGGCCGGGGTGCCGGGAGCGCACCGCGGTGACCAGGCCGGAGCAGAAGGTGGTCTTGCCCGCTCCGCGCTCCCCGGTGATCAGGTACTGAGGGGGCTGGGTACCGGAGGTCAAGGGGCAACTCCGGGGAGCACCACCGGCAGTCCGTCGATGCGGGCGACTCGGACCGGGACCCCGTAGGTGGTGCTGAGGTTCTCCGAGGTGAGCAGTTCACTCGCCGGGCCCGCGGCGAGCACTCTGCCTTGGCGCATCAGCACGATCTGGCGGGCCACGGGAGCCGCCGTCCCCGGGTCGTGGCTGGTGAACACCACCGTGCTGCCTCGGGCGGCCAGCAGTTCGATGAGGCTCAGCAGGCGGGTGCGGTTGCCCAGGTCGAGGTGGGCGGTCGGCTCGTCGAGCAAGAGGAGGGGAGCCTCCTGAGCCAGGGCGCGCGCGAGGGTGGCCAACTGCCGCTCACCGCCGCTGAGCTCGGGCACCGGGCGGTTCCACAGGTGGCGCAACCCCAGTGCCTCCAGGCTCGCCATCGCGGTGGCGACGTCGGCGTCGGAGGGCATGCCGAGCGTAGGGAGGTGAGGGGTGCGGCCCATGAGGACGAACTCGAGCACCGAGAAGTCGAAGGGCACATACTCGTTCTGGGGCACCATCGCTACCAGGCGGCCGGCTTCGCGCCGGCTCCACTCGGCCCGGCGCCGCCCGGCGATCCACACTTCGCCGGCCCGGGGGGTGAGCAGCCCCAAGATGACGTGGAGTAGCGTGGTCTTGCCCGCCCCGTTCGGCCCCAGCAGCACCGTCGTGCTCCCCGCGGGGACGTCCAGGGTCAAGCCGCTCAGGGCGTCCGGCGCACCGGGGGCATAGCCGAAGTGGAGGTCGCGCACCGAGAGGATGGGCGCGGTCATCGGGGCACCCGCAGGGTGACGCGGCTCATCAGCACCACGAAGCCGACGGCCCCGGCGAGCGAGGTGACGATCCCCAGAGGAATCTCGCCGGCCAGCAGGGTGCGGGCGACGGCGTCGCACACCACGGCGAAGGTGCCTCCCAGCAGCAGCGCTGCCGGTACCGCCAGACGAGAGTCCGCCCCGTAGGCGCGCCGGGCGAGATGGGGCACCATCAGGCCGACCCAGCCGACGATCCCGCCCACGGCGGTGACGGCGGCGGCAGCGGCGACCGCGCCGAGCAGCAACAGGCCGCGTTCGCGATTCAAGGCCGAGCCCAGGGAAAAGGCCGACTCGTCCTGGAGGCTGAGGAGGTTGAGCCGCCAGCGCATCGCCACCACCAGTGTGAGGCCGGGCAGCACGAAGGGCAGCAGGTACAGCACATCAGGCCAGGTGACTCCGGAAAGGCCGCCGAGCAGCCAGAAGGTGATGGTGGGCAGTTCGGCGAAGGGGTCGGCCAGGTACTTGATGATGCCCACCCCGGCCGAGAACAGGGCCGAGACGGCGATCCCGCCCAGGACCAGCCGAAGCACCCATCCTCCGAAGTGGAGCCGGCGGGCCACGGCGTAGGAGAGCCCCAGGCCGCCCAGGGCGAAGGCCATAGCCGAGGCTTCCACCGCCAGCGGCGAGGCCCCGGCGCCCAGGCCCAGGATGGCCAGGGCGGCGCCGAAGGCGGCACCCTGGGACACCCCGAGGAACCCCGGCTCCACCAGGGGGTTGCGGAAGACGGTTTGGAGCACGATGCCGGCGCCGGAGAGGCTCATGCCGAGCAGCATCGCCGCCACTACCCGGGGGAAGCGCAGCGACCACACCACGCGGGCGGCCAGGTCGTCCTGCCAGAGCAGCCAGGGCGGGGTCCAGAACGGCCCGGGGTAGCGGCCTACGAAGAGAGCCAGCAGGACGAGCAGCACCAGCAGCGCGGCCTGAGGCCACAGGGCCCGAACGACCCGGCGGAGCGGCGGGGCTCCCTCGACGGTCACGACTACGGCACGCTGCCGAAGAGCGTCGGGAGCACCTCGGCCTCGACCTCTGCCGGGGTGAGCCCGTACAGCTGCGTGAACAGCGCTTCGATCTCGGCCGGGAGATCGATCCCGGCGGCGGCCTCCGGCTGCACTTTGGTGAACAGCCAGGTGAGGCCGAGGATCCAGCGGGTGTCGGGCTGATCCCAGCTGTTGACGTCACCGGGCCATCCGTACAGCTGCCCGCCCTGCACCGCCTGCAGCGCCTGCCAGGCAGGGTCGGTGCGCAGGGCGTCGACGACTCCGTCGGTGTCGCCCGAGTAGGAGATCACGTAGATCTGGTCGGGGTCCCACGCGGCGATCTGCTCGAAGCCGACGGTGATCCAGCCCGCCCCCGCCCCGGCTTCGGCCCACACCGGGTCGCCCCCGGCGAGGTCGACCATGGTGGTCTGCAGCCAGGAGACGGGGGGCACCTCGAAGGTGGCGGTGCCCTCGGCCGCCGAGTACTGCAAAACCAGCACCTGCGGCCGGGCAGCCGCGGCCGGGCCGGCGGCTGCCTCGGCGATGGCGGCAGCCCGGTCGCGGTAGAAGGCGGCCGCTTCCTCGGCCCGCTCCGGCTGCGCTAGGAGCGCTCCGAGAAGAGCCAGATCGCGCTGGTACTGCTCCGGGGTCTCCAGGTCGAGGTAGACGACGGGGATGCCCAACTGCTCGAGGGGCTCCCCCAGATCGGAGGCCATGTACGACTTCAGGAGGACCAGGTCGGGGCGGGTGGCGGCTACCTCTTCGGCGCCGGCGTTCTTCTCGAGGATGGTCTTGGCGTCCAGCGCCGGGTCGACGAGGGCGGCGAAGGCGGCATTGGATTGCCGGCCCGCCTCGAGGCCCACGAGACGGTCGGCGCCTTCGGGGAACAGATAGAGGGCGTCGAAGATCATGAAGGCGCCGCGACCGGCCACCGTGATCCGGTCGGGCACTCCCGGAAGAGTCACTGTGCGCCCGAGGGCATCGACCACGGTGATCTCCTCACCCGACGGCGCCGCCTCGGACCCGCCGCAACCAGCGGCGCCGAAGACGATGACGGCGGCCAGGAGCGGGGCCGCCAGGGCCCGCAGCCGGGGGCGGTGCATCATGCCGAGTCCTCCAGATGGGTAGGGGCGCGCCGCGAGTTCGGGGTCACGGTGGCGATGGGGCCCAGTACTAATCTCATTGAGATTATAGGTAAAGCCGGCCGTTCCCTCGCCGCGCCGCGACCCCGCGGGCAAAATGGAGTCCGCCATGGAGCCGACACCGCTCTCGCTCACCGAGTACGCCGTGCTCGGCCTCCTCGCCGAGGGCCCGGCTCACGGGTTCGGGCTCTCCAAAGGGCTGGAGGCGGGCAGCCCGGTGGGTCGGGTGGTCACCGTGCGCCGGCCTTTGGTCTATCGGGCTCTGGGGCGGCTGGTGAGCGCGGGTCTCGCCGCCCCGGAGCGGGTCGAGGCGGGGGAAGCCGGGCCGCAGCGGGTGATCCACCGGATCACCCCACAGGGGCGCCGGCGGCTGCAGCAGTGGCTCGAAGAGCCGGTGGGGCATGTGCGCGATCTGCGGCTGGGATTCCTGGTGAAACTGGTGCTCGTGCAGCGTGCCGGCGGCTCGCCGGGGCCGTTGATCGTCCGCCAGCGCACCGTGCTCCACGACGCGCTGCAGGCTTTGGCGCAGGCCGCCGGCTCCACCGAGGATGTGGTGGAGTTGTGGCGAGCTCACAACGCGATGGCGGCGCGCTCATTCCTGGATCACTTGGGGGAGCGCTATCCGGAACCTCGATGACCCTGCGGAGGGGCGAGCCGCCGGACTGCCCTGGTAGGGTCGCCGCGGGCACCATGGCGGTCATCGATCCCCTTGCCGAGGCCGATCGTCTGAGCACCTCCTGGCGCGCCCTTGCCCCGTTGCCGGTGGATCCGTCGCCGATCATCCGCACCGCCCTTCCCTTCTATGGAGTCGGCCTCGGCCACCTCGAGGGTTTGGGGCGCGCCTGGCACCGGGAGCATGCCGCCGCAACGAGTGAAGTGCTGGCGGTAGCCGATGCCCTGTGGGCCCGGGCGGTTCGGGAGGACATGGTGCTGGCCGCCATGCTGGTGGAGCGGCGGCCGGAGGCTCGGGACGCCTTCGGGTTGCGCCGTCTCGACCGCTGGGGGGCCCTGCTCGACAACTGGGAGGCTACCGACAACCTGGGTGGGCGCGTGGTGGGGCCGTGGGCGGCGGCCGACCCGGGGGCCCGCCTGGGCACCCTCGAACGCCTCGCCGGGCGGCGCAATCCGTGGCTCCGCCGCCTGGCCCTGGTGGGGTGCGTGCACCTGGGGCGGCGCCCGGACGCTGCCGCCTGGTGGCCGCAAGTGGCCGAACTGGTCCTGGCTCTGGCCGAGGATCGGGAAGCCGGCATCCCCAAGGCGGTCTCCTGGGTGCTGCGGGCCTTCACCGGCTGCTGCCCGGGTGAAGTGGCCTCGTTCCTCGAGGCGCACGGCTCGCGGCTGCCGGCGATCGCGGTGCGGGAGGCCCGGAACAAGCTGGCCACGGGCTACAAGGCGGGCAAACCCCGGCGCTAGGCCGGCGGATCGGCCCAGCGGGGATCGGCGAACTCCTGGATCTCGACGAGGTGCCCGTCGGGGTCGCGGTAGAAAGCGTGGTAGATGCGGTAGGTCTCGCTGAAGGAGGGAGCGGCGACCACCTCGACGCCGGCGGCGGCGAGCCGCCGATGCCAGGCGTCCACCGCCGGGCTCACCAGTGTGACGATGACTCCGACGGATGGGCCCGCCCCGGGCCGGGTGCAGATGCCCAGAAAGGCGTCGCCGGCCACCCGGTAGATGCGGCAAGTGCCCTGGTCGACCATCAGCGCGAGCCCCAGAGCCTCCTCGTAGAAGGCTGCGCTGCGGGGCAGGTCGGCCACGGGCAGGAAGGTGATCTGAGCGTCTAGGGGCAAGGCGGCCACAGGCGGATTCAAGCACCACCGGCGTCGCCTAGGGTGGCGGACGCAACGACCGGGAGAGGGAACGAATGCGGGGCTTCTTCGAGCCGGAGACGGTGGCGGTGGTCGGGGTCTCCAACGCGCCCGACAACCTCGGCCGGACCATCTCCATGAACCTGATGGCCTTCGGCTTCGAGGGGATGATCTACGAGGTGGGCCCCAAGGGAGGTGCCCTGTACGGGCGCCGCATCTATCGGTCGGTGGACGACATCCCCGACCACATCGACCTGGCGGTTCTGCTCGCCCCGGCGGCGGCCATTCCCGGCATCATGGAGGAGTGCGGCCGCAAAGGAGTGCGGCGGGTGGTGGTGGAGAGCGGCGGCTTCACCGAGTACGGAGAGGAAGGTCAGCTCCTCGCCGAACGAGTGAAGGAAGCGGCGGCGCGGTGGGGTATTCGGTTCATCGGCCCCAACGGGCTGGGAGTCATCAACCGCCGCCTGGGCCTGGCCACCTCCTTCGGCATCCTCGATCCCTCCGTGCCCGCCGGGGGCATCTCGGTGCTCAGCCAGAGCGGCGGGGTGATGATCAGCATCCTCAACACCCTGACCAGCGAGGGCCTCGGTGTGGCCAAGCTGGTGTCGATGGGGAACAAGCTCGATGTGGACGAGAACGATCTGCTCGAGTACCTCATCGACGACTCGGAGACCCACATCATCTGCATGTACCTGGAGGGCATCACCGACGGGCGGCGCCTGATGGAACTGGCCCGGCGCACCGACAAGCCCATCCTGCTGCACAAGTCCAACATCGGTGCCGCCGCCGGGCGCGTCGCCGCTTCGCACACCGCCGCCCTGGCCGCCGACGACCGGGTGGTCGACGCTGCTCTGCGCCAGGTGGGGATCGCCCGCTTCCGCAGCACCGAGACGCTCGTGCACTACCTCAAGGCCTTGGCCCTGCCGCCCCTGCGAGGGAACCGCCTGGCCGTGCTGTCGCGCTCGGGCGGTCACGCAGTGATCACCGCCGACGACTGCGAGCTCAACGGGTTCGAGTTGGCCACCTTGCCGGAGGACTTCCTCGAGGCGGTGCAGGAGCGCTTTCGCGCCAAGGTGGTCCGGCTCACCAATCCCATGGACCTGGGCGATCTGTTCGATCTCGAGGTCTACGGCGACCTGGCCCAAGCCACCATCGCCATGCCCGAGGTGGACGGCATGATCTTCCTCCACACCTACGTCAGCGGCTACGAGGGCGGCCGCTCCGAGGAGTTGTTCCGCAGACTGCATCGCATCTCGCTGGAGGCGGGGAAGCCCATCGCGGTCTACACCAACACCGCCGCCTCCGAGGTCACCCGGCTGAAGCGGGTGCTTCCCGGGCCGATCTTCGACGAGCCCAGCGACGCGGTGCAGGCCCTGGCCCTGTTGCGCGATTTCGGCCGCGGCATGGCTCCCAGCGCCGAGCGTCCCGACGGCCCGGCCGATGCCCCTCGAGTGCGGGGGATCCTGGAGCGCTGCCGGCGGGAGGGCCGCGATCCTCTGCTTCAGGAGTCGTTGGAGATCGCCGCCGCCTACGGCATTCCGGTCATCGAAGGACGGCTGGCGGGCGGGGAGGAGGAAGCGGTGCAAGCCGCCGAGGCGATGGGTTACCCCGTGGTCCTCAAGGTGATCAGCAGCGACGTGTCGCACAAGTCGGACTTCGGCGGGGTGCAGTTGAACCTGCGGAGCGAAACCGGGGTGCGCGCCGCCTACGCCGAGATGCTGGCGGCGGTGCGCTCCCGGGCTCCGGAGGCCGGCGTCCAGGGGGTGCTGGTCCAGCCGATGGCAGCAACCGGCCGCGACCTTATCGTGGGGGCCAAGCTGGACTCCCACTTCGGCCATGTGGTCCTGGTGGGCATGGGCGGCATCTTCGTGGAGTTGCTGGGCGACACCGCCCTGCGGGTGGCCCCCTTCGGGCGGCGGACCGCCGAGGCCATGCTGCGCGAGCTCCGGGTGTATCCCATACTCGAGGGCCGGCGGGGGCAGGCCGCGTCGGATGTGCCGGCGCTGATCGAGGTGATCCGCTCCGTCACTCGCCTGGTCACCGATTTCCCCGAGATCGCCGAGCTAGACCTGAACCCGGTGCGAGTCCACGAAGCCGGGGCCGGGTGCCGGGCCCTCGACGCCCGGATGCGGCTGGGGCCGCCGGAGGTCTGAGCCGTGCCGGCGGAGGCCCGAGCCGTGCCGCCGGCCGGCTGGTCCCGGGTGGACGATGGCCCCGATCCCGGCCGGCTGATCACGGGGCGGGATCGGTTGGCCCGAGATCCCTTCTTCGAGGTCCTCCACCGTCGTCTCCTCGAGCTGCTCGCAGCGTGCCGCGGGGAACTGGCGCTCGACGTGGGCTGCGGCACCGGAGAGGCGGTCTCTGCGCTTGCCGCCGGCGGGGTCCGGGCGGTGGGTATCGACCGTTCCCGGCGGATGCTGGAAGAGGCCCGGCGCCGCCATCCGGTGCTCCGACTGGTGATGGGGGACGCCCGGCATCTGCCGATCGCCTGCGGGCGGGGTCGATCGGGTGCTGGCCGCACGGGTGTTTCATCACCTGGATGAAGCGGGGGAGGCGCTTGCCGAGTGGCGACGGGTGCTGCGGCCCGGGGGAAGGCTGGTGACGGCCGACTCCGACGCGGCCACCACCGTCATCGAGGGGGTGGACCCCGCGGCAGCGACGGCGGTGGCTGCCTGGCGGGCCTCGATGCTGCCCGGAGGCCCGGTGGTGGCTCATCTCGCGGCGCGGCTCGCCGAGGCCGGGTTCGGTTCGGTGAGCGTGGAATCTCACCTTCTCGAGGTCGGGAGCCTCGACAGGGCAGACGGTGTGATGGGCCTGGCCGACTGGGGCGAACCGGCCGGGGCGGTGGGAGCGCTCGGCCCCGACGCCGCCCGCCGTTGGCGGGGCTGGGTGGAGGGGGCGGTGGCTGCCGGCCGGCTCCGCTTCCGCTACCGGTACGAGGTGGGCTCAGCGGTTGCCGTCTGAGCCGGCGGGAAGGGCGGTGACTTCGAGCCGTACCACGCGCCTCCGGGTGGCGGCAGTGACTCGGAAGACGAGACCCGCCACCTCTACCCGCTCCTCTGCCTGGGGCAGGTGCCCGGCGGCGCCGATCACCAGGCCGGCGGCGGTCCTCCAGCGCCCCTCCGGGAGGGGAACCCCCAGCGCCTTCTCGAGTTCCGGTATGGGGGCCGAGCCGTCCACCTCCCACCGGCCCGGCCCCAGGAAGCGGACCGCCGGGGGCCGGCGCCTGCCGGTCTCGTCGATATGGCCCACGAGTTGGGCCACGGCGTCCTCTACCGTGACGATCCCGCTGGTGCCCCCGTGCTCGTCGACGACCACCGCGAGATGGCGGCCGGCGGCCTGCATGTCGCGCAGCACAGCGCGCACCGGGCGGCTCTCGGCGACGGTGAGCACGGGCTGTTGGATCTCGGCGAGGGTGCCGGGCCGGCCGGTGGATACGGCGGCGGCCAGTTCGTGCAGGCGCACTACCCCGGAGATGCCGTCGAGATCGTCGCGGTAGACGGGGAGGCGGCGATGGCCGGAGCGCAGGGCGCGATCGAGTGCCTCGTCGATCGGGGTGTCGAGCGGGATTGCCACCACGGAGGGGCGGGGCACGGCGATCTCTCTCACCGGGGTGTCGCCTATGACGAAAGAGCGCTCGATGAGGTCGAGGTCGGCACGGGCGATCTCGCCGGCGTCGGCGGCTTCGGCCGCCAGGCGGCGGAGTTCGGCCTCGGTCACACTGGTGGCGGAGGGGATGCCTTTTCCGGGCGACTGCAGGTCGGCGAGGAAGAGCAGGACCGTGACCACGGGGCGGGTGATCAGAGCCAGGGTCGCCACCGGCAGGGCGACGAGGCGAGCGGTCAGCAAGGGATGACGCACGGCCACCGTCTTGGGGATGGCCTCGGTGTAGACGAACATGACCACGGTCAGCAGCACCGAGGCGATGGTCACCCCGGTGTTGCCGAAGTGCCGCTCGGCGACCACCGCGGCGAGGGTGGCCGCCCCCACCTGCACGAGCAGCACGGTGAGGAGCACTGCGTTGAGCACCCGGGGCAGGTCGCGGACCAGGCGGAGCAACCGGGCGGCGCCGCGGTCGCCCTTCTCGGCGGCCACCTCGAGGCGCACCCGGGGCACCCGGAGCAGGGCGGTCTCGGCGGCCGCCAGGAAGGCCGCGACCAGGACCAACCCGGCCAGGGTGACGAGCAGGGGCACGCTGGCGGAGAGAGGGGGCCGCATATCGCTATGTGAAGGGTACCGGCGGGGGGCCGAGGCGCCCGGCCATATACTGCCCGCCATGCACGACACGGTGGCGGTCCTGGGCGCCGGCGCTATTGGAGAACTGCTCGCCGGCGGGCTCCTGCGGGCCGGCTGGGAGCGCCGGGAACTGGTACTCGCCGCCCGCCGTCCGGAACGCCAGAAGGAGATCGAACTGCGGGTCGGGGTGCGCACGGTGCTGGATGCCGCTGAGGCGGCGCGGGGCCATCGGGTGGTGGTCGTCACGGTGAAGCCGGGCGATGTGCTTTCCCTGATCGAGCAGATCCGCCCGGTGATCACCTCCGAGCAGGTCATCCTGTCGCTCGCCGCCGGAGTGTCCACGCAGGTGTTCGAAGAGGCTTTCGGTGAGGTGGCGGTGGTGCGGGCCATGCCCAACACGCCGGCCCTGTTCGATGAGGCGATCAGCGCCTACTGCGTCGGCCGGTTCGCCGGCCGCGAGGCGGTGGGCGCCGCCGTCGGAGTGCTCGAGGCGGTGGGCCAGACCATCCTCCTCGACGAACCCCTCTTGGACGCGGTCACCGCGGTGTCGGGCACGGGCCCGGCCTACGTGTTCCTGCTGGCCGAGGCCCTCATCGAGGCGGCGATTCGCGAAGGCATCCCGCGCCACGCGGCGGAGCGCCTGGTGAAGCAGACGGCGCGCGGGGCGGGCATGCTGCTCGCCGATCTCGACACCAGCCCCGAGCAACTGCGGGCCCAGGTCACCTCACCCGGTGGCACGACCGCGGCGGCGGTGCACGTACTCGAGGAGCGAGGCTTTCGCGCTCTGGTGGAAGATGCAGTACGGGCGGCCGCGGAGCGCTCGCGGGAGTTGGGGCGGCGCGCCGAGGGTGGTTCATGAGCGCAGCAGGTAGGGTGGGGGCGTGAGCCTCCTGGGTCGCCTGGTGCTGGCGGTGACCCGCCGCCGCCTGGTGTGCCGTCTGTTCACCGCCGGCGGATGGGGCCGCCGGGTGGCCACTCGCTTCGTTGCCGGAGAGGCTCTGGACGACGCGGTGCAGGTGGCCCGGGAACTGAACTCCCGGGGGTTCCTGGTCTCGCTCGACCATCTCGGGGAGCACGTCTCCGACGCTCGCCTCGCCGTCCAGGCGCGCGACGACTACCTGGGCTGCATCGACCGCATCGCCGCCGAGGGGTTGCAGGCCAATATCTCGGTGAAGCTGACCCAGTTGGGCTTGGGCCTGGACGACTCCCTGGCGGAGCAGTCGCTGCGGGCCCTGGCCCGGCGGGCGGCGGCGGCGGGAACCACCGTCACCGTGGACATGGAGGAGAGCGCCCTGACGCAGGTGACGGTCGACCTCTACTGCCGGGTGCAGGCCGATTACGGGAACCTGGGCCTGGCGTTGCAGGCCTATCTGCACCGCACCCCGTCCGACCTGGCCCGGGTGCTGCCGCTGGGGGGCCATCTGCGGCTGTGCAAGGGAGCGTACGACGAACCCGAAGACGTGGCGGTCCGCCGTCGCTCCCAGGTGGACGAGGCCTTTGTGGCCCTCCTCGAGGACCTCATGGCTTGCGAGGAGACCCGCCCCGCGGTGGGGACCCACGATCACCGCCTGGTGGCGGCGGCGCGCCGGATGGCCGCGACCCGCCGCAACCCCTTCGAGTTCCAGATGCTCTACGGGATCCGCCCCTCACTGCAGGCGGAACTAGTGGCCGCCGGCTACCCCTTGCGGGTGTACGTGCCGTACGGAGATTCCTGGTATCCCTACTTGACGCGCCGCATCGCGGAACGTCCGGCGAACATGTGGTTCTTCGCCCGGGCGCTCTTCGGCCGCTGAGCGGGGTGCCTTTCGGGAAGGGGAGAGCGCCGGTCGAGGAGCGCTGCCCCGGGGGTCCATCTAGAGTTGCCGCCATGCGCCGCCGCCTGATCTGCCTGTTCGCCCTGCTGGGCTCGCTCCTCATCGTCGCCGCCCCCGCCGGTGCCCAGACCCCCGATCAGGTAGCCGCCCGGGTGGGGGACTACGGCTACTGGATCGACGCCGGCTTGCCGGCCGACCCCGCCCGCATCTCGGCGGCCATCACCCGGGCGGGCAATGCCGGGGTGCGGCTGTTCGTGGTGCTCCTGGCCGGGGACCCGTCCGGCGGGCCGACCACCTTCGCCGACGCGGTGCTCGACCGGTTGGGCGACGGCACCGTCCTCGTCCTCTCCAATACCGGTGAGGCAATGGCTTCCTTCGATTTCACCCAGGAGGAGATCGAGCAGGCCCTGGATGCCGGCTACGCCGCCGGGGGCGGTGACGCGGGCTATGTGGAGGCGGTGGTGGCCACCCTCACCGGGGCGCCCGCTCCGGTGGATGATGGCGGAGACCAGGCCGGCGACGGGGGCGGCAGCAAGACCGGCCTCATCGTGATCCTGGTGCTGGTCGGGGGCTTGGTGCTGGCGGTGGTGTGGGCAGTGCGACGCCAGTCCAAGAGTGCGGCCCAGAGCAAGGCCCGGGCCATCGAGGAGGCCCGTAAGGAGATCAAGGCCCAACTCGATGCCATGGCCAACACCATCCTCGAGATCTCCGACGAGGTCTCGGCTTCCGCCTCGCGCGAGGACAACCAGTACCTGGAGCAGGCCAGCAAGACCTTCACCGAGGCTTCCGACGGCTACGAAGCGGCGACCGACCTGGCCCGTCTGGAAGAGATCTCCGATCGGCTCGATGAAGCGCGTTGGCAGTTGGATGCGGCCGCCGCCCTGGCCGCCGGCAAGCCGGTTCCTCCCCGGCCCACTCCACAAGAGAGGCACGCGTGCTTCTTCGACCCGACGCACCCCGGGCCGTTCGAGGAAGCCGAAGTGCGCACGGCCGCCGGGACCAAGACGGTGCGCGTCTGCGCCGCCGATGCCGAGAAGCTGCGCCGCGGCCAGCAGCCCGAGCCGCGGATGATCGAGGTCCAGGGCCGGCAGGTCCCGGCCCCGGCGGCTCCCCGCTCCTACGGCGGCGGGGGCTTCTCCTGGCTCGAGGTGTTCGCCGTCATTGTGGGAGGTATGGGCCAAGCCCGTTCCTACGACTGGGGCCCGCGACCGACCTCGGGGAGATGGGGCTCCGGCTCGAGCTGGGGGTCGGGCTCCGGCTGGGGCTCGGGCACCTCCTCCAGTTCGTCTCGCCGCTTCCCGAGTTCGGGCAGTTCGGGGGCGCGCCCCCGGGCCCGGGCGGGTCGCACCCGCACCCGGCGCCGCTGAGCGACCGGCGCCCGGTCGCCCGGTTCCCGTCCTGTGGGCACGCATCGGCTCTGCGTCGCCCGTTACCGATGGCGCTGAGAAGCGGCGCCTCTCTACACTGTGACGACCGAAGAAAAGGACGGATATGGGCTTCTTCAAGCGACTCTGGGGCTACATCAAGGCTCTCTTCCGCAGCAAGGCGGAGAAGATGATGGACCCCGAGATCGAGATCGAGCAGGCCATCCAGGAGGCCCGCCGGCGCGACCAGGAGTTGCGTACTCAGGCGGCCAAGGTGGTGGCTCACCGAACCCAGTTGGAGAGCCAGATCGAGCGAGCCGCCGAGGAGGCGGGGGAGGCTCGAGAGATGGCCAAGCAGGCCCTGCTGAAGAGCCAGCAGGCCACCGCCGCCGGTGACACCGCGGGCGCGGAGAAGTGGACCCGGACCGCTCAGGCCGTGGCCATGCGGCTGCAGGCGGCCGAGAACAACTTGGCCTCCCTGAAGAGCCAGTACGAGACGGCGGCTTCCCAGGCGGAGGCCGCCAAGCGGGCGGTGCAGCAGAACGCCATGCGCCTGCAGGAACTGGCGGCCCGGCGCATGGAGCTGCTCGGGGCGCTGCAGCAGTCCAAGATGCAGGAGTCGGTCAACAAGGCCGTGGAGTC
Organism: Acidimicrobiia bacterium; assembly: GCA_016932695.1. Lineage (GTDB taxonomy): Bacteria > Actinomycetota > Acidimicrobiia > Spongiisociales > UBA11373 > VGBK01. The sequence continues at coordinate 31,645 of JAFGCH010000092.1, read as the reverse complement.
GATGTCGGCCACCTTCGACGATGAGGCCGTCAGCCTCGACAAGGTGGAGGACAAGATCGAGGCGCGGCGCGCCGAGGCGATGGCCCGGGCCGAGTTGCGGGAGGCCACTCCCGAGGGCGCCGAGATGGAACTGCGCGAGACCATCTCGGTCGCTCAGGCGGACGCCAAGCTCGAAGAGCTCAAGAAGGAACTGGGCATCACCGGCTGATGCCGTTCCGTTTGTGTGCCTCTCCCGCCCGGATCGGGCGGGAGAGCCGCGCCTGCGCAGCAGGCGCGGTGAGGGCAAGCAGCAACGGAGGCTGAGTCGCGTCTTTGCCCTCCCCCCAACCCCCTCCCGGAGAAGCCGGGAGGGGGCGCAGGAAACCCCTTCTAGCATCGCCCGATGCTGCACCGTCGTGCTTTCCGCCGGGGGCTGCGCGACGGCGCGGTGCTCTTCGTGGCGGTGGGCGGCTTCGGGGTGGCATACGGAGTCCTTGGGGTGCAGGCGGGCCTGGCGCCCTGGCTGGTAGTGCTCGCCTCGGCGCTCGTGGTGTCCGGCGCGGCGCAGTTCGCTTGGGTGAGCCTGGCGGCGGCCGGCCCCGGGCCGGTGCTGCTGGCCGTGTCGGGCTTGGCGCTGCGCCATGTGCCCATGTCGGCCCGGGTGGCCTCGCTGGTGGGGCCGCAACGGCTCCGGGTGCGCCTGGCCCTGGCTTGGGTGCTTGTCGATGAGACCTTCGGCCTCACCGTCGCCGCGGCGCGACGAGGCGAGTCCGACCTGGTGGCCTACAAGGCAGCCGTGGATGTGCTGCTGTTCTCCGGCTGGGTGGTGGGGTCGGTGGTCGGCGCCGTCCTCGGCGGGCGCTTCGACCCAATGGTGTGGGGAGCGGAGGTGTTCTTCGCGGTCCTCTTCGTAGGTCTGGCGGCACCTCTGGTCCGCGGCCGGTGGGACCTAGCCGTGGTGGCCCTGGCCGTCGGCGCCACCTTCGCAGCCACCGTTCTTCCAGAAGCCTGGCGGATCACGGCGGCCGCCACGGCGGCGGCCGCGGCGGGGGTGGTGCTGCCCGATGACTGACCTGCTTGTGGTCCTGGGCATGGCCGCCGTTACCTACGGCTGCCGGGTGGTGTTCCTCGTCCGGCCGGGCCGCGCCCCAGGAGGGCGGCTTGCTCTCTTCCTGGAACGGTTCCCGCTGGCCCTGTTCGTGGCGCTGGCGGCGTCCACCCTTTTGGTCCCGGGAGGGCTGGACGACCCGGGGCCCGGCTATGCCGCCCTGGCCGGGGCCGTCGGCGGAGGCCTGTTGTTCCGGCGGTCACTGCCCGGGATCCTGGCCGGGGGCGTGGCGGCCTACTGGCTGGCCCGCCTGATCCTGGGATGACGGCGGGCCTGCGGCCGTGCGCCGGCCCGGAGGGCTCGTCCCGAATCGGCCCGGCGCCCTCACCGAGGTGAAGCGCGGTTAACGCTCCTATAGACTCGGGAGCAGCTCGAGGGAAAGGGTGTATGGACAAGCGCCGCGTCACCGTCTCCCGTCTGCTGCTGGCCCTGGGGATAGCCATGCCCGTGGTCACGTTGGGCTTCTGGGGGCTGAGCCTGCTTCCGGATGAGCCGACCTTCGCCATCGGCCGGCATGTCTTCGGCAACATCCCCGAACCGCTGATCATCCTCTTCTACGTGGCGGTGGGCCTGGCGCTGGGGGTGGCCGTCTACCTGTTCTCGCTGCGGGCCCGTAACTGGGAACGCGGGGCCAAGGAACGCCGCTGGGGCATGTGGGGCCGCCGGGCCAAGGAGTTCCTGCGCGGGGTCACCATGGCCTCGGTGCTGGAAGACCGGGTGGCCGGCGTGCTCCACGCCATGATCTTCTACGGGTTCGTGGTGCTCTTCTTGGGCACCGCCACCCTGGAGTTGGATCATCTGCTGCCCAACAACCTCAAGTTCCTCGAGGGGGGCTTCTACCAGGGCTACTCCTTGGTGCTCGACGTCGCCGCTCTGGTGTTCATCGCCGGCGTGGCGGGGGCGGCCGTGCGCCGTTACCTCTTCCCCCCCCTGCGGATCCGCACCAAGACCAAGCCCGAGGATGCCTGGATCCTGCTGCTGCTGGGGCTGATTGGGGTGACCGGCCTGCTGACCGAGGCGGCCCGGCTGAGCCTGGAAGGGCGCCCGGACTACGAGGTGTGGTCCTTCGCCGGCTGGTACCTGTCGTACCTGTTCCCCCAGAGCACGGCGGCGGGCACCCACCAGATCGTGTGGATCGCCCACGCGGTCTCCTTCGGGGCGTTCCTGGTGGCGCTGCCGGTCACCAAGCTGCGCCACATGCTCACCTCCCCGGTGAACATGGCTCTGGCCCCCCGCAGCCGGCCCAAGGGGGCGATGCGGGAGATGCCCAACTTGCTCGAGGCGACCGACATCGAAACGGTGGGCGCGGCCAAGGTGGGGGAGTTCACCTGGAAGCAGTTGTACGACACCGACGCCTGCACCATCTGCGGGCGCTGCACCTCGGTGTGCCCGGCCAACCACACCGGCAAGCCGCTCGACCCCAGGGAGATCGTGCTCAAGCTGGGCGAGGTGATGGCGCGCACCGGCTCGCCGGCGGTGTCGCCCCCGGTGGGGGTGGATGGGGAGATCACCGTCACCTCGGATTCGGTGTTCGAGCGGATCACCCCGGCCGAACTGTGGGCCTGTACCACCTGTCGCGCCTGCGAGCAGGTGTGCCCGGTGGATATCGAGATCCTCGACAAGATCCTCGACATGCGGCGGTACCTGGCGCTCATGGAGGCCGATTTCCCCAGCCAACTGGGGAACGCCTTCATCAGCATGGAGAACTCCTCCAACCCCTACGGGATGAGCCAGCAGGAGCGGGCGGCCTGGACGCGCGAAGTGGATTTCCCGGTGAAGATCCTCGGAGAGCCCGGCGTGACCGCCGAGTACCTGTACTGGGTGGGCTGCGCCGGGTCGTTCGACGACCGCAACCGCAAGGTGACCCTGGCCACCGCCCGCCTGCTGCATGCCGCCGGCGTGGATTTCGCCATCCTGGGCCCGCGCGAGTTGTGCACCGGCGACCCGGCCCGGCGGGCGGGCAACGAGTACCTGTTCCAGACGCTGGCACTGCAGAACATCGCCACACTGAACGAGGCCGGGGTGACCCAGATCATCGCCCAGTGCCCCCATTGCTTCAACACCCTGGCCAACGAGTACCCCCAGTTCGGCGGGAACTACCGGGTGTTCCACCACAGCCAGTTCCTCATGGACCTGGTGGCCCAGGGCAAGCTGAAGCCCAACGGCCGAGTCGACGGGAAGGTCACTTTCCACGACCCCTGCTACCTGGGCCGCCACAACGACGAGTACGACGCGCCGCGCCGGCTGCTGCGGGTCGCCGGGGCCAAGCTCACCGAGATGGAGCGCAATCGCAAGGGCTCCTTCTGCTGTGGCGCCGGTGGGGCCCAGATGTGGATGGAGGAGCACACCGGCAAGAAGGTCAACGTGGAGCGCACCCAGGAAGCCCTGGCCACCGGCGCCCCCACCATCGCCACCGGGTGCCCGTTCTGCTATGTGATGCTCGACGATGGCGTCAAGGACTTGGGGCGCGAGGAGGAGGTAGCGGTCAAGGATCTCGCCATGATCCTGGCCGAGCAGGTTCTGGGCCGCTGAGGGAGGAGCGGGCAGAGGCGGGGGCCCGGGTGCGGGCCCCCGCCGCCGCGTCCCGGTGGCCTTCAAGCTGCGGCCTCGCGCTGCCGAAGACTCTCCCAGCCGATGACCGAGGAGTGACGCGATGAGGTGCTCCCGATGTGGAGCGACCGCGGTGGTGACCCGGGGCGAGCAGTACTTCTGCGGGCGCTGTGCCCTGGCCTACGACTGGGAGGAGATCATCGCCATCGCCCAGGAGGCCACCGGCCGGCCCGCTTCCATGCCTCCACCGCCACCGGCCGAGCGCGCCCCGTCTCCGGCGTAGAAGCGGCGAGGGACGATCCGGCGGCCTAGCCCTTGACCGCGCCGGTGAGGCCGCCGACGATGCGGTCCTGTAGCGACCAGTAGAGGATCAGGATCGGGGTGGTGCCGATGACGGCCGCGGCCGACAGCATGCCCCAGGTGCCGCTGTAGTCGTTCTCCACCAGTAGCTGCAGGCCCACCGGCAGGGTGAACTGCTGCACGTCGCGGATGAGCACCGTGGCCAGCAGCAGCTCGTTGTACAGGCCCACGAAGGTCAGGATGAATACCACGATCAGGATGGGCCGGGCCAGCGGCAGGATGATCTTGGAGAAGACATCCCACTCGGTGGCGCCGTCCACCTTGGCCGCCTCGTCGAGCGAGGTGGGGATGGAATCCATGAAGCCCTTGAGCAGCCAGGTGTTCACCCCGATCGACCCGCCCAGGTAGACCAGCACCAGGCCGGTGTGGGAGCCCAGCCCGATGCTGGGGAAGAGGGTCACCTTGTAGTCGGCGAGGAAGGGCCACCAGGTGTCGACGAACTGGCCGATGAGGGCCCAGGCCAGGACGAGGCCGCCAACCCCGGCGGTGATGTAGGCGTTGCGCTTGGCGGAGGCTCCCCAGTCGGATCGGTGGGCCATGAAGGCCACGGCGGCGCCGACGAGAGCCAGCGGTACGGCGATCACCCAGAGACTGACCTGTATTGCGGAGGCGAAGGTCTCCTGCATCGTGTCCAGCAGCAGGAACAGGGCCACGAAGGCCAGGAACTGGGGGAACATCTGGATCAGCAGGATGGCGACGAGCCCTACCCGGCGTCCCCTCCAGCGCAGCCGGGCGAAGGAGTAGGCGGCGAGGGCCGACAGCGCCAGCTGGATGGTCGAGGCGACGATGGCGATCTTCACCGAGTTCCACAGGAAGGTAGGGATCGGCGGCACCACCTGCTGCCCCACCGTGTGGAGCTCGCAAGCGAACGGGGGGAACCCGGCATCCCAGCGGCACCCGCCGAAGAGGGCGGTGTAGTTGCCGAAGGTGGTGGAGTCGGGGATGAACTTGGTGGCGGTGAGGGTGTTCACCGAGTTGATCGACGAGGAGAGGATCCAGGCGATGGGGTAGAGGGCGAACAGCAGAGCCAGCACCGCCACGACATGACGCCAGCCGATCTCACGGAAGTAGCGACGCGGGCTCATGCGCCGGCGGGTCTTCACCGTGCGGGTGATCTCGGTGGGGGCGCTCAGGTCAGAGGCTGCCATAGATCTCCTCCAGCCTCTTGGTGAAGCGGAAGCTGATGGCCGAGATGGTGGCCACGATGAAGAAGATGAAGAAGGTGGCCGCCGCCGCCAGGGCGTACTGGCCGCCGCGCCCGCTCTCCACGGCCAGGTCGAAGACGAAGGAGATCAGGATGTCGGTTTCCCCGAAGGGCACCCCGTACCCCGACACGGGCGGGCCGCCGGCGGTGAGCAGGAAGATGTTGACGAAGGCGTTGAAGTTGAAGGCGAAGGAGGCGATGATCAGCGGGGCGATGCCCACCATGAGGAGGGGGAAGGTGACCTTCCAGAAGACCTGGAAGGGCGAAGCCCCGTCGACCCTGGCCGCCTCCTTCATGTCGGTGGGGATGGCCTGCAGGGCGCCGGTGCAGATGAGGAAGAAGTAGGGGAAGCCCTGCCACATGGTGACCAGGATCACCGCCAGCTTCGACCAGAACCAGTTACCGGTGGGCTGCACCCAGGGGATGCGCACCTCGCGGAGGCCGAATCCGGGACCGAGGATCTTGTAGAGGAACCAGGCGATCACTGCCGCTCCCGCGACTCCCAGGATGGAGGCGAACCAGCGGCGGCGCCGCAGCATGCCGGCCGCCATCCAGAGCAGCGCCGCGGCGCAGGCCACCAGGAAGACGGTCACCAGCCACTTGGGCCAGGTGGAGTTGGAGAGCTGGGCCAGCCAGGAGGCCTCCAGTAGGTTGTTCACCGGGCCGTAGGTGGGGTTGAGCAGCCCGCGCCACACCAGGATCACGATGAACCCGGGGGCGGCCCACGGGATCAGCAGCAGGGAGCGGTAGAAGCCCCGCCCCTTCATGCGCCGGTCCTCGAAGGTGAGCGCCAGGCCCAGGCCCAGCACCAGCTGCAGCAGCACCACCGACACGGCGAAGATCACGTTCCATACGAAGATGCGCAGGAACGGGGTGCGGATGCGCTCGTCGGTGGCGATGTCGGCGAAGTTCTCGACGCCCTGGAACTCCCGCCAGCCGGGATCGAGGCGGGCGCCGTCGCAGACGAAGTTCCCTTCCTGGGCGGCGCAGGTGGTCTCGTTCAGGCGGTCGTAGAGGGTGTCGGTGGCCTCGTCGTAGACGAAGCGCTGCTCGGCGAGTACCGCCGAGGAGAAGGTGCGCGCTCGGGCCTGGCCCCGGCCGGGCACATCGAGCACTAGCTGATCGAGGACGCCGCTTATGGTGCCGATGTCCAGCAGCCGGAGCTTGGCGTATCCGCCGACGGTCTCCGGGATGCCGTCGCCGTCGTCGTCCACCGCCCCTAGTTCGGTCAGGGCGACCGCCCCGTAGCGCGCCGCAGTCTCCTCGTCGGCCCCGGCGGGGGTGCAGCAGTCCAGGGTGGGCTCTTCCGGGGTGGCAGAGGTGCGCAGGCGGGGAGAGCCGTAGAAGAGGTCGCCTGCCTCGGTACGGACCAGCACCTTGAGGTCGGCCAGCGGATCGGCCGGGGTGCTCAGGGCGGGGTCCCGGTACAGGTACAGCTCGACTACCTGGGCTTCCTCAGTCTCGATCAGGTAGGCGCCGCCCTGGGTGAGGCGATCGATCGCCTGGTCCTTGGTGATGAAGTTGCCGGTGGACCAGTTGGTGAGGGCAACCCACACCGTGAAGATGATGGGCCACAGCATCATCAGGACCAGGAACACCATCCCGGGCACCAGCCAGCGGAAAGGCATGGCCCGGGCGGAGAGGAAGACGTAGTTGATGCCGAGGGTGCCCACCACGATGGAGATGAGGGCCACCGTGGCGCCGCGGTCTACGAGAGACGGGATCAGGGCGACCACGATGCCGTCGAGAAGGGCGAGGCCGAACAGACGGATCCACCACCCTGGCCCGTAGCGCCGGAAGAAGCTCACCTCCCCGTGCCCTTCCTCTCGGATTGCCGGGGATGCTAGTCGGGGTCGGGGGTGCCACGCACGCCGTCGCCGGGCACCCGGGGGACGCGATGAGGGCGGGGCTGGCGCCCCGCCCTCATCGGATCGAATGCGGGTTGGATCAGCCGGCGATGGCGGCGCGAACCGTCTCGGCGGCGGTGGTCAGGGCGGTGGCCGCGTCGGAGGTCTGGTTGTAGATCTCCTGGACGGCAGTACCCAGGGCGTCCCACACCGAAGCCATCTCGGGGATGTTCGGCATCGGGTTGCCGGCGGAGGCGGACTCACCGAAGGCCTGGACGTCGGGGTCGGCGGCCACGGCGTTGAAGGCGTCGATGTGCGCCGGAGCGCGCAGGCCGACCTCGTACAGCTGGGTCATGACATCGACGGTGGCGATGTAGTCCAGCACGAAGGTCTGGGCCAGGGCCTTCTGCTCACTGAAGGCATTCACCATGAAGCCCTGCACGCCCACGAACGGGACGGCGGTGTTGCCCAGGATGTCGGGCAGCGGGCTGGTGGCGTAGCCGGACAGCGTGCCGGCCTCGACGGCGGCCTTGACATCGGGCAGCGCCCAGGGGCCGGTCCACATGAAGGCGGCCTGGTTGTTGAAGAACAGGTTGGTCATCGTGCCGTAGTCCACGGCCGGGTCGATGTACCCGTCGGCAACGAGCCCGTCGAAGAACTCGAAACCGGCGATGGCGCCCTCGCTGTCGAGGCCCACATCGGTGGGATCGTAGGAGGTGCCGTCCCAGGCGAAGATGTAGCCGCCGGCAGAGGCCACGAAGGGATAGTGGTGGTAGGCATCGCCGCCGGCCGGGAGGGCCAGGCACTGCGTGACGGTGTCACCCAGCGCGTCGCAGACGGCGAGCAGGTCCTCGAAGGTCGCCGGGGCATCCGGGACCAGGTCGGTGTTGCGGAACAGGCCGATGGCCTCGATGGCGTACGGCAGGCCGTAGCGCTGGCCGTCGTAGCTGAAGGCCTCGAGGGCGACGTTGAAGAACTCGGTGGCGCGAGCGCCGAGGTCGATGGGCTCGACCACGCCGTTCACCACGAGCTCGCCGATCCAGTCGTGAGCGCCGATGAAGACGTCGGCGCCTTCGCCCAAGGGGGCCTGCTGGACCATGTTGGCGCGGATGTCGCCGAAGCCGACCAGCTCGATCTCGACGGGCACCCCGGTGGCTGCCTCGAACTCGGCGGCGACGGCCTCGATGACCGGCACGCGGGTCTCATCGGCCCACACCAGCAGGGGCTCGGCCGGAGCGCCGGTGGTGGTGGGTGCTTCGGTCGTCGTCGGGGCCTCCGTCGTGGTGGTGGGGGCCGCAGTAGTGGTGGTGGTCTCGGGGGCCATGGTGGTGGTGGTTTCTACGGCATCGTCGCCGCAGGCCGCGGCTACCAGGCCGAGGACCAGCACCAGGCCGACCAGCACCTTCAGGTGCTTGCGCATGTATGCATTCCTCCCTAGGGGATCTCAACCCGCCCGGGAGGGCGGGAGGGGCAGAGCGGTGGGGACGAGCGCGACCCCACGCGCCGAAACCTCTAAGACTATAACCAGGGGGCTATGGCTAATCCACTCGGCCCGGGCAACAACTCCATCTGTGGTGGCCGCCGGCCGGGCGAGAACCAGAGTGTGGTGGTCTTGGGGGCCCAGGTGCTCGGCCCGGGCCGGCCCTCACCCGCGGTACGTCGCCGGGTGGCGCATGGGGTGGCGGTCCTGCGCCGGCGCGGCATTCGATGGCTGCTCCTGATGGGAGGGGTGGGGAAGGCCGGGGTGTCGGAGGCTTCGGTGATGGCCGGATTGGCGCGAGATCTGGGAGTAGAGGCCGGCCGGGTGCTGCTGGAGGAGCAATCCACCAGCACGCTGGAGCAGGCGGTGGCGGCGGCTCGCCTGGCGCGGGAGCATCGCTGGGGCCGGGTGGTGTTGGTCACCGACCGCTACCACCTGCCGCGAGCGCGCTTCCTGTTTCAAAGGATGGGCCTCGAGGTTTGCGGGGACCCGGCGCGCGGGCCGGGTGGGGCCGGCCGGTGGCGCCGGCTGGCCGGAGCGGCTCGGGAGGCTCCGGCGTGGGTGAAGGTGGCGGGGCAGGCGATCGGTGGCAGGTTGCACCGGGCGGCGGCCGAGGCTCGGGCCGCGCCGGCGCCGGGGGAATGCCGCGGCTCCTGTGGATAAGTCGGCTACGGTGATTTTCGCTTTCGGAGGTCCCGGCGCGCTATGTCCACGGAAACAGCGTCATTCGGTGCGGGGAAGAGGGAAGGGCACGACGCCCGCCGCTTCTACGCGCGCCGCATGCTGCGTTCGGCTCCCGCAGGCCGGCCCGGCCCGCCGGTGGCGCCCCCCGACGAAGTGCTCGACCGCCTCATCTGCCGTTCGTCGGAGTCCATGGAGGAACTGCCCGACGACTGCGTGGGGCTCATGGTCACCTCGCCCCCCTACAACGTGGGCAAGGACTACGACGCCGACCTCAGCCTCGAGGAGTACCTGGGCCTGCTGAAGCGGGTGCTGGGCGAGACCTACCGGGTGCTGGAACCGGGAGGCCGGGTGGCGGTGAACGTGGCCAACCTGGGGCGGCGCCCCTACTTGGCGTTGAACCATCGGGTGGCGGCCCTGCTCGAGGAGATCGGGTTCCTCTTGCGCGGTGAGATCGTCTGGCAGAAGGCACAGGGCGCCGGCGGCTCCTGCGCCTGGGGGTCGTGGTGCTCGGCCCGCAACCCCACCCTGCGCGACGTCCATGAGTACGTGGTGGTGGCCAGCAAAGGCTCTTTCCGCCGCCTGCGCCTGGGCGAGGACACCATTTCGCGGCAGGAGTTCCTCGAGGCCACCGTGTCGGTGTGGAACATCGCCCCGGCCTCGGCCCGCCGCATCGGGCACCCCGCCCCTTTCCCGGTGGAACTGCCCCGTCGGCTGATCGAGCTGTACACCTTCAGGGGGGACCTCGTGCTCGACCCGTTCATGGGGTCGGGCTCCACGGCGGTGGCCGCCGTCGAGAGCGGCCGGCACTTCATCGGCTATGAGACCGAGCCGGCCTACTTGGAGATCGCCCGGGCACGGGTCACTGCGGCGCAAGGGACCATTTAGGGGGTTACCTCCGCTTGATCCCCGCCGGGGTAGGGTGAGGCCTCGTGGAAGCCGCCATTCGTCTGGAAGGCCTCACCAAGTACTACGGCCGCGACCGCGGGGTGGTGGGGCTCGACCTGGAGGTTCTGCCCGGCGAGGTGTTCGGGTACCTGGGCCCCAACGGGGCGGGCAAGACCACCACCATCCGGCTGTTGCTCGACCTGATCCGCCCGTCGTCGGGCCGGGCCCTGGTTCTGGGTGCCGACCCCCGGACCGGAGGCCCGGAGCTGCGCCGACAGGTCGGCTACCTGGCCGGCGACCCCGCCCTCTACCGGAAGATGACCGGGCGCCAGTTGCTCACCTACCTGGGGCACCTGCGCGGCCTCGACGGCCTCGGCCCCGCCGAGATGCTGGCGGAGCGGCTGGAACTAGACCTGAGCCGGCCCATCGGCGACCTTTCCCGGGGCAACCGCCAGAAGGTGGCGGTGGTGCAGGCCTTCATGCACTCTCCCCAACTGCTGGTCCTCGACGAGCCCACCAGCGGGCTCGACCCGCTCATGCAGCGGGAGTTCTACCGGCTGGTGGCCGAGGCCAAGGAGCAGGGGCGCACGGTGTTCCTGTCGTCGCACGTGCTCAGCGAGGTGGAGCGCATCGCCGATCGGGTGGGCATCGTTCGCGAAGGCCGGCTGGTGGTGGTTGAGGGCCTGGAGGCGCTCAAGGCGAAGGCCTTGCGGCGCTTGGAGATCCATTTCGCCGGGCCCGTGCCCCGGGAGGAGTTCGCCGCCCTCCCCGGCGTGCAAGACGTGGTGGTGGAGGACGGCCTGCTGACGTGTACGGCGGTGGGCTCCATCGACCGCCTGGTCAAGGCGGCCGCCCGGTATGAGGTGACCAATGTGGTCAGCCACGAGGCCGACCTCGAGGAACTGTTCCTCAGGTACTACGAGGGGGCCGGCGATGCTGCGTAGCGTCTTCGGGGCGGCGGTGTGGAGCCGGCGCCGCAGCCTGGCCTGGTGGGTGGGCGGTTCGTTCGTCTACCTGCTCTTCCTGGGCAGTGCCTTCCCCACCATCCGGGACAACGCCGGCGACTTCGAGGAGATGCTCGAGAGCTACCCCGAGGCGCTGCGGGCCATGTTCAACATGGTCGAGGGAGTCTCGTTGAGCACCGGGCCCGGCTTCCTGCACATGGAGCTGTTCTCGCTGGTGCTGCCGCTGCTCTTGATCATCCTGGCCGTCGGCTTCGGGGCGCGGGCCGTTGCCGGTGAGGAGGAGGAAGGCACCCTGGATCTGCTCCTCGCCGGGCCGATCTCCCGCCGCCGCTGGCTGGCCGAGCAGTTCGGCGCTATGGCCGCCGTCACCTTCCTGATCGGCCTGGCGAACTTCGTCGGCATGCTGCTGGCCGGCGCCGCCTTCGATCTGGGACTGGACTCGGGGAAGCTGGCGGCGGCCAGCCTGGGGGTGGTGCTGATTGCCCTCGTCTTCGGCTCCTTGGCCTTGGCGGTAGGGGCGGTCACGGGCAAACGGGGGCTGGCCATGGGTGTGGCTTCGGCCGCCGCTCTGGCCGCCTATCTGGTGTTCTCGCTGGCCGAGGTGGTGACCTGGCTGGGCACGGTGCAGAAGGCCTCCCCCTGGTACTACTACGCCGCCTCGGCCCCACTGCTGCGAGGCATGGAGTGGGTTCACGCCGGCGTGCTGGCAGCCATCGCCCTGGCCCTGCCGGTGGCCGGCGGGGTGATCCTCGACCGCCGCGACCTGGCCGTCTAACGCCGGCGACGGCGGAGCAGCAGGCGCAGGGTGAGAGCCGCCGGCCAGACCCAGGCCAGGTCACCGGGCCCTCCTGGTCCGGTGCGGGGCCCGACCAGCCGCAGCCGCACCAGGCGGTAGCCGGAGGTGATCTGGGCCAGTCGCTCATCGGGCAGGCCCGGGCTCACCCCAAAGGCGTAGGCGGCAAAGCCGCTTCCCACCAAGACGGCCCGCAGCAAGCGGAGCCTCTCGGGGTGGTCGCTCACTTCCTCGGCTTCCACCGACCACCAGCCGTCGGGGAGCCACACCTCGCCCTGCCGGTCGGCCCGCAGGTTGCGGTACCAGTCCGAGGCCCGGCCGAACCCGGCCAGGATGTAGATGTCGCCGTCTGCCCGGGCGAAGTTGAGGGGGGTGCGCCGCAGGAGGCCGCTCTTGCGCCCGCGATGCACCAGCACCAGGATCTGCCCGGTCACCCTCGGCCAGAACTGCAGCCAGGGGCCCAGTCCCAGGCGGAACATGAGCACCATGAAGCGGTTCAGGTGCTTGAAAGCGTGGCGCATGTGGTCCCCGGTCTGTGGGCTGAAGGTCACGGCCCGGCCTCCTTCCTCAGGGCGACCCGGTAGGCGCGGCCCTCGCCAGGGCCGAGGCGGGGGAGGCGGTACCTCGCCCCCTGTGCCCTCAGGGGTTCAGTCTCCTGCTCTTCGAGGGTGAGGGTCGAGAAGCCGTGTTCCAGGATGGCCTGCCGCGGCCATCCCGCCGGCGCGGGCAGGTCGAGGGGCGGGCCGGGGGCTGCCGGGTCGAGGTTGGCCAGGAACAGCAACTCCGGCTCGCCGCTCTGGGTCCAAGCCAGCACCCGGCGGCCGGAAGCTGGCTCGAGGGGCAGCAGCCAGCGCAGCGGCCGTTCTCTGATCTCGGGGAGCACCGCGTCGGCGAAGAGGCGCAGGCGGGTGAGGCGGGTGAAGAGGGCGGCGTTGCGCCCCCAGCGGTAGGGCCCGAAGCGGGCCTTCGAGGGGTACCGGTTGGAGGTACCCTCCTCCTCGAAGACGTACAGCTTGGTGTACCACTCGTTGGGCCGGGGCTCGGGGTGGGGGTCGCGAGTCTCGAAGCCGAGGGCGGTGTAGGAAGGCATGTCGGCGAGGAAGAGGGCCAGAAAAAGGCGCACTTCGTTGCCCTCCAGGTAGAGGGCGTCGAAGCGCGGGTCGTCCTTGTCGGCGGTCATCACGGTGAAGCTGGGAGCGCACGACCGGGTTGCCAGCAGATCCCGGTAGCGCGCCAGGCGGTCGAGGAACTCGGGGGATCCCACCGCGGTGGACTGCAGGTCGCCCAGGGTCGCCTCGGCGTGGGAAGCCTCCAGGTGGTCCATCTCCTCCCCGTAGGCGAACACGTCGGGGGGCGGCAGGAAGCTCTCGGCGAAGTAGCCGAACCAGGGGACGCCGTTGCGGGTACGGATGTGCTCCTTGACCGTCCCCAGCAGGTCGTAGTGGCGATCCGGGGCGGCCGGCACCCCGCCGGGTCGCATCTGCACGTGGGACATGTCCCCGCGCATGAAGTCGAAGCCGAAGCGCCGTTGCACCTCGGCGTAGTGGGCGCAGACGTAGTCCCAGACTTCCTCACGGGGCCGAGAGAAGTCGATCTCCCAATCGGCGTTGTCGCTCAGGCGCCCGTAGAGCTTGTAGCGGGCCAGCGGGTTGAATACCCGGGCCATAGGGCCGGGTTTGGTGATCAGGTAGTCCCGCCACTCCATGCCGTAGCGGTCCATGGTGACCGCGTCATCCGATGGGTCCACCATAAGGCCGCGGTAGGGGACACCCATGGTGGCCGGTACCGTCTCTAGGCCCTCGTCGTGGAGGTGGCGCACCAGGGAGATGCGACGCGCCGTGCGCCCCAGGAAGTCCCGGGGCAGGCCGAAGAGCACCCGCAGGCGCTGCTCCTCGCCGAAGGCGGGGGCGAAGAAGCCCTCGCGCGTCACCGGGTAGGGCCCGGGGCCGGCGGGGCCGGTCGCCGCCAGCCAGCCGAGGATGGCCTCCTGGGCCTCCTCGTGGAGGTGCTCGCGATGGTCCACGATCTCCCGCCCGCGGCGGCGCAGCCATTCGAAGTGCTGCGGCTGGGCCAGGGCCATTTCGGAGAACCGGTCGGTGTGGGGGATCACGTCCATGCCGACGGCGCGGCCGAGGGCGTGCAGCAGGTTCACCACCGCCCGCAGCTGGCGCTCGACCGTGGTTAGGTGAGGGACGGCGGCGGCCAGTTCTGGGCTGAAGAACTCGTCGTTGATCGCCCAGCCGGCCTGGCCGTAGAGGCTGCGCACCACCCCCGGCTCCCAGATGGGGAGCAGGTGGATCGCATCGCAGGCGGCGGGCAGGGTGAGGGCGTACTTCACCAAGTTCCAGTGTGAGCCCACCGTGCGCACGTTGACCCCCACCAGGTTGGCCCGCTGCAACCAGGTCCCGTCGGGGCGGTCGGCTACCGGGCTGCGAATGGGGAGCGGCGGCGGCTCCAGCGGGTCGTCGGGGTCGGTGCTCTCCGGGGCCAGGGCCACGGCTACGGCGTCGCCGAGGCGGGAGCGCAGGATCTCCATGGTGCGAGGGGCGTCGAAGCCCAGGGCTGCCTCCGGCAGCAGGTAGGGGAGGAAGGCGACCTCGCCGGTGGCGTAAGCCTCCAGGTAGCGCGGCCCGTGCTGTTCCCAGGCCGCCCGCAGCCCGGCTTCGTCCGCCGGCGCGGGGTCGGGGAGGGAAGTCACGGCCGCAGGAACTCAACCCGGTAGTCGCCGTCGATCACCGCGTCGGCCCGAGCCCGGTGCGGGGAGATGATGCGATGCTCGATCTCCAGCACCCGTTCGATGAAGGGGTCGAACGGCTCCCGCCCCCGGCGCCGCCGGTCCTCGAGGGTCTCGTGGTAGGTGCGGGCGATGAACACCCGCCGATCGGCATTGGCCAGCAGCGTGGTGTAGGTGCCCTCGGCGACCGCCACCGCCACCCCGCTGAGGCCAATCGTTTCTTCGGTGATGCGGTCCTCGGCGTAGATCACGAGGGGCTTGGTGACCCGGGCCGCTCCCGCTCGGGCGGCGGCAAGATGCTCGTCGAGGAGGTCGAGGCGCACCTCCCCAGGCCCCACCCACGAGATGTCCTCACGGCGGGCGCGGTCGTTGGTCTTCGGGGGGAGGCGGAAGTAGTCGTCCTGCTGAAAGACGGCACAGCCCAGACCGCGCGCGGCGAACTCCTCGGCCAGGGCCCGGGCGGTGGTCGACTTGCCGCTTCCCGACTCGCCGGCGACGGTGACGGCGAAGCGGCCCCCGCGCCCCATGGCCTCCGGGAGCCAGACGTCCACCAGGGCGCGTGCCGCCGGGCGTTGGGCATCATCGATGAGGACGACGTCACCCTTCAATGGAGGCTCCGGCAACTTCGGCGCGCCCGAGCAGGGCTCCCGGGCCCAGAGCGGGGACCAGCAGGCGGGGCAGATAGAAGCCCAGAAAGGCGCAGGCGAGGGCCACCACTGTGGGGAGGGGGCCTTTGAGCCAGTCGGCGAGCACCCAGGGAACCAGGAAAGCCCAGGGAGCGGCGAGCAGCCCCGCCGCCAGGGCCGGGCCCCAGGGGCGGCGATCGAGTGCGGGGAAGCGGGCTACGACGAGCTCCCAGAGGAAGGCTTCCGCCAGCGCCAGAGGCAGCCCGATGGGAGCGGCGGCCACGGTGAGGATCACGACCCACAACAGGCTCCAGCCGAACCACTCGAGCACTCCCAGGAGGCCGGGCTGGGGGGCACGGGTGGCCGATTCACCGGCGGCGGCACAGGCCCAGAGGAACGCCCCGACGGGGTAGGCCAGCGCACCCCACAGGGCGGTATGCAGGCTGCGGTGGGGCGGGGCCGGTGCCTCCGGTTCGGCCGGGGGTGCCTCGACGGTGTCCATCCCGGGCGAGTGTAAGGCGGGGCCGGGGATGACGGGAGGAAGAAACGTCCTAGCCGCGCTCGGGGGAGGCGCAAGCCGAGACGGCGATGGGGCGGCCGTGGACGAAGGGGGTGAGCAGCCCGGGCGGGAACGGCTGGGTAACGGTCACGCAGACGCGGGTCGCAGTGGCGGCGGCGGCGGCCCGGCGCCCCACCCGAGGTCGGACCGCCAGGGCAGCGGCGGTCGCCGCCTCCTCCGCTTCTGCCGGGTCGAGGCGCACACGCCCGGCGTACACCGCCTCGGGGTCGAGAGTGGCCGCTCCGGCTTCGGCCCCGGCGTCGGCGGCATAGGACGCTTCACGCCAGGCCGACCCGCAGCGCCCCACCTCCACTGCTAGAGCCACGGCCAGTGCTCCGCCGACCATGACCAGGGCGAGGACGGGCAGAACGGTGCCCCGGTCACTCACGGTTGCTCCGGTAGGGGCTCACGACGACGGCGACCCTCCCTACGACGGCCGCTGCCACCTCGCCGTCGGGGCCGGCCAGGGGGACGCGGAGCCGCACCGCCGCCGCCAGGCCGGCGGCAGTGCGGGTTACGGCAATGCTCTCCGCCTCGGGGGCCAGGGCCCGAGCCAGTCGGGCGGCGTCTGCCGCGTCGCCGTAGCGCGCCGCCCAGGCTGCCGCCACCGCCGCCGCTTCGTGGGCGCGCTCGCCGGCGGCCTGCAGATGGGCGGCGGCGACTGCTCCCTGCAGGAGCAGGGCGGTAACGAAGGCGGCCACCAGGGTGTCAAGGAGGGCGCTGCCCCGGCTCACGGCGGGACCATCCGGGGGGCGGAGGCGCGGACCTCGATGCGCAGCGGGAGCCAGTCGGGCCCCGGGGGGCGCCAGCGGAAACGGGCGGCGGCCACCGCTTGCTGAGCCTGCAGGCGGACGTCGACGGCGACGCCGGTGGCCCCGGGCAGGGCGGCGGCCAGGTCTCTGGTCAAGCGGGCTTCCTCGGCTTCCACCAGGGCGCCGGGGCGGGAGGCGCGCCGGGCGGCGGCACTCACCACCGCCTCGGCGGAGTTGCGGGCGACCGCCGCCCCGGCGACCTGGACTATCAGGGTGAGCAGCAGGAAGGCGATCACCAGGCCGGCGAGGCCTTCGATGATCGCCGATCCGCCTTCTAGCCGAAGAAGCCGGTCAGTTGGCCGGTGATGGAGTTCCACACGCTCCCCGCGGCGCTGCGCACCTGGGGGAGCAGGAAGGCGACGACGAGGACGGCGATGGCCGCCATTCCCAGCCATTCCACAGTGGTGACGCCGCGATCGTCGTTGCGATGGGCCGCGATCCACGCGAGCAAGTAGGGCATAGATCTCTCCTTTCTCGGGAGTGGGTGTCTCGGGAGTGGGTCTCTCGGGAGCGGGTTTCTCGGGAGCGGGTGCTTTGGAAACGGGCTGCGGTCTCATGGGGATGGGGATGACAGGGCGGCGAGCCCTGCCAGGGTCGGGTACATCAGGAAGAGGAGGGTGACCGGGACCATGAGAGCGAGGATCGGCCCGTAGGCCGCCAGGGCGCGCCGGCCTCCTTCCGCCGTCAGGTCGCGGGCGAGAGCGGCGCGGTAGTCCACCGCCAGATCCGACAGAGAGTCGGCCAGGCGCCCTCCGGTATGGTGAGCATGGCCGAGAAGGTCGTACAGGCGGCCGCCTTCGGGATGGGCGGTGATGCCGGTGGCCCGGGCTAGGGCCTCGGGCAGGCCGTCGCCGGCGCGATGGCGGCCGAGGGCCTCGCCGAGCTCCTCGGCGGCCACGCCTCGAGAACTGCCGGCAAAGCGCTCGATGGCTCCCGCTACGGATTCCCCGGCGAGGATGGCCAGCGCCAGGGTGTCGGCCACGGTGGGCAGTTCCCTGAGCAGCCGGGCGGCCCGGGTCTCGGCGGCGCGCTTACGGGAGATACGCTGGGCCAGCAGGCCGGCGGCGGCGCCCAGGCCGATGAGCACCGGGGCCTGGGAAGGGATTGCCGAAGTGAACAGGTGGCCGGCGGCGAAGAGCGCCCCGGCCCCGGCGCCGAGAGCCGCCGCCCCGAGCCGGGCGGCCGTGGCCGGGCCCCACTTCGCCCTCTCGTGCCGGTCGAGCCGGCCGGGTTCTCGCGTCGCGGGTCGCAGGTACTCGGCCAGCAGATCGCCGAGCCCGGGTTGGGAGCGGGCCGCCGCCAGGCGGTACACCGCGAAGGCGGCCAGGGCGGCGGCAAGGGCGGCGAGAGCCGAGGTCATGTGAACACCCGGGGCATGTCCGAGAGGCGGGCCGCCCGCCGCGAAAGCCAGAAACCGGCTGTGGTGGCGGCCAGGCCGGCCAGCACTACCACCGTGCCGGTGCGGGCGGCATACGCCGCCGCGGCCTGCGGGTTGGTGGCTGTGGTGAGCAGCAGCAGGGCCCAGGGCGCTCCCAGCGCCACTCCGGCGGTGAGGCGTTGCTCGGTGAGGGCGGCCTGGTGGGCGCGGCGCAGGCGCAGTTCGTCGGCCACCGACCCGGCAAGGCCCGACAGCACCAGGCCCACCCGCTCACCGCCGATCCCGGCGGCGGCGGCCAGGGTAGTGAGCACGCGGTCGGCCAGGGGGTCGGCCCACTCGGCCCGCACCGCAGCGAGGGTGGTGGCAAAGGGGCGGCCGGCGGCCCGCCCGGCTTCGAGGTGACGGGCCAGGCCGGCGAGGTGCTCGCCGGCGGCGGCGGCGGCGGCCGCGGTGGCATCGGGCAGGGCTTCTCCGGCGGACAGGCGGCCCCGCAGCGCCGCCAGGAAGTCCGGCCAGCGGGCGGCGGCTCGCTCGGCCTCGCGCCGGGCCCGGGCGCCGGCCGCCAGTGCGGGGGCGCCGGCTCCCATGGCCCCGAATGCGGCGACGGCGGCCGGGTTTCCTCCCAGGGCTACGGCAACGAGGGCGGCTCCCGCCCCGGCAGCCGCGGCGAGGGCCAGTAGGGCCGGGCGGAGGTGCGGCGAGGAGAGCCGCTTCGGCCCGGGAAGGGGGAGGCCGGCGGCGATGCCGGCCGAGGCCGCCCCGAGGAGCACGGCCAGGCCTCTCATCGGTGCTCCCGGGCGCCGGCCGGAACGGCGGGAGGTCGGTCGGGTTGCGCCCCGGGGGACCAGAGTGATTCGGTGGTGAACACCCCGGCCTCCAACTGAGGGAGGACCGCCACGATCTCCTCGACGCGACGCCCCAGCGGGGTGCGGCGGAGGAACACCACCAGGTCGGCCACGGCCGCTACCGCCCGGCGGACGAAGGCCTCGGCGACGTTCTCCCCGGCCAGCATGCAGTAGCCGACCACTTTCTCCAGGGCATCACGTGCCGAGTTGGCATGGAGGGTGGCGAAGCCGGCGCATCCCGCGTTGAGCGCCAGCAAGAGGTCCAGGGCCTCGGGACCGCGGACTTCGCCGACCACGATGCGGTCGGGCCGCTGGCGCAGCGCCTCGCGCACCAGGTCGCGCAGGGTGATGGCCCCGCCGCCGTCGAGGCCGGCGGGCCGGGTCTGCATCTGGGTCATGTCCGGCAGGTCGGCTTGGACCTCGAATACCTCCTCGCAGGTGACGACCCGCCGTTCCGGAGGCACCTCGGCGAGCAAGCAGTTGACCAGGGTGGTCTTGCCCGCCCCGGGCGCTCCCGCCACCAGGATGGTGCGGTCGGCCTGCACCGCTGCGGCGAGCAGCGAAGCGGCCTCCTCGCTCATGGCGCCGCGGGCCGCCAGATCTCCGAGGCGGGCGGCGCGCAGCACGAACTTGCGCACCTGGATGTTGAGGCGGTCGGGATGGGTGACGGGGGGCCCGGTGATGTGCACCCGGCTGCCATCGGCGAGTTGGGCCGACACGATGGGGTCGGCAAGGTCGAGACGGCGGCCGGTTCCGGCCAGCAACTGGTCGGCGATGCGGCGCACCTGCTCGGCGTCGGCTACCTCGGGTAGCAGTTCCTTGTTCCCGCCCCGCACGACGAAGGTGCGACGCCCGCCGAGCACGATGATCTCCTCGACCTCGGGGTCGGCGAGCAGCGAGGTGAGGAACCCGAAGCGGTCGCGGCTCATGTCTGGGGCTCCAGTCGGCGCAGGGCACGGCGCAGCGGTCGCGCCGGAGGCCGCGCGGAGCGGGCCGCGGCCACCACCGCGGCCCGTTCCGGGACGAGCGCCGCGGGGTCCAGGCCGGTCCAGCGCCGGGCGGCCGCCACGACCTCAGAGACCTGGGGACGGTGCACCCGGTTCAACACCAGCAGGGGGCGGGGCCCGGCCCACTCACCGGCCAGGTGGGCGGCCCGCACCAGGCCCACGGGGGACGCCTCGGCCACCAGCACCGCCAGGTCCGCTCCCTTGAGCAGAGGGTCGTCCCCCCGGCGCGGGCCGGCGTCGACCACTACCAGGTCGGCCAGGCCGCGGGCGGCGGCGACGACGTCGGCCATCAGGTGATCGGGCAGGGGGGCTTCACCGCGCCGGGTCGATCCCACCACCAGGCCCAGCGGCCCGTACTCGATGACGGACCGCGGCGCCAAGGCGCCGGTCTCGTGCACGACCTCGGCGGCGTCGACGAGGTCGGGCCGGGGAGGGCGGCCCAGGCGCACCGCCAGCGCCGGGGCGGCAACATCGAGATCGAGCAGCAAGGTCCGCCCCCGCGCCGCCCATCCCCAGGCGAGGGCGAGGGCGGTCTCGGTGCGCCCCGGGGCCCCGGGAGGGCCGGTGACCAGCACCAGTCTCCCCGTGACCGAAGGAGTGGCGACGGCGGCGGCGGGGCGCAGCAGGCGGATGGTGCGCACCACCTCACCGGCGGGGGTGTCGTCGGGGAGGACCTCGTCGGCGCCGCCGGCGACCAGGCGCTGGCGGGCCGGGCCGTCGCCGCAAGGGAAGATCCCCACCACTCGCAGGCCGCGCCGCCGCCAGGCGGCGATCCTCGCCGGGGTGACCCAGGTGGTCTCCGCCCCGGCCACGACCACGTCGAGGCGGTGGGCCTCCTCTTCCACCTCTTCGGGCCGGTAGGCGCGCAGTACCAGTCGGACCTCGGCGGTCTCTTTGGCCTGCACCACTAGGCCGCTCTCCCAGTCACGAGCCGATAGGACGGTGGCCACCCGGGGGGTCATCGCGACACCCGCACCAGGTCGAGGTCGCCTTCGGCGCGAGCGCCGACCAGGGCGGCGGCCAGGGTGTCATCCACCGCCAGCAGCAGGTCGATACGGTCTTCGCCGCCGAGACCGGTGGGCGCCGGGCCTGCCGATACCACATAGACCGAGGCCGCCACCAGCCGTGCTGTTGCCGGCTCCTCGGTCGTGGCGGCGGTCACGTAGACGTCGATCAGGTCGCCGGCCTGGAGATCGCCGAGCACGGCGCGGTCCCGTTTCAGGCTCAAGGCCAGGACGTGGGGGTAGGTGCGGCGCTCCGGGGCGCGGAGGAGGGAAGGCAGGAGGGGCTCCCCGGCCGCCAGCGGCGCGGCCAGCGCCCACTCACCGAGAGAGGCGAGGTTCTCCCCGGCCACCAGGCCCGCAGCGTCGGGCACCCGGCGCACTCCCACCGGCAAACCATCGAGGGGGATCCCGGCGGGCAGGAACCCTTCGGCCACCAGCACCGGCACCGTGGCCGGAGGGCGAGTGAGGGTGAAGACCAGGATGCCGGCAGCCAGGGCCAGGGCCAGGGCGAGGGCGGTGCGGCGATCGAGATGCCGCGGCAGGGGGCCCAGCCTCACGGCAGGAACTCCACGGCCACCACGTGGGACAGGGCGACCAGACGGGTTCCTTCGGCCGAAGCCAGTTCGACGTGGTCCGACCCCACGGCGCGCACCGTGCCCCGGTAGCAGCGTCCGTCGGCGGCCCACAGCGTTGCGGGGTCGGCGCGGTCCTCCAGGCTGAGGAAGAGGTCGCGCAGGGTGCGGCGGCGGCGGGCCGCCGCCCGGGCGGCGCTCTGCTCGGCGTCGAGGGTCTCGTCCATCTCCCGGCGCAGGCGGCGGCCCAGGGCGGCCAGGTCGGGGTGTCCCAGCGGCTCCAGCGGTGCTCCCTCCCGGTGCGGCCGCCGGGGAGTGGGCCCGCTCGGGCCGGGCGGCAGCGTCTAGGTATCAGGCGGCGGGGCCCGCCTCAAGGGGGTCGCGGAGGGGATGTTTCGCGCTCTGCCCCGCCGCGGGTCCCTCAGCGTGAGGGCCCGGAGGGGATCAAGGCCCGGGAGTCGGGCTGCAGCGAAGCGGCCGCCCAGCGAGGCCAGGGCCCGGGGGCCACGGCGCCGACCACGCGGTCGCGCCCGGCCTCCTTGGCTTTGTAGAGGAGGTCGTCGGCAGCGGCCAGCATGGCGTCCACCGACTCGGGGGGGAAGCGGAAAGTGGCGATCCCCGCCGACAGGGCGACGGGGTAGCCGCCGGCGCGGCCGGCAGCCGCGGCGGCGGCCCGCACCCGCTGCACCACGGTCATGGCCTCGCGAGCGTCGGTCTCCGGCAGGAGCAGCACGAACTCATCGCCGCCCATGCGGGCGACCAGGTCGGTGGCCCGCACGCACCCGACCAGGGCTGCCGCTACCTCTTCCAGCACCCGGTCGCCGGCGTGGTGGCCCAGGCGGTCGTTGGCGGCTTTGAAGTGGTCCACATCCAGGTAGGCCAGGCTGAGGGCGGTGCCGTGGCGCGCGGCGCGCAGACGCTCCCGTTCGGCGGCGATCTCGAAGGCGCGCCGGTTCAGGGTGCCGGTGAGGGCGTCCACCGTGGCCAGGTGGCGCTGGTGCTCCAAAGCCCGGTGCAGCGAGTCGAGCAGCACCGCCACCAGGGTCAGCACCACCAGGTCGGTGACGGCGTTCCAGGCCATCGACAGCGTCAGGATCATCCCGTCGCCGGTGGCCAACCCGGTGGCCACTTGGGCGAAGAGGCCTTCCGCTGCGGCCAGGACGGCCACCAGGACGGCGTGGCGGCGGCAGCCCACCCAGGTGACCGCCATCACTGCCAGCACGTACAGGAGGTCCACCGAGATGGCGGCACCGGTGAAGTAGTCGAGGCCGGCCACCGCGCTGACCAGCAGCATCCCCAGGAAGACGGGCAGGGGGCCGCGGCGCAGCCGACGGCGCGGCCCGTTGGGGCCGGCGTCGCGCCGGCGCGGCGCACGAGGGGCGGTTCCGATGGTCACGGACTAGTCCATCGGCACTAGTCACCCCGGGATTGAGCGGTTAGGGGAGAGACCGGCCTCAGTCGGCGGGCAGGGGGCAGTCCGCCCCACCCCGGCCGCGCCGGCGGTAAGTGTCGGCGAACTCGGCTACCCCGGGGTCGGCCGCCGAGTCGTAGCTCATGCGGTGCTCCCAAGACACGGCGAGCACCCCGGAGCCGATGCGGGCGTTGGGAGCCACTACCACATGGGACTCGTAGCCCCGGGCCAGGTCGGCCAGGGCGGTGGCGGTGGCGGTGTCGTCGGGCCGGTGGAGCAGCACAACGGCGCCGTTCCACAGGTCGGCGTACATCTGGTCCGTGCCCAGTTCGGCCACCACGCCGCAGGCCGGCGCGGGCAGGGTGTCGGTGTCGATCTGGGCGGGCACCACGTAGCCGAGGCCGGCCATGATGGTCGGGGTGTCCATCTTCTCCACCCCGGGGAGCTCCTTCTCCGGCCGGAAGAGGAAGACCGCCGCCACCACCACCCCCAGGCCCGCCAGCACGGGCACCGCCAGGCGGCGTGCCCTCTTGACGAGTTTCTTGCGGCGTTCGGCCGACTCTTGCTCCTTGCGGCGCTCCTCGGCGGCGCGGCGGCGGGCTTCTTCGCGACGGGCGGCGGCCTCGCGGCGGGCCGGGTCGGAACGGGAGCGGCGCTTCTTCTTGGGCTTTGGTGCGGCCATGGCGTGCGGAGTGTAGGGGGGCCGGCGGAGGGGAGCCCCCGCCGGGGCGGCAACGGCACCCTTGCCACCCGGTGCCGGGTCCCATACGCTGGGGGCTGTGGAGCGCATCTCGGTAGACCTGGGCAAGGAATGGCTGTCGGTCGCCGACATCTGCGAGTACATGGGGGTCTCCACTTTCGTGGTGACCCGGGTGCTGCGCTCGGGAGAGCTGCCCGCGGTCAAGTTCGGCCGTGAGTGGCGGGTGGCCCGGGGGGACTTCGAGGATTGGCTGAACGCTCGCCGCTTCGAAGCACGGCCGCGCGTCTTCCGGCCCGGCGGCTGATCCCGGGGAGGGGAGGGCGCTCTGGCCGCACCGAGCCCCGGCCACACCCGTCTCCCCGAGGCGGGGGAGGAGACCTCGGGCATCCACCCGTGGCAAGTGGTGGTGTGGAACGACCCGGTGAACTTGATGTCCTACGTGGTGTGGGTGTTCCGTTCGCTGTTCGGCTACCCGCCGGCCGAAGCCACTCGCCTCATGCTCCGGGTGCACCACGAAGGCCGGGCGGTAGTGGCTTCCGGTCCCTTGGAGAAGGCGGAGCTCGACTGCTACCGCCTCCACCATCACGGGCTGTGGGCCACACTGGAGCAGGCCTGATGTCCGCCTTCCGCCGACGCGGCCCTGAGATCGACCTACAGCTCTCGGAAGCCGAGGCCGAACTGCTCGGCCTGGCTTTGCCGGTCCTGGCGGCGGCACCACCAGCGGCCGCCGGCTCACCTCCCGGCTACCCCCACTTCTGCGCCCATCCAGAGGACGAGGTCGCCGAGGCGGGCTTTCGCGAGCTGACCGCCGGCTGCCTGCGGGCCGACCGCGAGGCCGACCGCCGTCGGTTCGCCGCGTCGCTGGAACGGGGCACCCTGGGAACCGAGGATGCCGCCGCCTGGATGCGGGTGCTGGCTGAGGCGCGCCTGGCGCTCGCCGCTCGCCTGGGCGTGGCCGAGACGGGATGGGAGCGGGCTTCCCCCGGTCCGGGCCTGGCCCTGCTCCACCTCTACGGCTGTCTGCAGGAGGAGCTGGGCGCCACCTTGCTTCCTACCTAGACGCGGCGCACCGGGGCGCCGTGCAGGCGGCCCCGGCGCGGTCGCGGGACGATGGCTAGGAGATGACGCGCAGCGGTTCGGTGTACTCCATACCGAGGGAGTCGGCTACGGCCTTGTGGGTCACCTCGCCCCGGGCGATGTTGATGCCGCCCAGCAGTTCGGGGTGGGCGGTCACCGCGGCCGGCAGCCCGTCGGCCAGGGCCACGGCGTAGGGCAGGGTGGCGTTGGAGAGGGCCCAGGTGGAGGTGTTGGGCACCGCTCCGGGGATGTTGCCCACGCAGTAGTGCAGCACGCCGTGGATGCTGTAGACCGGGTCGTGGTGGGTGGTCTCCCGGGCGGTGGCGATGCAGCCGCCCTGGTCGATGGCGATGTCCACGATCACGCTGCCCGGCCGCATCGAGGCGACCTGCTCCTCGGTGACCAGGACCGGGGCGCGGGCCCCGGCGACCAGGACCGCCCCCACGACCAGGTCGGAGGAGGCGACGTACTCCCCCACGCTGTGACGAGACGAGTGCACGGTGATCAGGCGGCCCCACGACAGGTCGTCCAGATGACGCAGTCGGTCCACGTTGATGTCCATGACGATCACCTCGGCGCCCATGCCGGCGGCGATCTTGGCCGCGTTGGAACCCGAGGTGCCGGCGCCGAGGACCGTCACCCGAGCCGGCGCCACCCCGGGCACGCCGCCCAACAGCACCCCGCGCCCGCCGTGGGTGCGCTCCAGGTGATGCGCCCCGGCCTGGACGGCCATGCGTCCGGCGATCTCGCTCATCGGGGCCAGCAGCGGCAGTGACCCGTTGGCCGAAGCCACCGTTTCGTAAGCAATGGCGGTGGCCCCGGAGCCGGCCAAGCCCCGGGCCTCCTCCGGGTAGGCGGCCAGGTGCAGGTAGGTGAACAGCACGTGGCGCGGCTCCAGCATGGCGATCTCCGCCGGCTGGGGCTCCTTCACCTTCACGATCAAGTCGGCGGCGGCGAACACGTCGGCGGCGTTGGGCAGGATCTCGGCACCTACCGCCACGTAAGCGGCGTCGTCGAAAGACGAGCCGCGGCCGGCATCTTTCTGCACCACCACCCGATGGCCGTGAGCGACCAACTCACGCACACCGGCCGGGGTCATCGACACCCGATACTCATCCGGCTTGATCTCGGCAGGGACACCCACGATCACGGCAACCAACCTCCTGCGACGTGTCCGGCACAGCCTGGCACCCGCCGCCCCCTCCCGCCAGGGGCCATCGGTCCCCCCGGCCGGGACCCGAGGGGACCGCCGCCCTGGAAGTGCGCGTCGGCGCGGCGTAGTCTCGGGAGTACCGAGCGCGGGAGGTGCGTTGCTCGACCGAAGCCTCGTCGAACGCCTGCGCGGCGTCGACCCAGCAGGCCACCCCGTCGTCTCCCTCTACCTGGGCCTGGGCCCCGACCTGAACGAGTTGCGTGCCATCGCCACGCGCCTCAAGGGGCTGGCCCACTCCCTTCGGGAGGAGGTGGGGAATTGGGGTGAGGAGGAAGCCCGGGGCCTCCGGCAGGACCTGGACCGGGCGGTGGCCATGGCCGACCGGGTGGCGGCCGACCTGGGGCGGGGTGCCGCCCTGTTTGTGTGCTCCGCTGCCGGTCTGGCGGAGCACGTGGGCCTGCCGGCTCAGGTGCGGGACCGGGCCGTCATCGATTCGACCCCCTACCTCGGGCCGTTGGAGGCGATGCTGGCTCACTTCCACCGCTACTGCGCGGTGGTTATCGATAGGCGGTTGGCCTCCATCTACCGCTTTCACATGGGCGAGTTGGAGTCGTGGGAACAGATGGCCGAGGAGGAGGTGCGCAAGGACAACTACGGCGGGTTCGCCGGGTATGCCGAGCATGGGGCCCGGGGCAGGGCGGAGGAGGTGGCGCGTCGCCACTTCCGGGCGGTGGCCGGACGTCTTGCCGAGCTGTGGCGTTCCAAGGAGTTCGATCTCCTCGCCGTCGGGGGCAACCAGGCCAACGTCGACGGCCTGATCGCCGAGCTTTCGCCCGATCTGGCCGCCGTGATGGCGGGTACCTTCGTGGTGGACCCGCGCACGGCGACCCCGCCGGAGATTCGCGAGCGCTGTGAGGCCCTGGCCGAGGAGCATGAGGCTCAGGCCGACGCCCGGCTGGTTTCCGACCTCATGGATGCCGCCGGGGCCGGCAGCCGAGGGGTGGTCGGGCTCGACCGGGTGCTCGACGCCGCCAACCAGCACGCCATCGACATGCTGCTGCTCGATGCCGGGGAGACCGTGCCGGGCGTTGCCTGCCCGGCCTGCGGCTGGCTGGCCCGGCCGGTGGCTGCGTGCCCGGCCTGCGGGGCGGCAACCCGGCGGGTGGCCGACCTGTTCGACGCGGTGGCCGAGGCGGCCCGGGCGGAGGGCGGCGCGGTGCGCTACGTGCTGGCCGCCACGCCGCTGTCCCGCTTCGAAGCGGGTGCATTGCTGCGCTTCCCGGCGGCCAGCGTCGGGGGCTAGCCAGGGATCGGTCAATCCGGCCTAGGCAGCGGCCGATACGGGGGGGATGGCAAAGGTCGTCCCGCGTTCGGGTCGGGTGCCCGGCAAGCCGGTGCGCGGCAGCAAGTTCACCGCCATCGCCCTGGTGGTGGGGGTGGGCCTGGCGCTGGTGTTCGCCCTGGTGTTCTCCATCGCCTTCGGTTCCAAAGGGGTGGCCCAGCACGCCAAGGCGCTGCATGCCGCCGATGAGGCCCTGCGCGCCGCCACCGTGGCCCGGGCCCAAGCGGGCATGGCCGCCCATCTCGTGGTGCTGCAGCAGGAGATCGACTTCGACGCGGTGGCTTCGGTGGAGGTCGCCAGGCGCGACACCCGCTTCGCTCTCGACGACCTGGCCGCCGCCGTGGCCGATCTCGACGCTCACAACGCCGCTGCCGCCGTCAGCATCGAGAGCGCTGCCGCCGCCTTCTCCGCCGCGGTGGGGGAGATCTTGCGCCTGGCGGAGGCGGGTGACGCCGCCGGCCTACGCGCCGCCCTGGGGGAGCCTTTCGACGACGACTTCCGCCTACTCACCGACGCGGTGGTGGTGGAGCGCGACTACCAGGCCTCCCAGGTGGCTGCGGCCGATGACACCATGGGTCGGGTGGGCGACATCGCCCGGTTCCTGGTCGCCTTCGTGGTTCCTCTGTCGGCCGTCATCGTCTACCGGGAACTGACCCGCCGCCAGCATCGCCAGAAGGAGTTGGAGGTGCGTCTGGAGACCGAGCAGGAGTTGGGCAAGGCGCGCGACGTGTTCGTGGCGAACGCCTCCCACGAGCTGCGCACCCCGCTCACCTCCATCTTCGGCATGGCTCACCTGCTGGAGGAGGATGAGGCGGTGCGGCAGTCGCCGGCCGCCCTCGAGATGCTCGGCCTCATCATCAGCGAGGCCCACGACTTGAACCGGATGGTTGACGATCTGCTCACCACGGCGCGCCTCGACGCCGGCGCCCTCCACTACCAGTTCGAGAACCTGCCGGTGGTGGTCGAAGTGGTCGATGAGGTGGTGGAGCCGCTGCGCCGGGCGGGTATCACCGTGGAGGTCGGGTGCGGCGATGCTGTGGTGCGCACCGACCGCCTTCGCCTGCGCCAGGTGGTGCGCAACCTGCTGTCCAATGCCGGCAAGTACGGCGGGTCTCACATTCGCCTGCTGGGCGCGGAGGTCGACGGCTGGTACGAGCTGCGGGTCGAGGACGACGGCGAGGGGATCCCGCCCGAACTGGAGGCGCGCCTGTTCCAGCGCTTCCTCCACCAGGGCGACATGCCCCTGGTGCTGGGGAGTGTGGGCTTGGGGCTCTCCATCGTCCGTGCCCTCGCCGAGGGCATGGGCGGAGCGGTGTGGTACGAGCGCCGCCGCGGCTGGACCTGCTTCGTGGTGCGGGTCCCACTGGCGGCCGCCCCCGAGGTCCCGCGCTACCGGGAGGCGTTCCCCCGGGCTGCGGCGCAGGCCTCCGTTGCCTCACCGGCGGCGGGCGGCGCCGGGGCCGATGCCCATCGCGCTGCCACCGCGTTGCGGGCGCACGTCCGCCGCAATTGACTAGTCACCTCGTGCGCCGCCGAATCACCCCTTCGCGACGGCCCGGGCCTGCCGATACAGACCTCATGCGGATGCGTGGTCATCGTCGCCCGCCTCCTTTCGTGCGCGCCTTGCAGGCACGGCGGAGGGCGGCGGCCCGGGCGCTGAGGCGCCTGGGGCTGGTGGCCGTTTCCTTCCTCCTGTCCGCCATCACCGTGGTGCCTTTCCTTGCTCAAGAGGGCCGGGCTCTGGATCCTGTGGTCTTCAGGAGGATGCAGACGGGTACCGCCACGCTGGGATCCGGAACGACGGTGGTCACCGTCCCCATCACCGCGGTCGACCCGGCGAAGACCCTTCTCATCACCGGCCTCGAGGAGAACCTCGGCCGGCCGGGCGACGGGGCGGTGTCGAGCGAACTGGTGGATGCGACCACCCTCCGTTTCCGGCGGGCCACAGGTGGAGGTTCTGTCGGTATCCGCTGGCAAGTGGTCGAGTTTGTCAGCGGCGTACAGGTACAGCGGGGCACCGTCGCTGTTTCCGCGACGCCTACCACCGTGCCGATAAGCGCGGTCGACCGGGCCCGCAGTTTCGTCCTCACGACCTCGCGCGGCGACGGCGACCACTGGGCCGACAACGACTTCGTTAGGGCCCGCCTGACCTCCTCGACGAGCTTGGAACTGGCTCCAGCCGTGGTGGACGAAGTCCCCACCATCGCCTGGCAGGTGATCCAGTACGACGAGGCCAGTGTGCAGCACGGCACGGCGAGCCTGGGGGAGGGTCAGTCGACGGCCACCGTGTCGATTGCCGCGGTGGATCCCGGGCGCGCCTGGCTGATCAGTAGCTATCGGGCGGTGACGTCGACGAATCCCGCCATGGGCGAGCGCATGGTGCGCGGGCGGGTCACCTCTGGCACGTCGCTGGTGTTCGATCGCCATATCACCAGCGGTTCGGTGCAGATCGCTTGGTCTTTGGTGGAGTTCCAGGACGGCACCGAGGTGCGCCACGGCTCGGAGCGCTTTAACTCGGGGGAATCGCAGCGCGACGTCGCCATCGCTGCCGTGGATCCCTCTCGGGCCATCGGGGCCGCGGGCTACCAGACCACCGGGGGCAGCACCCCATACAACAGCGACGACGTGCCCGGCCTGTCCTTCTTCACGACGCAGCTGGTGAACGGCAGCACCCTACGTCTGCGCCGGGGGGCGACCTTTGATCCGGCGGACGTCGGCTGGTTCGTGGTGTACTTCAGGGGGCATCCACCGGCTTTCGAGCAGGATCTGGGTGACCAGAGCAGCACCGAGGGCGACCCGGTCTCATTGGCGGCCCCCGCTACGGACATAGACGGAGATCCGCTGGCCTATTCGGCCACCGGCTTGCCTGCCGGCCTCGCCGTCGACCCGGCTACGGGGGACATATCGGGCACGATCTCCTATGAAGCGGCCGCCGGATCGCCGTACGCGGTGGTGCTGCGGGTCGAGGACCCGGGCGGCCTGTTTGCCACCGACTCGTTCACCTGGACGATCACCAACACCAATCGGCCGCCGACGGTGGCCAATCCGGGGGACCGCACCGACGGTGAGGGCACGGTGATCTCTCTTCCCGTAGCCGGCAGCGACCCCGACGGCGAGGCGCTCGCCTGGTCGGCCACCAACCTGCCTCCGGGGCTGGATATCGACCCGGCCACCGGGGTGATCTCGGGCACCATCCTGCCCACCGCCGTGCTGGGGTCGCCCTATGCCGTGGGGATTCGCGCGGAGGATCCCGGGGGGCTCTTCGACACCACGTCTTTCACCTGGACCGTGACCGGGGCGGGGGCGCCGGGCGGGGGCAACACCTACCTGGTGGCCGGGACGGGGGGTGCCGCCGGGGGGGATGACCTGCTCACTGTCGCCGACCGAGGCGACACCAATCCGGCCACCAACGAAGTCAACGTCGGCACTGGCACCGGCACCTTCAGTCTCTTCGGCCTCGACCAGAGCCCGGCCAACGGGTTGTTGTACGGCTCCGACGGGAACCGCCTGGGCCTGGTCTCGATGGCCACCGGGGTCTTCACGCCGCTGGGGGGCACCTTCGGCTCCGGCTCGGGCCCGGCCGGCGCCATCACCTTCGGCGCAGTGCACGGCATCGCTTTCGAACCGGCGACCGGGGCCCTCTTCGGGGTGCACAACGTCGTAGGTGATCGAGACGTCCTGTTCCGGGTCGACCCGACGACCGGGTTGCGGGTCGCCGGAGCTTTCGGCGGCGCCGACTACCTGGTCATCGATCCCTCGCACGACAAGAAGAAGGAGACCTACGACATCGCCTTCGATCCCACCACCGGCCTGCTGTGGGCCCTGGGAGCAGACCACCCCGCGGATGGCCCGGAACGGGTGGGGATCCTGAACCTCACCACCGGCTACCTCGACCTGCGCGACGGCAAACTCGACCAACTGAACCCTCGCGGCCTCGCTTTCGATGTCTCCGGGAACCTGTGGAGCATGGGTTCCCCGGGGACCGGAGGCCGGCTCTTCCTGATCGACAAAGCCACCGGCAAGCCGGGTTTCGCCGTTACGGTCGACAACGGCGGGGACTACCAGGCTATTGAGATCGTCTACCAGCGGCCTCCCGTCTTCGACTTCGACCTGGGCGATCGTTCCGATCCCGAAGGAGCGGTGATCTCCCTGGCCGCTCCGGCCTCCGATCCCGACGGCGGCGTTCTTGCCTGGTCGGCCACAGGCCTCCCACCGGGCCTGGCCATCGATCCGGCCACCGGTCTGATCTCGGGGACGATCTCTTACGAGGCTTCTCCGGGGTCGCCGTATGCGGTGGAGGTGCGGGTGGAGGACCCCGGCGGCCTGTTCGACACCGACACCTTCACCTGGGCGGTGAGCGACACCAACCGCGCCCCGGTCTTCGACGGCGACCTGGGGAACCGCACCGATGCCGAAGGCGACGTGATCTCACTGGCCTCGCCAGCTTCGGATCCGGATGGGGATGTGCTGTTGTGGTCGGCGACGGGTTTGCCGCCCGGCTTGGGGATCGACCCGGGCAGCGGCCTGATCTCGGGGACGATCTCCTTCGACGCCTCTCCGGGGTCGCCGT
>JAFGCH010000091.1 GCA_016932695.1 Acidimicrobiia bacterium | reverse complement strand
GGAAGGAGGACCGATGCCTGCACCGTTTCCCCCGGAGTTCCGCCGCCGGGCGGTGGAGTTGGGGAGGGAGAGGGCCAAGCCGATCGCTCAGATCGCCGGGGATCTGGGGATCGCGGAGCCCTGTCTGCGTTGTTGGATGGCGGAGGCCGATGTGGATGAGGGGAAGCGGGAAGGGCTGACGCCGGCGGAGCGGGAGGAGCTGACCCGGCTGCGGCGGGAGAACCGGGTGTTGCGGATGGAGCGTGAGCTGCGCTCTCGAGCCGCTGCCTTCTTCGCCTCGGAGAATGTCCTGCCCCTGATGATCTACCGGTTCATGGACGCGCAGAAGGCCGGCTTTCGGATCAGGCTGATGGCCCGCCGTCTGGGGGTGTCCCCCTCCGGGCTTTACGAGTGGCAGCACCGCTGGGTCGACCCCTCTCCTTGGGTGAGGGAGGATGCGGTGTTGACCGCAACTATCCGGGAGATCCACCGGCTCAGTCGTGGCAGTTCCGGGTCGCCGAGTGTGTGGGCAGACCTACGCTTGGGGGCGGGGATCCGGGTGGGCCGTAAACGGGTGGCCAGGCTGATGCGCCAAGCGCAACTGCCGGGGGTGAGCCGCCGGTCGAAAGGCTCCGCCCGGCGCAACCCGGCCGACCTGCCCTCCGATGACCACGTGACGGGCCATTCGCCCCTGGCAGAGACGGTTCTGATCGGCTCGGATGAGTCGACGACGAGTTGTGGGAGGGCTATGGACAATCGGCAGTGGCGACAGCAGGGACGCCGATCGGTCGACCGTCGTTCGCTCCCTGATGTTGCCGCCTCCCCCTCCGATGCTTCTCAGCCGCTGCGTAGGACCGGCTTGCGCAACCCGGTCGTCTTCGTGCTTCTCGCGGCCGGTGTGGGCGATGCGGTGACCGGCAACCCTGTCGATGCGCTGCTGCTCGTGGGCGTTGGGATTGCCCTTGCCAGGAGCGGCAAGACGTCGCGGAGCGAGGTCGACTCGCTCAGGCGGGCAGCTCCCCGCAGTGGCAAGTGGATCCCTCCCGCGGTGGCCACCGCTCTCGTATATGCCCTGGTGGTGGGCGGTTTCCATAGGCAGTCCTGGCCGATCACCTTTGCCATTGTCGTTCCCAGCACGGTGGCACTGGTGATCGCCTGGCGGGAGCCGATGACCGTCGAACCGCCACCGATCGATCCGCTGGGGGCCCGCCTGTGGGCGGGGGTCTTCGTGACACTCGGCCTGTGGGAGCTGGCGAACCTGCTCATGCAGCCCTCCCTGCTCGAGGGCTCCTACGACCATCCCACCTTGAGTGTGCTCTCGGACCCATTCCTCTTCTCGCATGGGGGCCGGTCGGTGGCCCTCTTCGCGTGGGTGGGGCTGGGCTGGTACCTGGTGGAGCGATGAGCAGCCACACCATCTCGGTCGCCATCTACCTCAGCATCGCCTTGGTCGGAGTCGGCCTGCAGCTGGCCGCCCGGATGAAGGGGTCACGGATTCCCTCCTTGGGACGGGTCTTCGCTCGGATCATGAGCACACGGCCCGGGCGGGTGGGAGTCATGGCGGCCTGGGCGTGGTTGGGCTTGCACTTCTTCGCCCGCTGAGACCACCTCGTCTTGCAGCCTGGGGCAGGGAGCAGAGCCCGTGGCTGCAGGCCTGGTCCCCTATCGCGGGCCTGGCGGTTCGAGTTCCCCCTTCACCGTGAATGAGAGACTGCGCGGGAGCGTGGGGAGCGGTGGCGTGTGGTGAATGCGTGGTTGCAGGGCTATTGAGGGCACGACTGCACACCCCGGGCCGGTCCGGGGCAGGTCCCAGGTGTTCGCCGGTCTCCCCGCGCCGGGCAGGCCACCCATCGGGGGCTGACGCCGGAGGGCCTACCCCCCAGCCGGCGGCCCGTTGTGGACACCATCGGCGTCGCGCGTCCCAAGGAAGGCCATCCCGCCGGTGACGAGCCCCACTGCGACCGGCATCCAGTACGAGACCATCCTGTAGACGAGCGTGGCCGCCAGGGATTCGTCCGTGGAAACACCGAACGCGAGCAGCGTGCCCACCAGACCCGCCTCGGCGAAACCCAGGCCACCGGGCGTGCCTGGAAGACCTCCAGCCAGTTGGGACATACCGAACGCAGCGAACACCTGGGCGGGCGTCACGGGGATCCCGAAGGCCAATGCCACCAAACCCAGGACGGCGGCCTCGCAGGCGAGCCTCGACCACAGCAACAGCTGGGCTCGGCCATCAGCCGCATGATCCTCGAACGCCGGCTCCAGCCGGCGGCGCAGGCCAGCGGGGAGCATTCTCACGAGGGTCCCGAGCCGGGAGGAGCCGAACATGAGGATCCCTCCCACCACCAGCGCAACCGCCCCGACCCCGGCGGCTGCTCCGACCGCCTCCGGCAGGATCCGCTCCCGGTAGGCGATCCACAGCAAGAACCCACCAGTGCCGATCAGCAGGCCGGCGTAGTTCAGCGTTGTGGCCCGTACCGCCGCCCCTGCCGTCCCCCGCACCTGGGAGCGGACCGACCAGGACATCGCCGCCGGGGTCACCGCTCCACCAGCGGGGAGTAACCGGGCGACACCCGCTCCAATCAGCGCCGCCCGAAAAGCCGAGCGGCCGTCCAGGTGCTTGCCCATGCGGGCTACCCCGTCCTGGAACTGCACCCCAAAGAGCCATTTGGCCGCGAACTCGACGGGGAGCGCCGTCGCCACCAGCGAGAACCCCATCACCCCGAGCGGCGGAAGGTCCCTGCTGGCGAGGATCCAGGTCAGCAACCCCGCGTAGGCGAGGAAGACGGCGGTCCCCACGGCGAGGATCAGCGCCGTCCGCCGACCCATGTCAGGCCCGGACCAATCGCTCCGTGCCCCCGCCCGGCCACCCAGTGTCAAAGACGATCCTGCGGACGGCGGCCTTGAATCCGGGTGCGCGCTCCTCGCCGCCCTGGGCCCGTCTGACCATCATGAGCACCGCCAACCCGAAAGCAACGCCCGTTTCGGTCGCCGAGAAGGGGGCGATTGCCGCGTAGACCGGGAGCAGGCCCCATCCGACGAACCCGCCGAGCCCCCCGCTGATCTTCCATCCAACCATCGACCAGGCTGCCGGCCAAATCACCAGTGCGGGATTGAGCCCAAGCACCACACCGGTCGACGTCGCCAGCCCACGACCGCCGCGGCCCCCGAGGAAGATCGGCCAGTCGTGTCCTGCCACCGCCGCCAGCCCCGCGGTGCCGACAATTCCCGGGCCGAGGCCGGTAGCCGACCCCACCATGAACGGGAGTATGCCCTTGCACACGTCCAGCACGGCGGCTGCGGACCCGGCCGGCCATCCCGCCGTGCGGGTCAGGTTGCCGGCGCCGATGTTGCCGGAGCCCGCATAGCGGACGTCGACGCCCTTCAGATTGCCGATGAGCAAGGGGAAGGGGATGGAGCCCACCAGGTAGGCGACCGCGATGAACAGGACGGAAACGGCGAGCTCGGGCATCTGAGAGGGACGTTATCAGACAAGCCGGTGTCGCCAATAACCCGGAGGGCATCGGACATTAGGGCGCGGGAACCGCCGGAACCGATCGTGAGAACCCGGCCCAGCCCGCGGGCCCCCCAACGCGGCGAGTGCGTCGAGCCCCTCGCTCCGGCACTTTGGGGAGTGCCGGTAGGCCCCAGGGCCGGGCGGCTGGGCCTCGTGCACGGAGGACGGCCGTGCCCCTCGGGGCTCCCTGCCTCTCCGGAAGGGGTGATCCTGTGTCCTCACTGAAGTGCGCCGGCCTCGCTGTGCGCTTTGGGGGGGTTCTGGGCGGTCCGTTCCGGTCCGGAGTCTCTCGGGTCTATCAAGTCGAGCCGTCGGGTTTGGGCGGAGGTGGCCATTCCCAGACTCGTCGGGTGGGGTCGTGGGGGTAGATGCCGTGTTGGGGTCGGTGGGGGCCGGCGCTGTCGGGTGTTCGCATGAAGGGCCCGGCGAGGAGCGCCTCGTAGACGGTCAGGCTGCCTGGGTGGTCTTGGAGGTGCCGGCGGAGGAGTTGGAGCCGGTGGTTGGTGAGGCTCACGTAGATGCCGGGCGGGTCTTTGGCGAGCTCGCTGTCCAGCTGGCTATAGGGGCCGTCGATGCGAGCGAACGCTGCCTGGTCGACGGATGGGTGATCAGATGGGGGTTCGGATGGCTCTTCGGGCCCGGGGGCAGCCAGGGTGTTGTCCCGATGTTTGGCGAGTCGCCGGGCATCGAGGAGGTGGATGCGCCGGCAGTAGGGGCAGGGGAGGTGGAAGCCTGGGTGACCTTCGTGGGCAACGAGGCGCAGGTCCACGACGAGCCACTGGTCGGGCCGCCACCCGGATGGTTTAGCCGCCGGCCGGGCCACCTGAATGACAGCCAGCCGGCGGTCGTGGACCTCAAGAAGCTTGGAGGGCCGGACCCGGGGCCGGGGGGCTGTGCGCGCGGCTACGGGGCAGTCCCAACGGACCCGCCGGCGTGGCTCGAACAGCGCCTGATACAGCTCGACGCCCGGCCGGTTGAGCTGGTCGGCCTGTTCGGGGGTGGTGTACGTGGGGGTGTGGCGGACGCCGGGGGTGAGCCAGGCGGCGTCGTGGAGGGCGAGCAGCGCCGAGATCATGCCCTCCCGCCAGAGCGGGTCGGCTGGGGTCATGTGATCAGCCTACGTGCCGAGGGTGACAGGTATTCCCCCACCGGGTCGTTGACCGGGGGACGGGTGGCGTCCTACATTGGTGGGCAGTCCGGGAGTGGTTTCCCCGCCAGCCCGGTCGCAAGAGAAGTGGGGTAACGAGCGGTAGCCGCCTGCTCCCTTGAAGGGAGTAAGCGGCTCATGCTGTCTTCGGCCCCTCTTCTGGAGTCCCGACGCCGTTCTCCGGCGTCTCTCAGCCTCGGTGCCCTCGGCGTCTCCCAGGCCAAGCTGGCGGACGCTCTCGGGGTCCCCAGCACCTCACTCTCGCGGATGCTGCGGGGCGGCCAGCCGCTCCCCGCCGGGCTCAAGCTTGCGCTCCGGGCTTCAATCGGTGCCTACGGCACCGATTGGGTGCTCGCCGCGATAGCTGCGGAGGCAGGGCGATGAGAGTCGTCGTTTGCCTCCGAGAGCGCATCGACCCGGTTGCCGCGCGGGCCCTGGCCAGGCTCCTGTTCGCAAGCGAACCCCCAGCCGACCCGATCCCGAACCTCGAGCTGGAGGGCCGAGAACCGGGCCGGGGGGGGGTGAAGGACCAGCCGGGTCACCCATCGGCCACGCGCCGAGTGGGACCCGGCGAGCCGGGGGCCGTCGGCCCGCAGCGCCCCTAGGGCCCGGGAGGGCGTCGGATGGGTGATCAGATGGGGTATTGGATGGCCCCCCAGGCCCCGCCGCCCCAAGACAGCCGGCGGCGTTGGCCGCTTCCCACTCGACTTGATGCGCGGCCAGAAACACCGCCGGTGAGCCAACACCTCCGCGGCCCAGCCCTGGGCACCGCGGGGCCGCCCGGGGCGGTGGCTGCCGTCTCAGGCTGGTGTCGTCGGCATGCCGTGGCCGGCAAGCGGAAAGCGGGCTTCGAAGCTCGCCCCGCCGTGACCGGAAGGTACCGAGCGGAGGTCGCCCCGGTGGCTGCGGGCGATGGCGCGGGCCACGGCGAGGCCGAGGCCGCTGCCGCCGGTGTCGCGGGCCCGGCTCTCGTCGAGTCGGACGAAACGCTCGAAGATCCGTTCTTCCTCGCCGGAGGGAATGCCCGGCCCGTCGTCGCTCACGACGAGCACCGCCTCTCCGCCCCGGGTTGTGGTCTCGAGCCAGATGCAGGAGCGGGCGTGTCGGGCAGCGTTGTCGAGGAGGTTGCCGACCAGCCTTGAGACTTGGTCGGCGTCCCCCAGGATCCGGGCGGGCTCAAGGCCCGATGTGTTGATCGTCAGCGGCGTCCGGTGGGCCAGCAGGCCCGCCGCCCTCCCGGCAACCTGGTCCAGATCGACCTCCCGCAATGGGGCGCCCGGGCGAGCCTCATCTCGCTCGGCCAGGTACAGCAGGTCGCTCACGAGGCCCTGCATGCGACCGACCTCGTGGCTCAGGTCGGCGAGGACCTCCGGCCGGGGCTCGGAGGCCGGTCCCCCTGCGGTGACGTCCAGGATTGCCCGCAGTGTGGCCAGTGGGCTCTTGAGCTCGTGGGAGGCGTCGGCGATGAAGCGGCGGTGCCGCCTGGTCGAGGTCTCGAGACGCTCCAGCATGTCGTTCAGGGTCAGCGCCAGCCGGTGGATCTCATCGCGTGAACGAGGGACGGGAAGGCGCCGATCGAGCGCGACTGCCGAGATCTGTTCCGCCTGGGTTCGCATGCTCTCCACCGGGCGGAGAGCCAGACCGGTCAGCAGCCAGGTGGTCAGGGCGACCACCGCCAGGATGACCGGCAGGCCAACTCCGAGAAGGGGGGCGGCCGCATTCAGAGCCTCGACGGCCTGTTCGAGCGACGCAGCCACCAGCACCCGGACCGGCCCCTCTGCTGTGTCGGCGTGCCGGGCGATCACCCAGTAGGGGCTTCTATCGTCGACGTCGCCTTCGTTCTCCCCGAAGAGGTTGTTGACCGCCGCGGCACCCTCGCCTTCGGCGACTCCGGGCCCCGCGAAGGGGGCCACGTCCCCTACGGCTCGATCGGCGGCGATCACCACGCCCGAGGCATCCACGACCTGGGCCAGGAGGTTCGGGTCCCGGCCCGGCAGGGGGTCCGCCAGTGTGCCGGTCTGGATGAGTTCGACGATGGTTTCGGCTCGAGTGGCCGCCGCGTCCCTGATCGACTGCTCTATCCGATTCTGGGTCAGGACCATGAAAGCCCAGGCGCCCAAGATGAGGACAACAGCCACCACCAGGACCGACACCAGGGTCGCCCGGGCCCGTACCCCTGGGCCCCGATGGTGCCGGGCGGGCCGGCTCGGGTTAGGCGTCATGGGCGCTCAGTCGGTAGCCGGCGCCGCGGACGGTCTCGAGCTGACTGCGGCCGAAGGGGAGGTCGATCTTTCGGCGCAGGTGCCGGATGTACACCTCGACGATGTTGGGATCCCCCTCGAACGCCCAGTCCCAGCAGGAGGCAAGGATGTCGGCCTTGGAGACGACGTCGCCGGGCTGTCGCATCAGTAGTTGCAGCACGGAGAACTCCGTCGGGGTCAGGTTCACCTCTACGTCCCCGACGAACACCCGGCGTTGCGCCGGGTCGAGCCGAAGGTCCCCCACCTCGGAGACGGCAGGCCGTTCCCCCGTCCCTCGGCGAATCAAGGCGCGAAGCCTGGCCAGCAGCACCACGAACGAGAACGGCTTGGACAGAAAGTCGTCGGCGCCAGTGTCGAGAGCTTCCGCCTCGTCGTACTCCCCGGTCTTGGCGGTCAGCATGAGAATCGGGATCCAGACTTGCTGGCGGCGAAGCTCGGCGCAGACCCGGTACCCGTTCAGCTTGGGCAGCATGATGTCAAGCACGACCACGTCGTAGGGTTCGCTGGACGCCAGCCACAGGCCCTGCTCCCCATCACCGGCGATGTCGACGGCGAAGCCCTCCCTCTCCAGGCCCCGCTTCACATAAGCCGCAAGCTTGGCCTCATCCTCGACCAGCAGGATCCTCACTTCTAACCCACACTCCAATTGCGCCCGGTGCCAGTCAGGCCCCCGCCTGGTAGGCGATCAACTCGATCCGCTCGGACCCGCCCTGGACGGTGCTCTCGAGCACGGCTCCGACCCCTTGGGCGTAGTACTTCTCCTCGACCACATCCGCCAGCAGCGGCGTCCATTCATGGGTGACCAGCAGCCCCTGATACGACCCGGCGGGCACCGTCTGGGAGTCCCCCAGGCGCACCACTTGGGCTATGTCCTCAGCCTGGCCTCGGTAGAACTCCTGCCGGTACGCGTTGCCGACCTGGGGGTCGGCCTTCATGACGATCCCGGCCTGGGCGCCATCCACGCCGGCCTCCCAAGTGCCCTCCGTGCTCACCACCTGGCCGTTCTCGTACTCCTTGGTGTCCTCACCCAGATACCAGACGTTCCCCGCCGTGTCCTGGGCATACCAGTCAAACGTGTCCTCGATCACCTCGCCGTCCACCCGCACCGTGTCCCGCACCACCGTGGCCCTGATGCCCAGGATGTCACGGGTCTGGTCGGTCACCACGACCTCAATCGTCTGCATCTCACCATCCCCGACGGCCTGGTACTCCCACCTCGAGCCGGGAGCTAGCGGGAAGTACGGGTTGTCGACTCTGGTGACGAAGTCGGCCGGGTCCAGGCTCGTCCGATAGTTGCCCCCGTCGCCGGGATCGATCAGCGGCTGGCCCGAACCGCCTTCGCAGGCGGCGAGCACGAAACCGATGGCGAGCAACGCCACCGCCAACCGAACGGCTCCAAACCGCGGCCGCGACATCATGGTGTCCCCTCTCAGAGCCCAATTCTCCCATTCTCCTTGACGAACCTGAACGCCACCTGAACACCGGCGCTCGGTAAGGGAACGCGACAGAACCCCCGCACCCGCGAAGGCCCGGCTCCTAGTGGGGAGCCGCAGGCCCATCCCGACGACGGGGACCATGCACCCAGGGTGCCGCCCGTGTGGGCAGGCACCCTGGTGCTTGGTCGGAGAGCGTGTCAGCCCTCGAAGTTGTAGTCGCCGTCCCAGTCGCCCGTCTGGTCGTTGCCAGGCGGGGTTCCGATGAACTGCACCTCCGAGGCGTCGGCAGCCTCGGGAGCTTCGGCAGCCTCGGTAGTGGCTTCGGGAGTCCCTCCGCCACCGGCCGCGATGGCCGCTTCCGTCGCGTCGTCTGCCTCGTTCTCGCCCTCAAACTGGATGTCGTCAGTGTCGGCGACATCGCTGCCCTCGGGCGCTTCGGCAGCCTCCACGCCCTCGTCAGCGGCTTCCGTCGCGTCGTTGTCGGCGTTGGCGGCCGGGCCGCCGTCGCATTCGAGGCCGGCGAGATCGATGCCGTTCTCGCATTCGACCGCGTCGGTGTCGGCCACATCGGTGGCTTCGGGCGCTTTGACAGCCTCCGTGCCGGTGGCGGCGGGCACGCTCGCCGCAGGCAGGGTGGCGGGAGCCCCCCCCGACTGCGCCAAAGCCACCGCCCCGGCACTGAACAACGTGACCCCCGCCACCAAGGCGGAGAGAACGATCCTGCGCAACTTGCGCTTGGCCACGACAGTCTCCTTTCGGTAGGTGTCGGCGTCATCGTGCTCCCCCGACCCTGAAACCACGCTGAAACCCGGATACCCCTCTCCGTGAACCCCCGACCGACGCTCTGGGCCCCCTACGGGTCCCGAAGTCGAGATACGGAGGACCTCGAAGCGGCCCTGACCCCGAGAGCGGCTGCCGCCGCCATGCCGGCGACAGCAACAGCCAGCACGGACAACAAGTGGCGCCAAGGCAAGACCAGCGCGGCGGGAGGGGAGTCGAAGACGCCGCTAAGGACTCTGACAAGCATCTCGCACCCCGAGCGAGTACGGCCTCATCTAGCCGCCCGGCACCTGTCTGCCCGGCGCCTACGCGGCCACCTCAATCCTGAAGCGAAGCGCGGGAAGATACTGACACGGGTGCTGAAGCCCCCCGAACCGCCGTGACCTCGTGCCTCTGTGACGAAGGCGGGCACTTCTGCGGGGACCCCGCTGAAGCGCTCCCTCTGTTGATGGCTGTAGGAGTCAGAGCGCCAACCGCTGTGTGACTACCCGCTCCAGTGACGATCGTCAGACAGGGCAGGCAATCCGGAGCTGTCGCCTCGCCGCAGCCCGCCAGTACCATCCGCCGGCCTCGACAGCGCGCCTACCCAACGGGAGGATCAGTGCCCAAGCAGTACGCAGCCGCCCCCGCGTTGACGATCGACCTCGATAGGTCCTACGGAGCCACGCTGCACACGAATCGCGGCGACATCACGATCGAGTTCGACCCGGTGAGGTCACCTATCACCGTGAACAGCTGGTTGTTCCTGGCCCGGGACGGTTTCTACGACGGATGCATCTTCCATCGCGTGGTCCCGGGCTTCGTGATTCAGGGAGGCGACCCCACCGGCACCGGCCGGGGTGGCCCCGGCTACCAATTCCGCGACGAGTTGGAGGGACCGGGCAAGTACTCCCGAGGGACTGTGGCGATGGCCAACGCCGGCCCGAACACCAACGGCAGCCAGTTCTTCATCTGTCTGGCCGACCTCAAGCTGCCGCACCAGTACACGATCTTCGGTCGAGTGATCGAGGGCATGGATGTCGTCGATGCCATAGCCGCGATCCCCACAGATGCCCAGGATCGGCCGCGCACCGAGGCGGTCATCTCAAGTGTCAGCATCTCTGAGGACCGGGAGTGACAAACCTGGCGGGCATGTGTAGCTCAGCATGGCGGACACCGGGAGTCTGCTTACGCGGCCCGGGAGGCCTCTGAGAGGGCGAGGATCTCGTCCCAGAATGCAGGGTCGTGCACAGCAGCGGGCCCTTCCTCAACGGGCTCAGTCATCAGGCTGAGGAGTTCATCCTCGTCGGCGGCAAGTTGCCTGAAGTCGGCACCGATGAGAGCATCTCGCAGCGAGCCGATGGGCCGCAGTCGACCGTCGGCAAGGTCCATCTCCCAGCAATCGTGGAGTCTGTCCAGCGCCCCTTGGGCGAAGGCCACTAGCGCCCCGGCGGCGGGACGCCACCTGCTCCAGGCATCCGCGAAGTCGGACGCCTTCTTCGTACCCCACAGGCTGGCAACGCGCTGCCACTTGGTGGCCCAACTCCGATCAGGGTTCTTGGTCGCTTCCATGGTCGCCGCCCGTTCAAACGTGCCGACGGCCAGAACCTGGAGATCGGCCAGCGACGCACCGTCCTTCTCCTCAACCACGACGACCCGCACCTCGGCCAGTCTCGGCTGCGTGGAGAAGGCCTCCTTGACCGTTGCCGCCGCGTGAAGGATCAAGTGCTGCGTGTAGGCCCTCTCAATCTCCGCCTTGGTGCGCTTCTTGACGGTCTGCCCCCCACTGGGTGTCTTCGCCGGTCGCTCAGGCCAGATCGCCTCGCCAGGGGGCGGAAACGACATGAGAACGATCAGTGAACGCCCTTCGAGGGCTAAGGGGGCCGCGGTTCCTCCGTTGTCGGAGAAGACCGCCTGCAACACCATGAGATTGACCATCGGGTCAAGATCCTTGAACCGCCTGAAAGCCTCATCGACGCGGGCGACCAGGCGGGCGCGCTCCTCGGCGATCTCGCAGCGGAGCCTGTCCACCTCGGCGGCCAGCGCAGCACTCAGCCGCTGTCGCTCGCCGTCGATCTCCGCGCGGATCCGATCGGCTTCTTCGGCCAAGTTGGCGCGCCCCCTGCGTTGCCACCATTGGTGAGCCGCGCTGCGGTCCTTCAGGCGC
Source organism: Acidimicrobiia bacterium (assembly GCA_016932695.1). Classification (GTDB taxonomy): domain Bacteria; phylum Actinomycetota; class Acidimicrobiia; order Spongiisociales; family UBA11373; genus VGBK01. Next base: position 2,812 of record JAFGCH010000091.1, on the reverse strand, counting down.
GCGTGAGCGTCAAGCGTGACGGCTCTATCGCGCCGGTCGAGGGCTCTGAGCGACTCGGCGTGATCGATCCCCCGTTCTGCGAGCAAGGCCTTCGCTGCCTCGGCCAACTCCTTGTCTGTCGGCATCTCAGGTACGGCGGGAGGCTTGATGCCGGGATAGGTGGAGGCCAGCGCCACCACCGGTACGAGATCGAGGAGCGTGGCGTGGATAGCCGCCTCGGCCAGCTCGACCTGGTTCCTGCGCTTCACGCCCTGGCGCTGCAGCGCATCCTGGTACCGGCCGTAGGCCACATCCGCATTGGGGCGGGCTCGCGACGAGCCAAGCGGTGAGCTTCGTTTCTGACTGCGCGGCGCGGTCAACGCGAAGCTCTGTTTCTTGGCTCCAGACGATCCCTTGCGCTGTTTCGAACGACCAGTCGTCGCACTGAGCCAGAAGGGCCCCGCACCCAGCGCACCGGTCGTGTTTCGCCCCAGAACCGCCGTGAAGGGCCCGGCGCCCACCGCCACTCTCGGCCCTCCGGGGCCCAGTTGCACGGGGCCGACGCGGGAGGAGACAAACGCCCCGCCCGTGCCGACATAGGCGCGAGCGGCACGTGGTCCCACACTCACCCCGACCCCCCGTGTACCAACATGCAGCCGCGCGTACCGCGGGCCGACCCCGATACGAGCTCCCCGGCTCGACACCCGTAAACGCACTCCTGGCATGATCTTGATGCCGAAGCCCACTGCCTGGCTCCTCACTTCAGGCCGACCCAGTGCTACGGCCGGCGTTGGTGCGAACCTAGCAACCGGTGGCCCCGGGCTATCGGCGCCCTACCCACATACACTCGGCTGGGTGAACAGCGCTGAGATCGTCCCCGGTCAGGTCTACGGCTACCGCAGGTCACCGAGGTCTCGAGAGGCCCCGGTGAGAATCGAGGCGCTCGAGCCGGTGAAGGTCAGCCGCGGCAAGTGGCGGGTCAAGTTCCTTGACGATCCTTACCCCGGCCTCATCGAGTACGTGCGTGCCGCAACGATCATTGCGCCGTGGGCAGACATCCCGGCTCTGCTCAGATTCGAGGCCAAGCTTGACAGACTCCGTGAGGAGTCCAACCACCAGTGGCCCGGAAGGGATGATCCTCTCGCCGAAGCAGTTGATGAGGTCCTGGCATCCACAGGGGAGGACGTCTACGTCAGGAATGACGGTCTGCTGGAGGGCCGTCCCCCGGCTCTCGAACGCATCGCCAGCCGCGCTCGGGCCGAGCTCTCGCTCAAGGGTTTCCTGGCCACGGCCTACGGGACAGCACTCCTCCCGTTCGCCGAAGCCGTCCGGCTTGTCGTCGCGTTCGCGGGAGCCGAGCCGGCGACCGTCCACACCCACATCGACGTTCTGCAAAGGGAATACGAAACGGAGGTGGCCGAGGCTGGCCGAGGTTACCTCGAGCCGCTTGTGAACCGCTGGAGAGCCGGTTGGGCCGTGGCGCGGCAGTGGGCTGGTCGCGACGCGGAGCTTGCCGCCCGGGATCGCGAGATCAAGCGCCTCAGAGACATCATCAGCCAACACATCTTCGACCTACGCCTCCACTGCCTGACGTGCGGAGCACCCGGCGGACTCGCAGCCAAACTCGAGCGGGCTCTACGAGGGCGCTGAACCGTTAGCCGAACCCAGGAACCTCGCTACCCCATCCCAGCCCAAAGCGATGGTGATCCGCGGAAGGTTTGCACTCAGCGCCACCCTGATCTTCCATCGCGTGATCCCCGGCTTCGTCATCCAAGGCGGCGACCCCACCGGCACCGGACGCGGCGGCCCGGGCTACTCGTTCCGTGACGAGTTGGAGGCCGACCGCCGCTACCGGCGGGGCACCCTGGCCATGGCCAACGCCGGCCCCAACACCAACGGCAGCCAGTTCTTCATCTGCCTGGGCGACCTCAAGCTCCCCCACCAGTACACGATCTTCGGCGAGGTGGTCCAGGGCATGGAAGCGGTGGATGCCATCGCGGCGATCCCCACCGACGCCCAGGACCGCCCCCGCACCGAAGCGGTCATCAGCAAGGTGAGCGTCCAGGCCGGGTAGGGATTCTGGACCGGCCGGGATCCCGCGCCCGGCCCTTCGACCTCAGCGGAAGTGGTTGCAGCCGGCCCTCGCGGGCTGAAGCCAGGGCCTGCTCGAGGAGCCGAACCGCCTCCGGGTCTCCGTAGTGGGCGGCTTCGGCAACCGTCATGGCAATGGCGGGATGGATGGTCAGACCGCCGTCGTCCGTAGTGTCGATGACCACCTGCATCGAGCGGAACCCGAACTTGGCCAGCGACACGCGACCCCGCTGGTCGACATCGGCGATCACCCGGCGCCCCGATCCGAGGCTGTCACCCATGAATACGTCCCCAGTCCGCTCTCTACGCCCATCTTGCCCCAGCGGAACGAGTGGGCATATGCCCCTTCGCCCCACTGCCCACGGACGTCGTGCCGGCATACTTTCGCGCCGACGGTGGACCTCGACGCCACGCCCGAGTCCATGGATAGGTACCTCCGCATCGATCACGCTGCCACCCTATGCGTCGATCAGGCCATCGAGCGCCTGTTGGCCGATCCCCGGGCACCCTGGGCCGGGCGGAATTGCGTGGTAGGCAAGCGGGGTGCCGCCTGGATCATCCAGGTCGAGTGCCCCTCCACGACCTTCCGCCTCTACTGGGACCTGCCCACCGCAGAGGGGCCGGTGCACCTGCTGCTGCTCCTCCCCGGCTAGGCCCGCTCCACCACCAGGGCGATGCCCTGGCCCACGCCGATGCACATGGCAGCCAGGCCGTAACGGCCGCCGCGCCGGGCGAGTTCGTG
>JAFGCH010000015.1 GCA_016932695.1 Acidimicrobiia bacterium | reverse complement strand
GCGGGCCCGCGATCCGGACGCGGCCGTCGGGCCGGCGGTGCCGGAGGCCCTTCCGCCAGCCCGACGGCCACTACGAGGTTCGGGGGCAAAGGCCATGGAGAGCCGCACAGGGCGTCGAGTGCCGCGCCGCAGCCTTCGGCTACTCGACCGGCCGGAGCAGGGCGGCGGCCCGGACGACCTCGGCTGAGGTGAGCCCGCTCGACTGCAGGTAGGCCTCCACCCCGCCCGCCTCCTGCAGGAAGTGCAGCGCCTCTTCGACACCGGGCCGAGACACCGGGCCGCGGAAGGCGGCCGGGGCCCCGGCCATGAACTCGAGGCGGGGGTCCGCGGTGAGGGCCGCCCGCATCGCCTCGAAGCCGGGGTTCGATGCCAGGTAGTCGTCGACGATGTTCTCTTCGGGTACCCCGGCCAACGACAGCATCACGATCGCGATGAGCCCGGTGCGGTCCTTGCCGGTGTGGCAGTGGAAGACAACCGGGGGCGACTGCAGAGCGAAAGCGGTGATAGTCCCGACGGCACGGGCGACCTGGGCCCGGCCGGCGTCGAGCAGCAGGCGGAGTAGTTGCCCGGCGGGAGCTTCCCGCGGGCGGTCGATCGAGCCGACGAGATTCACCCCCACGGTGACCGCCCCGGGTGCCGCCGCCCGCCAGTCGGGGGTGTGGCCGGGGATCCGCAGGTCGACGAAGGTGTTGAGCCCGAGCCGACGGGCCCGGTCGATGTCGGCCGCGGAGGCGAATTCGGGGCTGGCGGCCCGGAGCAGCACCCCGGGTCGGGTGGTCCCGCCGTCCCGGATGGGGAGGCCGCCCAGGTCGCGCACGTTCCACCATCTCTCGAACGGGAGCGAGCGGGCGTCGGGGGGCAGGGTCAACGGAGTCTTCTCGTCGGCTTGGGGGAGCGACGATAACGGCTATGGGGAAGGTCGCTGCCCGCGTGGGCGGAATACCACAGGCGGACGATGGTGCCCGACCGCTTCTTCTCTGCGAGGCTCTCACCCGGCGCGGAAGGCCGCCACCGTCTCGAGGTGGAAGGTCTGGGGGAACAAGTCGACGGGTTGGGCCCAGTCGAGGTGGTAGCCGGCGTCGGCCAGCAGCCGGGCGTCCCGTGCCAGGGAGGCGGGGTCGCAGGACACGTAGGCCAGGGCGCGCGGCCCCCCGGCCAGTACCGCGTCGATCCCGTCCCGGCCGAGCCCGGTGCGGGGCGGGTCGACCACCGCCAGGTCCCAGCGGGCGTCGAGTTGGGGGAGGACGTCCTCGACGGCGCCCTCGGCCACGCGCACCGGGGTGGGGGCCCGCCGGCAGTTGTGACGCAGGTCGGCCAGGGAGAGACGGTCCGATTCGACGGCGATCACCCGGGCGACCTCCCGCCCCACGGTGAGCCCGAAGAGCCCGCCTCCGGCGTAGGCGTCGAGCAGGGTGTCGTCGGGTCCCGGCGCCAGAGCCTCCCGCACCAGCCCGACCAGCGCCTCGGCGCCTGCGGCGTGGTTCTGGAAGAAGGCGTCGCCGGTGATGCGAAAGGCAACCCCGGCCACCGTCTCGACGATGGCGCCGGAGCCCACTCGCGGTGTCAGCCGATGCCGGTGCCGCGATACCACCCCGCAGCCCCACCCGGTCGCCTGCTCGGGCACCGGCCCTTCGATCACAGCCAGCAGGTCGTCGGTCGCCGAGGCCACCCGCAGGGTGAGGGCCCGGGCCTCGCCCAGGTCGCCGAGGCGGGATAGCAGAGCGCCCACGGCCGGGTGGAGGAGGAGGCAGTCCTCGATGGGCTGCAGCACGTGGCTGTGGCGCCGGAAGAAGGCCGGCCGGCCCAAGGCCACCCGGAAGTCCGCCCGGTTGCGATAGCGGAACGGCTCTCCCAGGGCCAGCGTCTCCCGTACCGGCGGGTCCTCTAGTCGGCCGAGGTGAGTCAGCTGCCCCGCCAGGATGTCCCGCTTCCATTGCAGTTGAGCCGGGTAGTCGGCGAACTGCCACTGGCAGCCGCCGCAGATGCCGAACAGCGGACAGGGTGGTTCCACCCTCTGGGGCGAGGGCGTCAGCACCTCATGCAGTTCCACCCGCGCCCAGGTGCCGGCGTCCCGGGTCACCACCCCCCGCACCTGCTCCCCGGGCAGGGCGCCGTCCACGAAGCAGGCCTTGCCCTCCAGGCGGCCCACTGCCTCGCCGCCGTGGGCGATCCCGGTGAGCTCCAACTCGATCACGGGGGCCAGAGTACCGAGGCCGTCCCGGGCAGCGCCGCCGCCGGCGGATGAGGTTGGGCGGCGCGGGGCCGGGCCTCCGTTTGCCGGGGGCGGGCGTCCGCCCCGGGGAGGGGCCCTCTGGCTAGGCTGTCCCCAGGAGGTCCTGCATGCGACGCATCGCTCCGATGGCCCTGGTTCTGGCTCTGCTGTTCGCCGCGTGTGGCGACGACGACGGCATCTTCACCACCACCGCTCCCTCGACCACGGGGGCGGAATCCACCTCGACTACCGAGACGGCCACCACCCTGGCTACGACGACGACTACCACGGAACCTCCCACCAGTTCCACGGCTGCGTCGACCACCTCCACGACGTCGACCACCTCTACGACGTCGACCACTACAACAACCACCGCTCCCGAAACGGTCTATCTGGTGGATACCGCGGACTTCTTCCCTCCGGTCTTTCCCAGCAGCAATGGAGCGCACGGGTCGGGCTGCGTCACCCCGGGCTTCGATGCCCTGCCCAACGGGGTCTGGTTCGGCTTTGCCGAGGGAGTGGGTGGGGGCCGGATCACCTTCGACCTCGCTTGCTTCTGGACGGGTGCCCCCGCCTGCGACGCCCAGATGGACGACGGGTTCGCGTCGGATCCCAGCGAGTGCCTCGACTACTACGTGCAGAACAACGTGGCCACCGCTTTCTCGGTGCCGATCGGTACCGGCTGCCGGGTGTGGTACGTGGACATGCTCTCGGGCGACGTTACGAGTCCCACCGAGATCCCTATGGTGTCCTGGCCGAGCCCCGACTCCTACCAGTCCTGCCCGGGCGACTACTGCAGCGTGTGGCTCTACGTCAACGGGGGCCGGGCCACCGCCATCGTGGAGCAGTACCTGCCCTGATCGAGTGGTGTGGCGCGTTGTGCAACGGTGCCCCTTCCCTCGAGGAACGGGTGCCGGCGCCGGGCTAGCCTGCGAGGTCAGACCGCCGACTACTGCGAGGTGACGGGCGTGCCTGGTGCCTTCCTCCATCCCTTCTC